>NZ_JBRJGU010000003.1:0-346763 GCF_053628655.1 Porphyrobacter sp. MBR-49
CCAGCCATCCAAAGCCCTTCGTCTGGAAGGCGGACCCCGACGAAATCATCGCCGCACGTAACCGGGGGTTCCAAACGTTGGAGTCAATCCACTAGACTCTTGTTAGTCTGCTTTTGGGCGGATGTTTCACGTGAAACATTGCTGGCTGTTGAGTGTTTGGCGGTCAGCCCGCCGCCAACCGCGCGGCGTGTCCTTTCACAAGTGCGATCATATTGGGCACGCCCTGGGTGCGGTTGCTCGATAGCTGGTTTTTGAGGTCAAACGGGGCCAGCGCGCCCATCACGTCCATTTGCGCGACTTCGGCGGCGGGCTTGTCCTGCACGGCGGCGATCACCAGCGCGACGATGCCCTTGGTGATCGCGGCATTGCTGTCGGCGAGGAAGTGGAGTTTCTGCTCCTGTTGCGAGGCGGGATAGACCCACACTGCGGCTGAACACCCGCGCACCAAAGTCGCATCGGTTTTCAGCGCATCGGGCATCGGTTCCAGCGTCCGGCCCAGCTCGATCAGCAACCCGTAACGGTCATCGCCTTCGAGGAATTCATACTCTTCGAGAATGTCGGAAAGGGTGCGCATGGAGTGCAGTTAGTTTGCCTTTTGCGAAAACCCAACCCCCTTCGTCCCACCCCCCCTTCGTCCCAACCCCCCTTCGTCCCAACCCCCCTTCGTCATTGCGAGGAGCCAAAGGCGACGCGGCAATCCAGAGCGTAGCGCGCGCCGCGCTGGATTGCTTCGCTACGCTCGCAATGACGCAATCAGCCTCACCCGCTCAGCCCGCCGGGGCGGGTGAAGGCGTGGTAGATGACATAGAACCAGCCGAAAAACCCGTGGACGATGGCCCAGATGATCGACTTGTTGAGGCTCCAGCTGATCGCCACCGCAATCGCGCTGCCAAGCCCGATCCCCGCCTGCGCGGCGGTATTGGCCCCGCCGCTCACAGTTCCACCCCGCTGGCGATGGCTTCCAGTTTGCGGATGCGTTCCTTGAGGTCAGCCAGTTCGATCCGCGCGGTGCCGATGGTCGAACCTTCGTCGGAGGCAGGGCGGTGGCCGCTGCGCTCCAGCTCCTGCCGTTTCAATTCCAGCCAGCCGTTCCATGCGCGCAGCAGGGCGGCGGCGATGACGATGATCGCGATCAGGCCGGATGTGGCGGTGATCAGCGTCGGGTCGAGAAGGGGCGTAATCATTCGCTGCGTTCCTCCTTGCTTGGCTTGTCTGTCGCAGGCAGTGCCCGCAGTGCTTCGATTTCGGCGGCGATGCGGTCGCGTTCGCGCGCCTCGCCGGTGTTGCCATCGGTGGCGATGCGTTCGAGCACCTTCACCCGTTCGCGCAGTTCTTCGACTTCGCGGCGTGCCTGTTCAAGCTCGGCAGCGCTGCGGCCATCATCGCGCGGGGCGAGGGTTTCCTTGCCATATTCATCGGAAATGATCCCCGCGCGGGCCTTGGCATATTGCACCACGCCCCAAACGATGATCGCGATGACGGCAACGATGGCCCAACCGCTCATCACGCTTCACCTTTGTCCTTGAGGTTCGACAAGGCCCGATCCCTGAGCGCATCGATTTCCGCGCCGAGGTGATAGCCGCCATCGGTCACGATTCGTTCGACATTGGCCATGCGATCCTTGAGGCTGCCGAGTTCAGCGCGCAGTTCGGCGTTTTCCTGGGTCAGCAGGGTGACGCGCTGGGCGTTCTGGGCATCCGATCCGGGCTTCAATGACTGGCCCCACATCCCTTCGAGCGGGTAGCCATTCTTGATCTTCATCCGGGTGGTCTGGAACGAGGTGAGGATTCCCGCCACGCCCAGCACAAACGCCCCGCCGATGATCCAGCCGAGATAGGGGAGAAAGTCGGCAGGCTCCATCACACGCGCTCCTTGCTGCCAAGGCCGAGCGGCACGCCCGCGCCTTCCTCGTCCACCCGGCGCTGGTCGCGCAACGCTTCGATCTGGGTGGCGATGTCGTAACCGCGATCGGTGACGATGCGTTCTAGCACCTGCACCCGGTCTTCCAACCGCTGGATGTGGGTCGCATATTGCGCGGCCTTTTCAGCGGTCTGTTCGGCAGTGGAGCCGATCTGCATTTCGGTCATCTTCTGCTGATGCTTGGTCCAGATTGCCACAAGGGGAATCGACAGGACGATGACGGGTAGCAGCAGTGCGAGTATGCCTTCCATTATTCAAACCCCCTCAGGTCAAAAGTTCAGCGCAGCCGCTCGATTTCGGCGGTCAGGCGCGGGTTGCTGCTGACATAGTGGTGTTCCACCGCCGCCAGCCGCCGGTCGATATCGCGGAAATTGGCGCGGATTTCGCGCGCGGTGCGCTTGGGATTCTGGCGCACGCCCTGCCAGTATTTCTGCTCGCTTTCATCGCGGTAAAGATAGGGCGGTTTTTTGTTGAGCAGGAACCCGGCGATCAGATAGCCGATGATCGATGAGCCGCTAGTGATGAAGAGCGAAGCAACGGCAGCCAGCCTGACCCAGAACACGTTGACCCCGGTGTAATCGGCAATCCCGGCGCAAACGCCCATCAGCTTGCCGTTATGCTTGTCGCGGTAAAGCGTGGTGTGGGGGGTGTTCATGCGCGGGTTCCTTTCTTTTCGGCCATCAGCGCGTCGAGTTCGCGCAGTTGCTGGTTGTCCTTTTCCTGATCGGAAATCAGGCGGCGGGCGGGGGTGAAGGCGGGGTCGTCACTGGCGACCAGCCGTTCCACCGTGTCCATCCGCTCATCCAGCCGCTTGGCGAGGTTGTAGAGTTCCTCCAGCAGCACTTCGTCATCGGTGGTGATGGTGGCGGCGGTTTTCCACTTGGTCATGTAATGAAGGATGACCCATGGCAGGCCGATGAAAAGCGTGGCGACGATCATCACCGCGATAAGTCCGTCTTCCATGGTCTATTCCCCCTTGCTGTCGTCGGCTTTGCCGAGCGCTTTTTTCATCGCTTCCAATTCATCATCAATCGCGTCCGATCCGGCGAGCGCCGCAATTTCATCGGCGAGCGTCGGGGGCTTGCCTTCGGCGATCTGCAAAGCGTCGGCGCGGCCTTCGGCGTAATCGACCCGGCGTTCGAGCTGGTCGAAGCGGGCGAGCGCCTCGTCGGTGCGTTCGGTGCTCATCAGCGTGCGCAGCTTGACGCGGTTTTCCGCGCTTTCGAGCCGCGCGGCGATCGCAGTCTGGCGGCTGCGGGCTTCGCGCAGGCGGTGCTGCAGCTTGGCGATATCGTCTTCGTAAGCGCGCAGCGCATCATCAAGAACCGCGATTTCGGTCTTGAGCTGATCGGCCATGTCACCGGCCTTCTTCTTTTCCACCAGCGCCGCACGGGCGAGGTCTTCGCGATCCTTGGACAGGGCGAGCTGCGCCTTTTCCCCCCAGTCGGCCTGAAGGCGGTCAAGCTTGACCGTGTGGCGGTGCATTTCTTTCTGATCGGCAATCGTGCGCGCCGCGCTGGCGCGGACTTCGACCAGGGTTTCCTCCATTTCGAGGATGATCATGCGGATCATCTTGGTCGGATCATCGGCCTTGTCGAGCATATCGTTGAAATTGGCGGCAATAATGTCGCGGGTGCGGCTGAAAATGCCCATGAAGGCTACTCCATCAAGAAACGAATTGATCTGGTCGCGGGGAGCGACTCGGTCTTGCTCCGGTTCACCGGTGCGCCCGCGCGTTTGCTTCGCGGAAGGGTTGCGGCGCAAGGCTTCGATTTCCTCATCAAGCCGCGACAGCCGCCCTGCGCTCAGCAAGCGGGAAGGTTGGGCCGGAGCGTCGCTGCTCTGGTCGACGCCTGCGGGGCTTGCGTCACCGGCAGCATTTGCGGGGGGGACATTTCGCTCCGGCCCGAGGGGATCGTGTTGGTCACGCGGGTTTCTGGGATTACCCATATCAGGCGATCTCGATCATCGCGCCGACTTCGGACGCGGGGTGAACGATCGGGGCGGCGCTGACCGCACCCGGCTGGATCTGCGAAGACAGCGCGATCATCATCACCATGGCGGCAATGCTGGCCATCGCGGCGTGCCCGAGCTTGCTGCTCCAGAAGGTGTTAGTGGCGGGTTTGGAGTTGATCATGATGAGCCTCTCAGGTGGTATCCGTGGTCTTGCCGAGTATTTTGCAACCCCCGTGCCAAATCGCAAAAATGGCGGATTATCACGGTTTTTTGCTGAAAATCAGCCACGCCCATTGGGGTCTATTGCCAAGCATTGGGAAATTTCACTATAAGTTTGGATATGCAGCACGAAACCCAATTCATCGGCCAGTCGGGGGCTTTTCTGGATGCGGTCGAACGAGCCAGCCGCGCGGCATCGATGAACCGCCCAGTGCTGGTGATCGGTGAGCGTGGCACCGGCAAGGAACTGATCGCCGAACGCTTGCACCGCCTGTCGAGCCGCTGGGACGAGCCGCTCGTCACCATGAACTGCGCGGCCTTGCCCGAAACCCTGATCGAAGCCGAATTGTTCGGGCACGAAGCCGGAGCGTTTACCGGCGCAACCAAATCGCGCGCGGGCCGGTTTGAGGAAGCCGACCGCGGCACGCTGTTCCTTGATGAACTCGGCACGCTGTCGATGGGCGCGCAGGAGCGGTTGCTGCGCGCGGTCGAGTATGGCGAGATCACCCGCATCGGTGCCTCCCGCCCGATCCGGGTCGATGTGCGAATTGTCGCGGCGACCAATGATGATCTGCCCGCGCTGGCAGCGGCGGGCGAGTTTCGCGCCGACCTGCTCGACCGGCTGAGCTTTGAGGTCATCACCTTGCCGCCCTTGCGGGTGCGTGAGGGTGATATCGGCGTGCTGGCGGAATATTTCGGGCGGCGCATGGCGGCAGAGCTGGAATGGGATCGCTGGCCGGGATTTGCAGATCACGTGATGGATGCGCTGGAAGATCACCAGTGGCCCGGCAATGTCCGCGAATTGCGCAACGTGGTTGAACGCGCGGTCTATCGCTGGGCCGATGCAGAAGCGCCGATTGCGCACGTGCAATTCGATCCGTTCGACAGCCCGTGGCGGCCGCAACCGCCGCAGCATCGCCGCGCGCCAACCGCGCCACCTGCCACCGGTGCCGCTGCCCATATTGTGTCTGCTGCAACCGAGGTCGACGCAATCGACGACCTGCGCGCAGCGGTTGACGCGCACGAACGCACCATCCTGCAACATGCGCTGGGCAAGCATCGCTGGAACCAGCGCCAGACCGCGCGGGCGCTTAACCTGACCTATGACCAACTGCGCCATGCGATCCGCAAGCACGGGCTGATGGAGGGGCAGGAGGAGGGCGCCTAATCAGGGATTAATCGCAACCTCATGTTCGTTTGGGAGCGGGACGATGCGCGCACTTCTCGATATTGTTGAAAACCTCACCAGCACTGTCCGGTTCATTTTCGGGATCATTGCGCTTGGCTTTATTGTCACGGGCCTGATGTTCACCATAGGCGCGTCCTATTTCGTGCCCAAGGCAGTCGATTCAGTAGGCGAACGGGCCGAGCGGATCGGCGAAAAGGCGATTATCGCCGCTCAGGAGGAACGCCGCGCTGCAGAAATGGCCAAGGATGGCTGGGGCTACCGGCCGCCAAGCGCGGCATCCCAGCGCGATCGGCAGCCCGATAACTCGCGCGACAGCCACAAGGATGGTGGCTGGGGCTATTAGCTCCTGACCTTATGATCGCCGTCTGATGTCTCAGTAAAAACCCGTAGGTGCATGGTCGCACCGCGCTTACCATGCTGCTGTTATCCTGCAGCACTATGTTGCCGAAACTTGCCACGCCTGATCGCGGCCCGCTGGAAAACGTCGGGCGGCGCGGCGCATCGCGATTGCGGCTATCGATACCAGCGCGGTTGATTACGACCTGCGAAACACAGATGTGCGTGCTGCTCGACCTATCACGAACAGGGGCGCGAATCGGGTTGGCGCGTCCTCTCAATGAAGGCGCAAGCGGCTATCTCCGGATCGAAGGCATGGAGATGTTCGTCACCGCGATCCGGCGCACTGCTGGCATTGATGGCGGCACCAATGGTTTGGCGTTCGACCTGCCGATTGCGCATGATGCGGTCGTGGCGATGCGGCATTACGCAGCCTCCTTCGAACGGCGCAAGCGTGAGGACTTGCGCGATCAGGTTCGCCGCTGGGTCACTGGCTGCAACTGACAGTTGCGACACGGCCCGCTGCCTTCGCGCTTGCCAAACCGGGCGCGCGCGCCTAATGGGCCGCTAATCCCGGCATTGTGGTAACAAGGTTTGGATGCTGGCGCCGCTTGGGGCCGGCACAAACCCGCATTTCTGCATGGCGGCCCTGATGGAGCAAGAATGGCCGATATCGCGCGCCTTATCCAGTTGATCGAACCCGAGGCGCAGGCGCTCGGGTTTGAACTGGTGCGCGTGGCGATGATCGCTTCTGAAGCGGGTGATGGCGGCATGGCGCTGCAGATCATGGCCGAAGACCCGGCTACCGGACAGCTGGTGATCGATCAATGCGCGGCCCTGTCGCGCCGGGTATCCGACGTGATCGACGCCGCCGAAGAAGCGGGCGACGTGCTGATCGAGGGGGCATACCACCTCGAAGTCAGTTCGCCCGGCATCGACCGCCCGCTGACCCGCGAAAAGGATTTCGCGAATTGGGCAGGTCACGACGTGCGGATCGTGATGGACAAGGGCTTTGACGGCCAGCGCGTCAACAAGGGCGTGCTGCATGGCCTTGAAGATGGTATGGTGCATATTACCGAAGTCAAGGCAGGCGATGTTCGCCTGCCGCTGACGCAGATTCACACGGCCAAGCTCGTCCTGACCGACGCGCTGATCGCCGCTACCCGCCCGCTGGATACCAGCGGGGCCGACGAACTTATCGAAGACAACGTAGAAGAAAAGGCAGACGACTGATGGCCAGTGCCATTTCCGCCAATAAGGCCGAACTCCTTGCGATTGCCAATGCGGTCGCCACGGAAAAGATGATCGACAAATCCATCGTTATCGAGGCGATGGAAGAAGCGATCCAGAAATCCGCGCGTAACCGCTACGGTGCGGAAAACGACATCCGGGCCAAGCTTGATCCGCTGACCGGCGATCTGACGCTGTGGCGCGTGGTCGAGGTGGTCGAAGAGGTTGAAGACTACTTCAAGCAGGTCGATCTGAAGCAGGCTGAAAAGCTGCAACCGGGTGCGACCGTTGGCGATTTTATCGTCGATCCGCTGCCGCCGGTCGATCTTGGCCGCATCGACGCGCAATCTGCCAAGCAGGTGATCTTCCAGAAGGTTCGCGATGCTGAGCGTGAGCGCCAGTTCGAAGAATTCAAGGATCGTCAGGGCGAAGTCATCACCGGGGTGATCAAGTCGGTCGAATTCGGCCATGTGATCGTCAACCTTGGCCGCGCCGAAGGCGTGATCCGCCGCGATCAGCAGATCCCGCGCGAAGCCGCCCGCACGGGTGAGCGCGTGCGCGCGCTGATCACCAAGGTCGAACGCAATAATCGCGGCCCGCAGATTTTCCTCAGCCGCGCGCACCCCGATTTCATGCGCAAGCTGTTCGCGCAGGAAGTGCCCGAAATCTACGACGGCATCATCGAAATCAAGGCCGCCGCCCGCGATCCGGGCAGCCGCGCCAAGATTGGCGTGATCAGCCACGATTCCAGCATTGACCCGGTCGGCGCCTGCGTCGGCATGAAGGGCAGCCGCGTGCAGGCGGTGGTGCAGGAATTGCAGGGCGAAAAGATCGACATCATCCCGTGGTCGGAAGACACCGCGACCTTCGTGGTCAACGCGTTGCAGCCCGCCACTGTCAGCCGCGTCGTGCTCGACGAAGATGATGGCCGCATCGAAGTCGTGGTGCCCGACGATCAGCTCAGCCTGGCAATTGGCCGACGCGGCCAGAACGTGCGGCTGGCGAGCCAGCTGACCGGCCACCAGATCGACATCATGACCGAGGAAGAAGCCTCGGAAAAGCGGTCGAAGGAATTTGCCGAGCGTTCGAAGATGTTCGAGGAAGAGCTCGACGTCGACGAAACCCTGTCGCAGCTGCTGGTGGCCGAAGGCTTCGCCGAACTGGTCGAAGTCGCTTATGTCGACCTGGCTGAACTCGCGACCATCGAAGGGTTCGACGAAGAACTCGCCGAAGAATTGCAAAGCCGCGCGCTCGAAGCGCTCGAACGTCAGGAAGCAGCCCACCGTGAGGTGCGCCGCGAACTGGGCGTTGAAGACGCGCTGGCGGAAATGCCGCACCTGAACGAAGCGATGCTGGTCACGCTCGGCAAGGCGGGGATCAAGACGCTGGATGATCTGGCCGATCTTGCCACTGACGAATTGATCGCCAAGAAGCGCGAAGCCCCGCGTCGCCGCAATAATGATGCCGCCGGCCCGCCAATGCGGCGCCCGCAGCGTGAACAAGACAAGGGCGGCGTGCTGGGCGAATATGGCCTGAGCGAAGAACAGGGCAACGAAATCATCATGGCAGCCCGCGCACACTGGTTTGAAGACGAAGACTCCGTCTCCAACCCCGACACTCAGGAGGCCGCCCATGCGGACTCCACCCAATGAGCGCCTGACGTCCGACATCGTTGAGCCGGAACTCCCCGCTGCGGTCGCCAATGACCCGGGGAGCGAGCGGCGCTGTATCCTTTCCGGGGAATGCTCGGCGCGGGATGATCTGCTGCGTCTGGCGATTTCGCCCGACGGGCTGGTGCTGCCCGATGTGGCCGGCAAGGCCCCGGGGCGCGGGGCTTGGATCACGCCGGACCGCGCGCTGCTGGAAACTGCGCTGGCCGATGGCGCGCTGAAGAAAGCACTGCTGCGCGCGTTCAAAGGTGCAGCTCTGACTATCCCCGATGACCTGGCTGACCGCGCGGAAGCCGCGCTGGCGCGCCATTTGTGCGACCGGCTGGGGCTTGAACTGCGTTCTGGCAAGATTGTGCTGGGATCGGCGCGGATCGAAGAACAGGCGCGATCAGGCAGGCTTGCCGCCTTGCTCCACGCCAGCGACAGCAGTGAAGACGGGCGGCGCAAGCTGGATCAGGCCTGGCGCGTCGGGCGTGAGGTTGAAGGCTCGGGCGAACGGGGCCAGGTCTTGCCACTGGACCGCACCGCGCTGTCTGTGGCATTGGGCCGCGACAATGTCGTCCACTTGGGCGTTGCCGGGCATCCCGGCGATACACGCGCGGCGAAGCGGGTGCTCGATCCGGTCACTCGGCTGACGAACTACCTTGGTGAGCGCGGCGCGCACATAACGAATGATATCGGTCGGGACGCATCCGGCCACGGCGACCAGCCCATATCGGGGCTGGCGACAATTGATGAATACGTGAAGGATTAAAGAGTTACAATGAGCGACGACGACAACCAGCGCACCCGCAAGCCCCTCGGCCTCAAACGGTCGGTTGACGCGGGCGAGGTCAAGCAGACCTTCAGCCATGGCCGCACCAACAAGGTGGTGGTCGAGGTGAAGCGTCGCCGCGCGATCGGCAAACCCGGTAGCGAGCCCGCTGCGCCTCCGCCGCCCGCGCCGCCTCCGGTCGCCGAAACGCCCGCTCCGGCGCCAACCCCGAAGCCGCGCCCGGCGCGCGCCGCGCCTGCTGGCGAAACCCCGCAAGAGCGTGTCAAACGCCTCCAGCTTGAAGCCGAGGAAGAGCGGCTGCAACGCGCCCAGGAAGCGCGCAAGCGTGAAGAAATCGAAGCGCGCGAGCGCGATGACGAAGAACGCCGCCGGGTTGAGGACAATCGCCGCGCTGAAGAAGAAGCCGAAAAGCAGCGCGGTGAAGCTGCAAACGCGGCGCCAGCGGTTGAGTCTGAACCTAGTGATGCCGCGCCGGTAGCTCCGGTTGAGGCAGAGTCTGCAACCCCTGCCACAAAGGCGGACGCTGCGCCCAGCCCGCGCCGCTTCACCCCGATCGAACGGCCCGAGCCCAAGCGGCCCGAGGTCAAGAAGAAGAAGGAAGACAAACGCGCCGCGCCAATCGATGCTGACAAAGACAAGCGCCGTTCAGGCAAGCTGACCGTCACCCGCGCACTCAACGAAGACGAAGGCCGCCGCGCCCGCAGCCTCGCCGCGCTCAAGCGTGCGCGCGAAAAGGAACGCCGCGGGCAGGGTGGCCCGTCCAAGCCGCGTGAAAAGCAGGTGCGCGACGTGGTCGTGCCTGAAGCGATCACCGTCGGCGAACTGGCCAACCGTATGGCCGAAAAGGGCGCGGATCTGGTGAAGGCGCTGTTCAACATGGGCATGATGGTCACGGTCAACCAGACCATCGATCAGGACACTGCCGAACTGCTGGTCGAGGAATTCGGCCACAATATCACCCGCGTATCGGCCAGCGATGTCGATATCGACAATTCCGAGGCAATGGACCCGGCAGAAACGCTGCGTCCGCGTCCGCCGGTGGTAACGATCATGGGCCACGTCGATCACGGCAAGACCAGTCTGCTGGATGCGCTGCGCGGCACCGATGTGGTGAAGGGCGAAGCTGGCGGGATCACACAGCATATCGGTGCCTATCAGATCACCGCGAAATCGGGTTCGGGCGATGAGCAGAAGATTACCTTCCTTGATACGCCGGGCCACGCCGCCTTTTCCGAAATGCGTATGCGCGGTGCGAACGTCACCGATATCGTGATTCTGGTGGTCGCGGCGGATGACGGGATCATGCCGCAGACGATTGAAGCGATTAAACATACGCAGGCAGCGGGTGTGCCGATGATCGTGGCGATCAACAAGTGCGACAAGCCCGAAGCCAATCCGCAAAAGGTGCGGGAGCGCTTGCTTGAGCATAACGTGATGGTCGAGGCGATGTCGGGCGAAGTGCAGGATGTTGAAGTATCGGCAACCACCGGCGCGGGGCTTGATAAGCTGATCGAAGCGATCGGATTGCAGGCTGAATTGCTCGAACTCAAAGCCCGGCCTGACCGTGATGCCGAAGCAACCGTGATCGAAGCGCAGCTCGACAAGGGCCGCGGCCCGGTGGCGACTGTGCTGGTGACGCGCGGCACGTTGAAGCGCGGCGACAACTTCGTGGTTGGCACCCAAAGCGGCAAGGTGCGCGCGATTGTCGACGACAAGGGCAATCAGTTGAAGGAGGCCGGGCCTTCGATGCCGGTTGAGGTGCTGGGTCTGGGCGGTGTGCCGTCAGCAGGCGACAACCTCACCGTGGTCGAAAACGAACAGCGCGCGCGCGAAGTTGCCAAATATCGTCTCGAAATCGCGACCGAAAAGCGCACCGCGCTGGCCCCGACCAATTTCGACACGATGTTCAGCACCTTGTCTTCCAGCGTCATCGAATTCCCGGTGGTGGTGAAGGCCGATGTGCAAGGCAGCGTCGAGGCGATCGTCAACGCGCTCCACAACCTGTCGAATGACGAGATCAAGGTGCGCGTGCTGAATGCCGGCGTGGGCGCGATCACTGAAAGCGATGTGACGCTGGCAGCAGCGTCAAAGGCGCCGATCATCGGCTTCAACGTGCGTCCCAATGCCAAGGCGCGCGATTTGCTGAAACGCGATAATGTCCGGATGATGTATTATGATGTCATCTATCACCTGACCGATGCCATCGCCAAGGAAATGGCGGGCGAGCTGGGGCCGGAACGGATCGAAACCGTGGTTGGCCGGGCCGAAGTCAAGCAGGTGTTCCCGGCGGGCAAGAAGGACAAGGCAGCCGGGCTGCTGGTTCTGGAAGGCGCGATCCGCAAGGGCCTGTTCGCGCGCCTTACCCGCGCCGATGTTATCGTTTCGGCGACCAAGATCCAATCGCTGCGGCGGTTCAAGGACGATGTCGACGAAGTCCGCACCGGTCTGGAATGCGGCGTAGTGCTCGAAGACACCAACGACATCAAACCGGGCGACAACCTCGAAGTCTTCTCGGTCGAGGAGCGTGAGCGGACGCTCTAGTCTTGCCTCGAATGCATGACTTTCGACGAGGAGGTTGAATGCCATATAGACCAAACAGGTGGCCTCGATTTGCCGCAGCGATTGTCTTGGCACCAATTGCCTTGATGATGCTCGTGTTTGGTCTTTACGTCCTATGGGGCGCTGGAGTGGGACTGTGAGCGACGACGCCTTTTACCCTGACGATGCCGGGCAGTCGCCGCATACGGCGCTGCTCGGCTCGCAATTTGTGGGCTGGGATTCCGCCAGCCAGACTGCCACCATGCGTTTCACCGTGAAGCGTGAAATGACCACCTGGCGCGGCGGCGTGCAGGGGGGCTTGGTTGCGGGCTATCTGGATGATGTGATGGGCTATGCCTATGTCGCGTCAACCGATGGCGAGATGGCGCCGCTGAACCTGGAAATTTCCATGTCGCTGATCCGCCTGATACCCGAAGGCGCGACGATTATCGGCAAGGGCAGGGTGGTCAAGGCCGGTCGGCGCGTGGTGTTCCTTGAAGGTGAATTGCTGGGAGAAGACGGCACGCTCCACGCCCGCGCCACCTCAACCGCAATCCCGACCCCGCGCCCCACGCCAACCTCCACCGGGATGGTTTGAGGCATGGCAAAGACCCCTTTCACCCCCGAACAGCAATCGGTACGCGTGCTCAAGGTGGGCGAGCGGGTGCGGCATATCCTGTCGGAACTGCTGGCGCGCGGCGAAGTGCATGATGATGTGGTCAGCGCGGCGAACATTTCGGTCACCGAAGTGCGCATGACGCCCGATCTGCGCCACGCCACCGCTTACATCAAACCGATGCTGGGTGCGGGCGAGGATGAGGTGGTGCACGCGCTGCGCCAGAACACCGCGTTCCTGCAGCGCGAGGTGGCCAAACGCCTCGGCCTTAAATTCGCGCCCAAACTGCGCTTTCGCAAGGATGAAAGCTTTGCCGAGGCTGACCGGATCGAGGCGTTGCTGCGCGATCCCAAGGTGGCGCGCGATCTGGGCGAAGAAGAGTGAATCCCCGCCTCTAACGCGGCACCATTCGTGCCTTCAGCATGATGTCCACCTTGTTGCCGACGATCAGCTGATAGGATTTCATTCCATATTGCCGCCGGTCAATCGTGGTGGTGCCGGTGAAGCTGACCGGCTGGCCTACCTGCGTCAGTGGGTCGGCATCGAAGGTGACGGTAAGCGTCTGCGGCTTGGTCACCCCGCGCGCGGTCAACTCGCCTTCCACGGTGCCGCGCGTCGGGCTGGTCAGCTTCAACGATCGGCCGACGAAGTGCACGGTCGGGTATTTTTCGACCCAGAAGAACTTCTCGCCGCGCAGGCGGCTTAACGTCAGGTCATCGGGCGCTTCAATCGCGGTGGCATCAAACGTCACGTCGATTACCGCGCGTTCGGGCGCGCCGGGAACAATCGTGACTGCACCCTGCATTTGGGGAAAGCGTGCGGTTTTGCTGGCGATCCCGAAGAACGGAACCTTGGCCGATACATTGCTGGCGCTGGCATCAAGCGTGTAGCGCTGCGGCGCGCCGATATTCGCAATCGCAAATATCGCCAGCAGCGGCAGCAGGATGATCCGAACAAGGACGGCTGGTTTGCTCATTATGCTGCTTATACGCCTCAACCGGGCAAAAGGTCCAAGCCCTATCTCGCCGTGCGCGCGACGAATCGTTAGGTTGGCGCGATGGCCAAACTCTATTTCTACTATGCCAGCATGAACGCGGGCAAATCATCGCACCTGTTGCAGGCGGATTTCAATTACCGTGAACGCGGGATGCGCACGATGTTGTGGACCGCCGCGCTTGATAGCCGATCAGCCGGGATGGTGCGCAGCCGCATCGGGCTGGAAAGCGCGGCGCAGCGGTTCCACCCGGACACTGATCTGTGGGCAGAGGTTGCCGCTGCCCATGCTGCCACGCCGCTCGATTGCGTGCTGGTGGACGAGGCGCAGTTCCTTGACCCCAAACAGGTTTGGCAGCTTGCGCGGCTGGCGGATGAGACCGGGGTGCCGGTGCTATGCTACGGATTGCGCACCGATTTTCAGGGCGAATTGTTCCCCGGTTCGGCGGTGCTGCTGGGGATTGCGGATGCACTGGTGGAACTGAAAGCGGTATGCCACTGTGGGCGCAAGGCGACGATGAACTTGCGGGTTGATGCCAGCGGAAAAGCCGTGCGGCAGGGCCAGCAGACCGAAATCGGCGGCAATGATCGCTATGTCGCGCTGTGCCGCAAACATTTTTCGCAAGCGTTGGCCGGGTGATTGTGCCCTGCGCCTCTGGCTTTCGCCGGGCTGCACCCTACATGCTGCGGCGATGACCCAAACCCTCTCCCTTGCGCTGGTGCTGATCCCGGCGCTTGTCATTGCCATCGTGTTTCACGAGGTCGCGCATGGCTATGCCGCCAAATTGCTCGGCGATACCACCGCGTCGGATCGCGGGCGGTTGACGCTCAATCCGATCAGGCATGTCGACCCGGTCGGCACGCTGTTGGTGCCGGGCGCGCTGGCGCTGCTGGGCGGGCCGGTGTTTGGCTGGGCCAAGCCGGTGCCGGTCAACAAATGGCGGCTTAGCAATCCGCGGTTCGGGATGATGGCGGTGGCCGCCGCCGGGCCGGGGAGCAATTTCGTGCTTGCAGCTGTGGGCGCAGTGCTGCTGGGGCTGGCGATGCCTTCGGGCGTTGGCATGGGCGGCGATGTGGACGGCGGCGCGGCGCTGCTGGTCAATCGGCTGGGTGAGACCCAATGGCTTGCTACCGGCTTATTTTACTTCATCCTCATCAACATCTTCCTCGGCCTGTTCAACCTGTTGCCGATCCCGCCATTTGATGGATCGCACATTGTCGGCGGGCTGTTGCCAGCGCGGTTGCAGGCGGGGTGGGAAAAGTTGCAAGGCATTGGCATGGCGCTGTTGTTGATCCTGATCGCGGCAAGCTGGGTGTTCGGAACGGGTTGGCTTAGCCAGGTGCTGATGCCGCCGGTCGCCGCGATGATGGGCCTTTATCTAGGTCTGGCAGATGCGATTGCGGCGCTGATTGCCTGATTTGTGCGCGGGCGCATTGCGTGGCGTTTTGGGCGCGGCCTGATTAAGAGGACACGGTGAACGATAGCGTTAAACCTGTGCCGCTGTCTGGCTGGCTGATCCTTGATAAGCCGCGCGGGCTGGGCAGCACCCAAGGCGTGAGCGCGGTCAAGCGCGTGCTACGACAGGGGGGCTATGCCAAGACCAAGGTGGGGCATGGCGGCACGCTCGATCCGCTGGCTGAAGGCGTGCTGCCGATCGCGCTGGGGGAGGCGACGAAACTTGCCGGGCGGATGCTCGACGCCAGCAAGATCTACGAATTCACTGTGCAGTTTGGGGCTGAAACCGCAACGCTTGATACTGAAGGTGAGGTGGTGGCGACCAGCGATCACCGTCCGACGATGGCTGAGATAGAAGCGATACTGCCGCGCTTTACCGGGCCGATCGAACAGGTGCCGCCGGCCTATTCCGCGCTGAAGGTCGATGGCCAGCGCGCCTATGACCGCGCACGGGCGGGCGAGGCGGTGGAATTGCAGGCGAGGGCGGTGACGATCCATTCGCTCGCTATCCGTCATTCCGGCGAAGGTCGCGGTGACGATATTGTGCAAGACATCACCCTTGCCGCCCACGTGTCCAAAGGCACCTATATCCGCAGCCTCGCGCGCGACATTGCCAGCGCGCTTGGCACCTGCGGTCATGTCACCTACCTGCGCCGCACCAAGGCTGGGCCGTTCACCGAGGCCCAAGCGATTTCGCTGGACTTGCTGGAGGAATCCGCTAAGCGCCGCGCATTAGAAAACCTGATCCTGCCGTTAGAGGCAGGGCTGGACGACATCCCGGCCCTCCACCTCGATCAGACAAGCGCGCAGGCGGTCCGTCAGGGCCGGGTATTGTCTGACATGCCCCAATCATCCGGGCTTTATCTGGCGAAACTGGGCGCTGTCCCGGTCGCGCTGATGGAAATCACGGATGGCATGGCCGCGGTCGTGCGGGGTTTTAACCTTCCCGATGTCGCTGAGTAAGGATGAAAAACTATGTCGGTAACCGCCGAAAAGAAGCAGGAAATCATTGCTGACAACGCCCGCGATCCCAAGGATACGGGCAGCCCCGAAGTTCAGGTTGCGATCCTCACGCAGCGCATCCGCAACCTCACCGAACACTTCAAGGGCCACCACAAAGACAACCATTCGCGTCGCGGCCTGTTGATGATGGTCAACAAGCGTCGCACGCTGCTGGCCTACCTCAAGAAAAAGGATGTGGAGCGCTATAATGCTCTGATCCAGAAACTGGGCCTGCGGAAATAAGAGTTTTGCGAAAAGGCGGCTCAACGGGCCGCCTTTTTTGCTTTTGGGGCAAGCAGACATCCGGTCTGCCCGCCTTGGGGCCAAAGCGCCCCACACCGGACCGGGACGGTCTTTTCCCCGGCACATGAGGCCCCGCACGCAATAGGGCGACCGCGGGACAGAAGGAAAATCAATGTTCGACACGAAAACCGTATCGCTGGAATGGGGCGGCAAAACCCTCACTCTGGAAACCGGGCACGTTGCCCGTCAGGCCGATGGCGCAGTGCTGGCCACCTATGGCGAAACCGTGGTGCTGTGCGCCGTGACCGCCGCCAAGAGCGTTCGGGAAGGGCAGGATTTCTTCCCGCTTACCGTCCATTATCAGGAAAAATTCTCAGCCGCCGGACGCATTCCGGGTGGCTTCTTCAAGCGTGAACGCGGCGCGACCGAAAAGGAAACGCTGGTTTCCCGCCTGATCGACCGTCCGCTTCGCCCGCTGTTTCCCGAAGGTTTCTACAACGAAATCAACGTGATTTGTCAGGTTCTTTCGTTTGATGGCGAAACTGATCCCGATATGGTCGCGATGGTCGCCGCTTCGGCTGCGCTAACGATTTCGGGCCTGCCGTTCATGGGCCCGATTGGTGGCTGCCGCGTGGGTTATATTGATGGCGAATATGTCCTCAATCCCAAGCAGGATCGCGCGCTCGCCGAAGGCCGGCTCGATCTGATCGTCGCTGCCACCGATAAGGCGGTGATGATGGTCGAATCCGAAGCCAAGGAACTGACCGAGGAAGAAATGCTCGGCGCGGTGATGTTTGCGCATGACGAATGCCGCAAGGTCATCGGCGCGATCGTCGATCTGGCTGAACAGGCGGCGAAGGAACCGTGGGTGATCGACACCTCGGATGACACCGCCGACATCAAGGCCAAGCTCAAGGATCTGGTGGGCGCGGATATCGCCGCAGCTTACAAGATCACTGACAAATCGGTTCGTTCCAACCTTATCAACGAAGCACGCGCCAAGGCCAAGGCTGCGTTCGCCGATGAAGGCGGGCAGACCCAGAACGTCGCCAGCAAGGTGATGAAGAAGCTCGAAGCCGAAATCGTGCGCGGGGCGATCCTCAAGGATGGCCAGCGGATCGACGGACGCAAGCTTGATCAGGTGCGCCCGATCGAAGCGATCGTTGGCTTCCTGCCGCGCACGCATGGTTCGTCGCTGTTCACCCGCGGTGAAACGCAGGCGATCTGCACCACCACGCTGGGCACCAAGGATGCCGAGCAGATGATCGACGGGCTCGAAGGCCTCAGCTATACCAGCTTCATGCTTCACTATAACTTCCCGCCCTATTCGGTCGGCGAAGTGGGCCGGTTCGGTGGTTCAAACCGCCGCGAAATCGGGCACGGCAAGCTGGCGTGGCGCGCGCTCAACCCGATCCTGCCGTCAAAGGAAGACTTCCCCTATACCATCCGCGTGTTGTCGGACATCACCGAGTCCAATGGCTCGTCCTCGATGGCGACGGTGTGCGGCGGGTGTCTGTCGATGATGGATGCCGGCGTGCCGGTGAAGGCGCCGGTTTCGGGCATCGCGATGGGCCTGATCCTGGAAGGTGATGAATTCGCCGTCCTGTCCGACATTCTGGGTGATGAAGATCACCTGGGCGACATGGACTTCAAGGTTGCGGGCACCGAAAACGGTATCACCACCATGCAGATGGACATCAAGATTGCCGGCATCACGCAGGAAATCATGGCCAAGGCATTGGAACAGGCTAAGGCTGGCCGTGCGCACATCCTGAGCGAAATGACCAAGGCGCTGGGCTCTGCCCGCACCGAAGTTTCCAAGCACGCGCCGCGCATCGAAACGATCCAGATCGACAAGTCGAAGATCCGCGACATCATCGGCACCGGCGGCAAGGTGATCCGCGAAATCGTGGCTGAAACCGGCGCCAAGGTCGACATCGACGATGAAGGCGTGATCAAGATCTCATCGAGCAACGTCGATGAAATCGAAGCCGCCAAGAAGTGGATCCTCGGCATTGTCGAGGAAGCCGAAGTCGGCAAGGTCTATAACGGCAAGGTCGTGAACATAGTCGATTTCGGCGCATTCGTGAACTTCATGGGCGGCAAGGACGGACTCGTCCACGTTTCGGAAATGCGCAACGAGCGGGTTGAAAAGCCCACCGATGTCGTTTCCGAAGGCATGGACGTGAAGGTCAAGGTGCTCGAAATCGACCAGCGCGGCAAGGTGCGCCTGTCGATGCGGGTGGTCGATCAGGAAACCGGCGCAGAGCTTGAAGACACCCGCCCGCCGCGCGAACCGCGTGAGCCGCGTGAAGGCGGCCGGGGCGGTGATCGGGGTAACGACCGGCGCGGGCCCAGAGGTGATCGCGGCGGTGATCGGGGTGGCCGTGGTCGCAGCGGCGGCGGTGATCGCGGTGGCCGTGATCAGGACAGCGGACCGGCCGGTCTGCCCGACTTCCTCAAGGACTGATCGTCTTATTTGAGGGTAACAATTGGGGCCGCCCGGAGCGATCCGGGCGGCCTTTTTGTTGAAAGGGATATCTGAGGATGCTCAAACGCGAACACCTCGCCAGCGCACAGATTGCCGATGGCGAATTGCTCGATCTCTATACCCACGCTGGCCACTTCATGATCGTGATGGGGCGTAATGAGTTGATGAGCTCGCGGATGCGCTTTTCCGAAGAACAGCTCGCCGAACTCACCATCGACCGGCTCGGCAAAGCCAATGCGCGCATCCTGATCGGCGGTTATGGCATGGGCTTCACCTACCGAGCCGCGCGCGCGCGGCTGGGTGACAAGGCACAGATCATAATCGCTGAAATCGCCGAGGCGATCATCGATTGGGCCAAGGGTCCGATGGTCGAGTTGACCGGAGACAGCCTGTCAGACCCGCGCCTCGATCTCAGGATTTGCGATGTCGCGGCGCTGATCGATGATGCCAATGATGGCACCTCGGCCAAGTTTGATGCGATCCTGCTCGATGTCGATAACGGCCCCGATGGGCTGGTGCGCGAGGCGAATAACCGGCTCTATTCGCGCACGGGTCTTGCCAAGGCGCGCGATGCGCTTGCACCCGGCGGTATTCTGGCCGTGTGGTCAGCTGCGCCCGACCCCGCATTCCGCAAGCGGTTGTACGACACCGGCCTCACCGTGATCGAGTGGAACGTGCGTTCGCGCCCCAACAACAAGGGCGCGCATCACGTGATCTGGTTTGCACAAAAATGATCGCGCACTGTGAGAAGCTGGATCGGGAATTTGCGCGTGATGGCGTCGATCACACCCGCTACATGCTGCGGCGCAGTAACGCTGATAAATATAGTAATTGCATGATTAGTCAGAGAGCTTTTAATGGGCCAATGCGTTGCCCTGCGAAGGGCTGCTCTGCCGCGCCTTTGTGCAGCCCCCGCACCAGCATCGGGCCGAAGACATAGAAGGCCGCGCTGCCTGCAAAGCACACGCCTGCATTCAATGACCAGAACAGCGCAGGCGACATGGTTTCGTAGAAAGTGGCGATGTAGCCGCTGATTACGTTGCCGAAAAAGGCGACCAGATAGGCGGCAGCCATCATGCGTGCGGCAATCTTGGCCGGTGAATAGCGCGATACCAGTGCGAGCCAGGTCGCCCAGAACCAGGCAAAACCAATCCCGGTGAATGCAAAGGCCAGGACGGGGAAAGCGATACTGACCTTGCCACTTTCCGCCATCGCTGCGCCGACAGCGATGATTGCGACCCCGATGGTGGTCAATGCCCCGCCAATCGCGATCTTTGTGCTTTCAGAACTGCTACGCCCGTGGTTCGCCTGCCATTGCCATAATGCAATCACGCCGGCCGTAGCCGCGACGATCGCGACGGAATCTATCGATACGAACCAGGCGACCGGCAAGCGCCCCAGCGCAGTGTCCAGATCAACCGCCTGATCGATCCAGACCATGCCCATATTGTACATCTGATCGTAGCCCAGTCCCAGCACAACCATCATCGACAGCATCGCCATGATCGCTGCGATGCTGCGCCATTCCTGCATCGTCAGCGCACCTTCCTGCGACCGGTCGCGCCGGACAGGCGGTTCCTCCGGAAAATAGCGCAGGCCCTTCAGGTATACGCCCAGCGCTACCAGCATCAGCAGGCCTGCCACACCAAATCCATAATGCCAACCATAGGCCTGCGCCAGCAAGCCGCACGCCAATGGGCCAAATATCGCGCCGATATTGATGGCCATGCTGAAGGCGGCAAAGGCGGTAGTCCTGCGCGCATCCTGTGTCGCGTAAAGTTGACCGACCTGTGCTGCGATATTGCCCTTGAGTGCGCCCGAACCCAGGATCAGCAGCAACAGCGCCAACAGGAAACTCTGGTCGAACACCATCGCCGCGTGTCCGGCGGTCATAAGCACGACACCGATGACCACGGTTTTTTTCGAGCCAAGCCAGCGATCCGCCACCCACCCGCCGATCAGCGGGGTGAAATAGACCAGTCCGGCATAAAAGCCGAAGGTCTGCCCGGCCAAGGCCTGCGCCGAAAGCGGCCCCAGCATTGCCTCAATCGCGCTGCGATAGGCCGCCATCCCTGCCACATTCTCGATCTGCCCTGGCACGAACAGCGACTGCACCATGTACAGCACCAGCAGCGACTGCATCCCGTAGAACGAAAACCGCTCCCACGCCTCGGTAAACGCCAGATAGGCTAGCCCGCGCGGATGGCCGAGGAAGGTGGCGTCAGTGCCTTGCGATCTGATTGAAAGGGATGCCATGTTCGTTAATTCCCGGCCTTTCGGTGGCGGTGCAGCAGGATGCCGACCGGAATGCAGGTGGCGATCAGCGCGGCCATATAGGCCCCGCTTACCGGATCGGCTGCGATGAAAGCGATCAGCAATGATCCGTCGATCAGCAGCAATAATGCTGGCAGGAATGGATAGCCGATGGCGCGGAACGGTCGCGGCAGATCCGGCTGCTTCCAGCGCAGGCCGAACAAGGATGCGTCGTAAAGAATGAAGGAGAAGATGATCAGCGCGCCCATCAGCCGGAATACAAATTCAAACCCGCCGGAGAAGATCAGCAGCACCGACAACGCCAAAGTCATCGCAAACGCAATATCAGGCGTGCCGCCCGCATTGACCCGCATTGTTGATCGTAGGAACAGGCCATCGCGCGCCATTCCGTATAATATGCGCGGGCCGCCCATTATGTTGGCATTCAGAGACGTTGACGCCATGACGATGGCCAGCACAGCCACTGCAATGGCACCGGCAGGGCCAAATATATTCGCCAGCACCAACGCAACGGGGAGATCGGACGTGCGGATCGCATCAAGGTCGAGCGCCTTCATGATGCCCAGATTGAACAGCACATAAACCGCGCTGATGGCGAGGATCGATAGCGCCAGCGCACGCGGAATATTGGTCAGCGCATTTTCGTCTTCTTCGACGAAATTGATCGCGCTGTCCCACCCGGCGTAGGCACCGTAGATCATCTGATAGGCGGCGATCACAGCGAAAGCGCCAAGGGCAGCTGTACCGCCTTGCGTCCCGACACTCGAGAAACCGGGCCGGGGCGGCTCGGCAAAAAACGCGATGGCGATCACGATGACGAGCAGCGCGAATTTGATGGCGCTGCCAGCGGTTTGCAGCGCCGCCCCTTCGCGCACGCCGAGCCAGTTGAAACCAAAGAGGATCACGATAAGACTTGTCGCGATACCAATACTGTGGACGGCCAACGGAGGGAAGATGACGGCCGAAAAGTCGGCGCAGACAATCGCGAGAGATGCGCCAGCGGCCACATAGGAAAGATAGCTCGCCCAGCCGGACAGCAGCCCCATTGAATCGCCAAACGCCGCACGAACCGGCACAAAAATACCCCCAGCCTTGGGGATGCTGGTAACAAGTTCGGACGCCACATTGGCTGCCAGCATCACATGGACACCGCCGAGCGCCCATAACAGGATGACAAGCCAGGCGAGCGGCACCTCGTCGATGACCGAGCCGCTGGTGCGCATCAGACCTGCGCCGATCACCGCACCCAGTCCGATCGCGGCTGCAAAGGCGAAACCCAATCGCTTTTGCAAGCCGCGCGGCTGGCTGGAAAGAAGGGCATCAGCCTTGGCTGCAGCTCTGCCCATTGTCATGCCGCCGCATCCATCAGGACAATGTCCCCGCGATACCCGGTGGGCGCGTTCATGCTTGCACGCCCGCTATGGCGGCGCGGCGCATCGGCGGTGGTTTGCCATAGGTCAGCGCGCGCCAGAGCCATTCCGCAGGGCCAAACGCGAAGGCCTTCATCCAGACGTGGCTGAACACGATCTGCGCGGCGAAAAAGGCGATGACGAGCGGCAGGAAGGTTGAAACACCCGCTTTCCCGGCAAGACCAAGGCCCGGCCCCACGCTGGTCAGGATCAGAATGATCGCGACGCTTTGCATAAGGTAATTGGTCAGCGCCATCTGGCCGACCGGGGCAAACGGTTTTACCAGCCATGCGAGCGAGCGTTTCTGGAACAGCAACACCAAAGCGCAGACATAACCTGCCGCGATCATCGGTGTGGCGACCGCGTGGATAGCACCGCGCGCCAGTTCAAACCACGGCGCATCGGCAGCATCGATGCTGAGCAGGTGCACCAGTTCCAATGCCAGCCCGCCCAGCAGCAGCGGCCACAACCACCGCCGGAACAGCGGCAGATTGGCAGGTGCGTTCTGGATCCACTCCTTACGCGCAACCCATGCGCCCATCAGAAACCGTCCCAGCGCATAGGCAATCCACGCCATCAGGGCGCCGGTCATCAGCCACTCGTAATAGAGCATCTCGCGCATCGCCGCAGTGAAGGCGAAAAGATCGCCCGATTGCGCCGCCGCCTGACGCGCGAGCACCGCCGATTCTGCTGTCCAAATGGCATCGAAAGGCCCAGAAATGCCGCTCGCTGCAAATATCCAGGCAATCAGCGGCTTACCAAACAACAGCAGTGCCGCGCCTAGCCAAAACAAGGTGCGATCAGGCAGCTTGCGGCAGAAAAACAGGATGACGGCTGCGATGGCGTAAACATGCAGGATGTCCCACGCGAACAAGAACATTACATGCGCCAGACCGATCATCAGCAGGATCGCGATACGGCGCAGATAGATTGGCGCGAACGCCGCACCGCGTGCTTCCAGCCGCTGCATCTGGATTGCAAACCCCAGCCCGAACAGGAACGCGAACAGCGTGTTGGCCTTGTCATAAACCAACAGCTTCACACAGAATGACATTGCATCATTCAGACCGGCTGATGGCAATGCCGCCAATTGCTGGGCGGTGATCAGAACATCTTCGCCGCCCAGTTCGTAAATGTTGACCAGCATCACTCCGAACAACGCAAAGCCGCGCAGCACATCCATGATGAGGTAGCGGTCGTCCTTTGCCGTCGGCGCGAGTGCCATCGTTTTTTCCTTTGGGTTTTGGAGTGATGAAGCCCCGGGGAATCGCCATTCGACCATTGCGTGCGGCGTTGCGGTCGAAAAAACAGCCCGGCGGATGACATTCGCAGTTCCACCCGCCGGGCCGTTGCCTGATCATAATCGCCCGCACGCTTCAGAATTACGGGCGCAGCGCACACTACGGTCAGGGTTTTCGCAGTTCTAGCGCTTGGTCCACTCCTGCAGCATCATCGAGCCGCGAACGGTGCGGAATTCGGCGCGATTGCCGTTTTCCGCTTCCAGCTGCGCGTCAGACTTTTTTGCCCAGGCGCGGTAGGCCGCGCCGCGCCGTTCACCTTCAGCGGCATCGGGAACGGAGGGGTAAGTGACCACCAGATACAGATCAGGCTCACCATCGCGCCTGTTCACATTCGCATAAATCCTGTAATCCGTGATCCAGCCTTGCGACTTGGCAAATTCCTGATTTTTCACCCATTGGTCAGCCAGATAGGTGGCATAGGCCAGGCCGCCGCCATCCTTGACGGTGATGCCGGTAATGTCCGAATATTGCCCACCAACCAGCGGGAATTCTTGCGCCGCAGCGGCGGTTGGCAGCGCCATCGGCGCAGCGATCAGGGCGACACTGGCCGCCATCATCATGGTTTTGATCAATTTCATTGCTTCTCTCCTGTTTGGTGCCCTCGGGACTGAGGGCGGCTCGTAAAAACTTGCTGCGATTATGAGATTGCGCTGCCTGCCGGGACGCCGGGCAGTGGTGCGGGATCGGTCATGATGCGGGCGCTGGCAGGATTTCGGATCGTCTCCAGCCGTCCATATCCGGCGATCAGACACAGGCCGACACCCATGGCGACAGAGCCAGCCGCGACCAGAAAAGCAGCGTCATAGCCGTAGCTGTCGACAATCTGGCCATGACCGCCCGAGCCAAGCGAGCGCACGAAGTTGGGAATGGCCATGAACAGCGCATACTGGCTGGCGGCGACCACCGGATTGGTCAGGTTCATCGACCAGGCAATGTTGAGGACGAAGACACCTGCAAAACCACCCCAGAACATAGTGATGTAGGTCTGCATGGCCAGGGTTCCGAATGTCCCTGCCGGGGCAAGATAGGCTGCGAGGTTGGGCAGCAGCATCAAGCCTGCGAAAAATACCATCAGGATGCGGTTGTCGAACCGGCTGCACAGGGGGCCGATCGCCACCATCACGAGCAGCGTGGTGGCCATCGCGCTGATGCTGCTGTAATTGGTGAATGCTTCGCTGCTCCAGCCCAATTCGGATACGCTGAAAACTGGGGAGACCACGTCGACCATACCCACGCTTGACGTGATGAACCCAACGCCAGCCATAAACAGCGCGGTGCGCCATTGTGCCAGCCCGCGCAGCACTTTCCCCAGAATGGGCAGGAACTTGGTGTGCGCGCTCGCCAGACATTCCGCCGATGCCAAACCAGCAGTCCACGGCAGAAACTTCTCGCCGGGCCGTTCGCGCAGCAAGGTGACGGTGATGGTCAACACCACAATCACCGCCGCAGCCATAGCGGCGGCCAGCTCCACGCCGCCCGCGACAAGAGCCGCGCCCGCCATGATCGCGGAACCGGAAATGCCAATGATCTGCCCACCCGCCATGGCTCCGTTAACCTTCTCGCGCTCATCTTCGGGCAAGATGTCGACCGCCATCCCGTCGACCGCGACATCGTTCACCGCGGCGCACAGGTTGAAGGCGAAGGCCAGACCGGCAAGCAGGGCGATCTCGTCAGGGCCGGGCGCAAGAGAGGCTGTGACAATCAATGCGGCAATCATCATCACTTGCGAACCGATGATCCACGCCCGCCTGCGTCCCATCGGGCTGTAGCAAAAGCGGTCCATCACCAGCCCGTTCACCAGCTTAAAGGACCACGGCAGCATCGCGGTGCCGATGAAGAACCCGACTTGTCCGGCGCTCGCGCCATTGGCGGCGAGCCATGCCGGGATCGCCGTCATTACCAATCCCATGGGCACGCCCTGCGAGATATACATGAGAAAGAAGCCCACCAGCCGCAGGCGGCGGCTTTCGGATAGCGCAGGCAGCGCAGACAGCGCGCCCATCACCACGCGCCGTCCCGCCCACATCCGTCCTGAACCGCGTTTGGCGGTGACACCATCCGTTTCAGAAATCGAACTTCGCCGCCTATGCAATCGGAATGGGATGAAGGTGGTATGCCAGCATCGACTTGATCAGGCAGCGGGCCCACAGCTTCGAACTGGGCGGCCGTTTGCTGTTCGTTTGCAGCATCCGCAGTTGTCAACGCGGTAGCAATGGCCGCTGCGGCTACCAGCCAAAATCCAGCGCTGACGCGTGATGATCCCGGCTTCAACGAAGTAATCATGGACGCCCCCCAGCTACACACACAGCTTCCCCGCAGGCGGCAACGCGGTTTCCCGGGCCGGTCCAAGGATCTGAGCTGTTTGCGATTTCCCCGCGCCGTTAATGCGCCAAAGCGGGATTCGGCGTCAACGCCGCTACCGTCAATAAAACGTCAATAATCGCCTATCTGGCGCTGGCAGGGGCCGGGATCAGGTCTGGGATCAGGGTCAGGCCAGCCATCTTTGTGCCAACCGATGCGTTCGGCAAAGCTCAGAAAATCGGACTGGGTGCGAGTCTGCCTGACCGGTTCGATGTCGGCCCACAGCGCCATCAGGCCGACCATGGCGCGGGCGCATCACTTGCGACCGCCTCGGGCGCGCGGATAAGCTTTATCCGGCAAACCGCGCTGGAAGCCACAGAGACAGCGCGGGAACATAGGTTATCAGCAACAGCGCCGCAATTAGTGTAAGGTAGAATGGCAAGATGGTGCGAACCAGCGTCGTCACCGGGATATTGCCCACCGCAGAACCGACAAACAGCACTGAACCGACTGGCGGCGTCACCAGTCCGATGCCGAGATTGATCATCATGATGATCCCGAAATGCACTGGGTTCACCCCGACATCCATTGCCACCGGCAGGAAAATCGGCGTGGTGATCACGATCAGCGGTGCCATGTCCATAAAGGTGCCGAGCAGCAGCAGAAGCACATTGATGATCAGCAGGGTCAGCAACGGATTGTCGGTCATGAACCCGATCATCTGGCCCAGAGCTTGCGGCACTTCCAACAGCGCCATGGCAAAACCGAACGCGGTGGCGGCTGCGATGATGAACAGCACCATTGCTGCCGTCCGCACTGATTTGCCCGCAGCTTCCCAGAAACTGTTCCAGCCCAGACTGCGATAGACCAGCACGCCGACCAGCACGGTATAGAGCACCGCCACGGCGGAACTTTCTGTCGGTGTGAAAATACCGCTCAGGATTCCGCCCATGATGATGATTGCGGTCATCAAACCGGGCACCGCGAAAACCAGTGCGCGGGCAAATGCGCGCCAACCGGGAAAGTTGCCGTGCGGCAGATTGCGGCGGCGCGCCACCAGCCAGGTCGTGCCCATTAGCATGATCCCGGTCAGCAAGCCGGGGATCACCCCAGCCAGAAACAGATCGCCGATCGACACGCCAAGGCCCGAAGCCGCCGAATAGATGATCATGTTATGCGAAGGCGGAATCAACAGCCCGACAATTGCCGCTGTCACCGTGACATTGACTGCGAAATCGGGCGGATAGCCTTTTTCCTTCATCAACGGCACCATCGTCGATCCGATAGCCGATGCGCTGGCAATGGCCGATCCCGATACCGCGCCGAACATCATCGAAGCGCCGACATCGACCAGCCCCAGCCCGCCGCGCACCCGGCCCATCGCCGCATCCGCGACGCGTACCAACCGTTCGGCAATCCCGGCGCGGTACATGAGGTCTCCGGCAAAGATGAAGAACGGGATCGCCATCAGAGTGAATACGCTGATGCCCGCCGCCACTCGTTGCACCGCGACCAGTGGGGGTATCCCCATCACCGCAAAACAGGCCAGCGCCGCGCCCAGCAGCGCATAGGCGACCGGCACACCCAGGATCAGCAGCGCGAACAGCGCGCCGAACAGAACCACCACTTCCATCAGTTGTCGTCCCTTGCGCCGCGCGGTTTTCCGTCAAGGATCTGCGGTACTGAAAACAGCGCCATCAACAGTCCGGCCACCGGCATGGGGGCATAGGCAACAGCGCGGCTGATCCCCAGCGACGGCACAACATTGCCGCGCACCAACCAGACCAACTGCGCGCCATAAACCAACAGCACCAACCCCAGCCCCAAGACGATCAGCGCAGTAATCCGCCGGACGGGCTCAGCGCGTGCGCCCAACCGTTCTTCCAACAGCGCGATACGGATGTGGAAACCTTCATGCACACCTGCCGCCGCAGCGAACATCACGTACCAGATCATCAGGATCAGGGCCGCCTGTTCGGTCCAGGATGGGCTGGCATCAAGCACATAGCGCCCGAACACCTGCCACACCACGATCGCTGCCATCGTCACAAGACCCAGTGCGGCAAGACTGGCCAGCCAATCGGACATTCGTGTCATCCAGTTCATGGCGCGCGCATTTCCAATATCCGTTGAACCACTGATTTTTGTGCAGGCGTGGTGGTGAAACGATCCCAGACCGGGCGCATCAGTGCGGCGAATGGCGCCCTGTCCACATCATTCACCTGAACTTGCGACCCCGCCAGCGTTGCACGCGCATCGGCCACCCGCGCATCCCATAATTTCCGCATTTCAGGCACTGAACGCCGAGCGGCCTCGCGTACCAGTTCCTGGTCGCTGCCCGACAGGCGATCATAGCTGGCCTTGCTCATCACCAGAGCTTCAGGCGTAAGCAGGTGATCGGTGATGCTGAAGAAAGTCGCAACTTCGTAATGGCGGGCACTTATGAACGACGGCAAGTTGTTCTCAGCTCCGTCAATAACCCCCTGCGCGAGCGATTGATATGTCTCCCCAAACGGGATGGGGACGGCATTGGCTCCCAGCGCATTGATCATCGCCACGGCAAGATCGGACCCCGGCACGCGCAGTTTTAAGCCAGACATGTCAGCCGGGCTGCGGATCGCACGTTTTGTGTTGTAAAAGCTGCGCGATCCGGAATCGTAGATGCACAGCCCGACCAACCCATGCGGTTCCAGCGAAGCCAGCACTTCATCGCCAACCTTGCTGTCAACCACGCGGCGCATATGATCAATCGTATCGAAGACGAACGGAAGCGAGAATGGCAGCGTCATCGGTTCGACCGAATTCAGCGCCGCGAAATAGACACGATTGATATCAATCCCGCCGAAGCTGGTAAGTTCCAGCGTGTCGGTCTCGCTGCCCAGTTGACCACCGGCAAACATCTTCACACCCAGTCGCCCTCCGGTCCGTTCGGCCAGAAACTGCCCCATGAATTCAACCGCGCGCACTGTGGGATAATCGGCCGGGTGGGCATCGGCCGCTGTGAACATCCCGCCAAGTCGCGGCGCACATCCCGCCAGCATTGCGCCCGCGGATAGCAATAGTCCGCCGCCAAGAACGCCGCGCCGCGTGTGCCGACCTGCACCCACCCGTGGGTCTGCTAATGTCTGCCCAGCTAGTGTCCTCGAAGCCATTTCCATCTCAATCGTCCAGCGCGGTGAAGCGGAAATTGCGAAACCGGGAGTGCCTCGGCCTCGCCGCGAAAAGTCCCGGGCGCAGCATCAGGAATTCGCCGTGTACATTATGGTGATAGGCCGAAACTTCCATCCCCTGATCGAACCACAAGCGGGATTTTCCGCCATCACAGCCGGTGGTTCGCATGAGTGCGGGAATCAGGGTGCGGCTTTCGGTCTGCATCAGCCCAGACCAGCGCCCCGCGCCCATTCCCGCCACAGATCGGGCCATGCTGCAACCGGCTTGCCCACCGCTTGGCGCAGACCAAAGCCGTGACCGCCATGTTCGAACAGGTGCATTTCGACCCTGACTCCCTGATCGCGCAAAGCTGCACGCATCAAGAGGCTGTTTTCAACCGGAACCACATCGTCATCGTCGGCATGGAGGAGGAAGACGGGCGGCGAGTCCTTCGGCACGTTGCGATCGGGG
This sequence comes from Porphyrobacter sp. MBR-49, assembly GCF_053628655.1. Lineage (NCBI taxonomy): Bacteria > Pseudomonadati > Pseudomonadota > Alphaproteobacteria > Sphingomonadales > Erythrobacteraceae > Porphyrobacter > Porphyrobacter sp. MBR-49. The sequence goes on from NZ_JBRJGU010000003.1 coordinate 29,541, forward strand.
GAATGTATGATCTCCAGCGCGGGCGCGGGGTTCGCGCCGAGCAAGCGTTCACGCGACCCGGCGTGGGCGGTGGGTAGTCGCATTGAGACAACCGGATAAATTGGCGCGGCGCATACCGGCTTGGCGCTGAGACTGTCGGCGCTGTCAACTGCAGCATAGGTTCGCGTGGCAAAGCGCGTGCAGAGGTCAGCGCACAAATGGCCCCCTGCGGAAAAACCCATCGCCGCCACCCGTTCGGGGTCTATGGCAAAATCGGCATGGCGATGGCGGATCAATCGCATGGCCCGCTGCGCGTCGGACAGGCATACATTCGGCCCCGCAGACCAGCCGTCAGTGGGCAGCCGATAGAACAGCACGAACGCCGTGAAGCCACGCGCTGCCAGCCAGCGCGCCATTTCATAGCCTTCTTTGTCGACCACAACATGGCGGTAGCCCCCGCCAGGGATCAGCAGCACCGCTGCACCGTTGGGTCGATCGGGGCGGAACACTGCCATCCGGGGAACCGCAATGCCCATCACCGCGCGATCTGTGACCAGTGGATTGATCGAACGTTCGGTTGTCACTTCGGTCGGCAAAAGCGCCGGTGCCCCCGGCGCGCCAGACGGCCACAGATCAACCGTTTCGCGGGGCTGCGGCAGGCCCGGCGGCGGCTGACCGACTGCCGTCGGTGGGGCGGTCTGAGCGGCCGCGCCGCTGGCCCATAGCGCGATCGTACCGCCAAGAAATATCCGTCGGTCGATCATCCGTGCCGCCTTTCGGTCAAAACCACCCTGCCGACCGGTCTGATCGTGCGGCGATTCCTCAATATAAGGCGCTGCACGACCGGACTGGCGGGCAGACCTGGCATTACAGCGTGAAGCGTGCCCCGAACAAAATGGTTCGCCCGGTGTGGTTATGCGTAACCGGACGCTGGCCGACGCTATCGACAAATTGCGTGCGGATTTCGTCGGTGAGGTTAATCCCCTCCAGCGTGAGCTTGATCTGCTTGGTCAAGGCATAGCTCATCGACGCATCGATATTCAGCGTTGCATTTGTGCCCTCGATGTCATTACCGTTCTGCCCGGGAACCCGTGTCAGGAAGCTGCTGCGATAAGCGCCGGAAACGCGCGCGCTGAATTTCTCGTCCTCATAATACAGCGTCGAATTGAACCCGGTCTTGGACAGACCGGTAAGCTGGTTGAGGTTGGGATTGGCCAGCGTCCCGAAATTCACTTTGGAATCCAGCAACGTCAGGTTGCCGATGAAGCCGAAATTACGCAGCACCCCGGGTAAGAAGGTGAAGGGCTGCTGGTACTGGATTTCCACCCCCTTCAGATTGCCGCCTTGCCCATTGATGTTGCGTGTAACGGTGAAGATATTGTCGGGCGATGACGGCGTGCCGTCCAACAGGCTGTCGGGCAGGCCAAGATCCCTGAACGGCACCGATGCCGTCTCGCGTGTCACAAAAGTCCTGATATCCTTGTAGAAAAATGCTGCCGACAGCAAGGCTTCGGGCGCAAAATACCATTCCACCCCGACATCGATTGAATTGGCCCGGAACGGATCAAGCTGCGGATTGCCAAAGGACAAGGTCTCGCTGAACGCGCTGAAGGTGCCGCCGGGGGTCAGGCTGGTCAGCGTGGGCCGCGCCATCTGCCGCGCCACATTGGCGCGCAGCAGCAGCTTGTCGCTGGGTTCCAGCACCGCAGACAGCGATGGCAGCCAGTCGTTGTAGCTGTTGTCGACTGAGACCGTAGTGCCGCTCAGGATACCGGTTGCGGTGACTTCAGTGCGGACATAGCGCAGCCCGCCCAGCAAGCGAAGTCGCATCGCCCCCAATTGCGTATCGATCGCGCCCTGCAAGAAGGCGGCATAGTCATCTTCCACCACATCGTTGACAGCGCCGTTCTGTAGCACGAGCGGGAAATTGCCTGTGAACAGGCCGATCTGGCTGGCAATGCTATCAATATCGGGGGTCACGAACACCCGGTCGATCCCGTCGGGCGCGCCAAAACCATTTCCTAAAGTGGCGAGCGTGGACGTGGCGTCGGTCAGCTGAAACGGCTGAACCACGGTGGCACCGGAAAGCACCGTGTCGCGCCGCGATTCCGTCGAAGAAAATTCGAACTTCTTGTAAGACCCGCCCGCCTGGACGCTCAAGATATCGCTGGCTTGCCAGTCAGCCTCCATCGACAAGGTCGAAAACTGGTTCAGCGTCGATTGCGGACGGTCGCGCACTTCATTGACCAGGAAATTGGCCGGATTTGTGGGATCAATTCCAAAATTGATGAAGGGCACATTGCGGTTCTCAGTGAAATCAAGCCCGAAGCCATCCACATTCAAAGCATCAGCAATGATCGTGGTCTGCTGTTTGACCTTGAAATCGGATTCCGACAGGCCGCCCAGCACACGCACATTGAGGCGATCCGAAAACTCATGCGTAAGTTCCAGTGTCCCCTGCGTGAAATCGGTTTTCAGATCATCCAACCGGTTTTCGATGCGGACATCGACATTGTTGAATGTGCCGCTGACGATGTTACTCGTGGCGGGGTCAACCGTCAGACTGACGATCTCGGTCTCGCGGATACCGGTCGCATTGTTGCGGCTGAAGGAAATGGCTTCCACAAATTGTTCGCGCCTGGTGCCCTTGAACTGGGAGTAGAGCAGGTCGAGCGAAATCAGAGTGCGGTCTGACGGACGAAACTGCAGCGCACCGGTAATGCCCAGCCGTTCCTGATCAGACGTTAGCACGCCATAGCGCGGAATGCGCGGGAAGAAGGTTGTGGCAGCATCGGGAAAAGCTGCCTCGTTCGCAAAGGCATTGCGCTGCGTGAAGGATTGCGCGCCCCCGGCTGCGGGCGGGGCATTGCCGGCAAACCGCACCGAGGAAAAACCTTCCTCGATAATGTCCCGTTGACTGAACGCGACCGACACCAACGCCCCGAACGTTTCGTCCTCATTGGACCAGCCAAGCAGACCGGCAAGGCGAGGGTTCAGCTGCTCGGATGCATCATTATACAGCCCCTGCGCCGACAGGGCGGCGGTAACTCCGGCACCAAAGTCCAGCGGCCGTCCGGTCGAAAGGTCGACCACTGCGCCCAATGAGCCTTCTTCGGTCGACGGCATCGGCGATTTGCTTACCTTGATGCTGCGGAACAGTTCAGAGGCAAAGGTATTGAAATCGAATCCGCGCCCGCGATTGGTGCCTCCTGATGAATCAGTCGAACCCGTGGTCGAAAGCGTCTCCATTCCATTGATCCGCACGCGGGTGAAATCAGCATTAAGACCGCGCACCGTGATCGTCCGGCCTTCGCCATTGTCGCGGTCAATCGAGACGCCGGGGATGCGTTGAATGGATTCGGCAAGGTTGAGATCAGGGAAGTCGGCAATATCCTCGGCTAGAATGACATCAACCGCATTCACCGCTTCGCGTTTTTGCCCAAGCGCCGCGTTCAGGCTGTTGCGAAACCCAGTAACAATGATGTCCGGCGCATTCTCGTCCGCACTTACCGAAGCTTCAGCCGTCTGGCCTAGCGCCGCAGTCGGCAGAAACAGCGCGCTGCCGACCAGCAGAGCAGACTTGAAACCAAAGTTACCGAAAATGTGTGACACGCCGCCTTCTCCCTCTGTTTGAAGAAGTGACACCGGTTTCCGTTCGCGACACAAAGTCCCGATCCTGTCCCTGCATCTCTCTTCTTCCCGATTTTGGTAACCGGTGTCATTATGAATTGCCATGCCCTGTCGTTTCTGTCAAGCAGATAGGAGAAACTTGGGAGAGTGGCGGAAATGCGTAGATTATTCACCCTGATTGCAGCCTTCGCGCTGCTTGCTGTGTTCATGCCGCAACAGGCCAGTGCGCATCCCGACGATCCAACCCAAGGCGGCGCGGGCGGGCAGATCATTCGCGTTACGACGCTCGCCAAATCGGGGCCGGGAAGCCTTGCCGAGGCATTGAAAAAGAAGGGGCCGCGCATCATCGTGTTTGAAGTGGGCGGTGTGATTGATCTTGAACGGTCAACCCTTTCGATCCGCGAACCCTTTGTCACTATCGCCGGTCAAACCGCGCCATCGCCCGGGATTACATTGGTCAAGGGCGGGATCGATGTGCGCACCCATGACGTGAAGGTACAGCACCTGCGTATCCTGAGCGGAGCCGATGGTCAGGCCAGGCGTAGCGGGTGGGAAGCCGATTCAATCTCGACCGTCGGTGCGGCACGCGTGGTGATTGAAAATTCCACCTTCATGTGGGGGGTGGATGAAAACATGTCCGCGTCCGGCCCGCGCTTTACCGGTTCCACTGTTGCCGAATGGCGCGCAGGCACCAGCCACGACATTGTGTTTCGGCTCAACATCGCCGCCGAAGGGCTGGCGGATTCGAGCCACCCCAAGGGCGAACATTCCAAGGGGTCACTGGTTCACGACAACGCCACCGGGATCGTGTTCGATCGCAATATCTGGGCGCACAATGTCGAACGCAGCCCGCTGGTAAAGGGCGGGGCGCAGGTGTTGATGGTCAACAACCTGATCTACAATCCAGCCCGGCGCGCGGTGCATTACAACCTGATGGATCTCGAATGGGCCGGGCAACCACACGTGACCGGAGAGATCACGGCGATCGGCAATGTCATGCGCGGCGGCGACAATACCGATCCTGGCCTGCCGTTCCTGATGCTGGGCGGGGTGGGCGATCTGGCCTATTACGGGCGCGATAACAGCGCGGTCGACCGGCTGGGCAATCCGCTGCCGATGTTCGGCCGCTATGGCAAGACACAGGCGAAGCTGATCGAGGCTGACGCTCCGCTCGCCAGTCTTGATGGTTACGATATTCTGCCCACCGACGACGTTGAAACCACCTTGCTCGCCACTGCTGGCGCGCGCCCGTGGGATCGCGGCGAGCATGAAATCAGGATGCTGTTCTTCGTGGCCGAGGGGCGCGGTGCCATCATCGACGATGAAAGCGAAGTCGGCGGCTATCCGGTGATCGAACCATCGGCGGCTCCGTTCGTTGAGGCCGATTGGGATCTTGCCACCATGACGCCCCGTTCAGGCACCTTTCCGGGGCAGAAGCCCGGCGCGCAGGAGCATCTGTCGCCGCGAGACCGCGCAATGCGGCAGCAGCCATGACCATGATCGGATGCCTGTTTCTGCCGCTGCTGATCGGGGCTGTGCAACCCGCACCAGCCGCACCGACTGCTGCCCCGCCGATGGTGGTGATCCACGAGGCCGATACGCAGCGCGAAGAACCGCCGCCGCATGGGGCAATCGGCATGAGCACCGCGTTCCGCATATCCGATGCAGCGGCGCAACCGCGGGCGATGGAATTCCGTCGCCGGGTATTGCATCCAGGCGCCGCGATTGGCGAACATCTGATCGATCATGATGAGGTCTATTATGTTCTGTCTGGTCGGGGGGAGGTGGTGTCGGATGGGGTAAAGGCGACGCTTGAACCAGGGATGGCGGCCTATCTCTATCGCGGCGCAGTGGTGGGAATCGTGCAGGTCGGCGATGCACCGCTGAACCTGATTATAAGCTATCCCAACTCGCCCCGTTAAATCGCTCAGGTGCCCGGCTGCACGTAGGGCACGCGGGCGAATAGCCGCCGTTCCCACCCTCGCGGATCGCTGACCACTTGGCTTTGGCGGTCGAACACCATGGTTGCGCGGGTATCCAGATCGTAGGCTGGCCAGCCAGGATCGCCGCTGCGGGCAAAGCGGACGAAGGTGTCCATCATCACCGCGCTCATCGTGGATTGCGCCGCAGTGGAATCGGGCACTGTGCCAAATGCCAGTCCGATATCGTCGGTATGTCGGGCGTTTTCAAAATCAAGCTGATAAACGAACGTGTTACCCTGTGCGCTGCGGGCCCGCGCTTCGGCCTCCTCAACCTGTCCGCGCCAGCTGCGCGCTGCGGTGACAATGCGGTGGAACAGGTCGAGCGGGGAGGCTTCGGGGTAACGCACGCGGAACTGATCGACCACCCAATCAGGCGCGATATCGATCCGCATTTCGGGCGCGATCCGGGCTGCGAGATTTTCAAAATCCAGCCCTTTCAGTACCTTGCCATCGGCAGGATAGAAGGCGCGCGTCTCAGCAATGGTGTTCCCCAGCAACATCGGAATCTGTGCCGATTGCGAAGGGGCATCGGGCCAGAACGGGTGGCGCAGCAGGCTGCGCATATCCATCACCGGCCCCATGTAAACCCGCCCGCCCAGCACCGGATCGGTGGCATCAAGCGCCATCAAGAGCTGGTCTAGCGGCACCAAGACGGGGTCAAGCCGAGGCAAGGCGGGGTCAAGACCGCCCCTAAGCCGGGCAAGAAACGCCTCGGCGCGCTTTTTCGCGTTCAACGGGCCGGACGCGGTGACCTGCTGGCCGCTCATGGTGATGGCCTTGTGAAATAACCCGGCGGCAGCGGGCATTGCCATCAGCGTCGCGATTTTCGCGCCGCCGCCAGATTGACCGAACAATGTGACATTGCCCGGATCGCCGCCAAACGCCGCGATATTGCGCTGCACCCATTTGAGCGCGCAGATCAGATCAAGCTGCCCGGCATTCCCGCTGTCAGGGAAGCGGTCTGGCAAGTAGAGATAGCCCAGCGCGTTCAGCCGGTGGTTTACCGTCACCACCACCACATTGCCGCGCGCCGCCAGCGCCGCGCCATCGTTCAGCGGATCGGTGACGCTACCGGTCGAGTAAGCGCCGCCGTGGAAATACACCATCACCGGCAGTTGCGTGCTCAGGCTACGCTGCTCCCTTGCCGGAACCCAGACATTTAGGAAAAGACAATCTTCCGATTGCGGCTGATAGGCCCCCACCCCTGTCTTCGGCCCCGGCTGCGGGCAGGCTGGGCCGAAGCCGGGGGTTTGTTCCGCCATCGGTGCGCTTGAAACGACCGGCACCGGCGGCTGGAACCGCTCAGCACGGGCATAGCGGATGCCGGCGAAGCGGTGGGCGCGCACCGTAACGCGGTCGGCGGGGTCATAGACGAAGCTGCCGACATATTCGCCCGAGGCGCTGCGCACCTGCGGGCTGAATATGGTCGTCGCACCAGCAGGCACCGCCATCGCGCCCACCGCCGCCGCGCCGCCCGCCAATACAGCGCGGCGCGTGATGCCGTCAGCGGCGGACATCGCCGGCGCCTATGCTGAAGCTGTTCAGCGTCGCCCGGTTGATCAGGCACATATCGCCGGGGATCGTGTGCTTGAGCGCGGCCAGCGCCAGCCCGCGATGCGCCATCACCGCCAGATCGCCCGCTTCCATCCAGCCATCTAGCACGCCTGCGGCAAAGGCATCGCCGGTGCCGATCCGGTCGACGATCCCGGTTACGTCAATCTCGTCGGTCTGATATCCGCCAGCGCGGCTATCGACCCGCGCTGAAATCCGGTGGTGATCACTGGTGACCAGATGGCGCGCGGTTGAGGCGATCAGTTCAAGGCCGGGGAAGGCGGCAAACGCTGCCTCCGCCGCCTCGCGCCGCCGCGCCTCACCCTCGCCCGAAAATTCGCGGCCCAGCAGCAACGAAATGTCGCGGTGGTTGCCGATCAGGATGGTTGCCTGACTGACCAGATCGCGCAGGATCGCGCGCGGATCGCTATCCCATGCGTCCCACAATTGCGCACGGTAATTGCCATCAAAACAGATCGGCACACCCGCCGCGCGCGCCGCGGCCTGCGCCGCCTGCGCCAATTTTACCCCGTTCCTGCCCAATGCCGGAGTGATCCCGCCGCAATGAAACAACGTCGCGCCGGTCAATGCCGCCGTAAAATCAATCTGGTCTGGATCGGCCAGCGCAAATGCGCTTCCTGCCCGGTCATAGGTGATTGCCGCCGGACGCGGGCCTGACCCTGTTTCGAGGAAATAGAGCCCCATCCGCCCTGATGCGCGGGCGATGAAGCTGGTGTCGATCCCGCAGCCCCGCAGCGCGGCCAGCGCCCGGTCACCCAGCGGATTATCGCTCACCATCCCGGCAAACCGCACCACGTGGCCAAGCGAGGCGAGCGCCGAGGCAACATTGGCCTCTGCCCCGCCAACTGCCAGATCAAACCCGCCTGCCTGCACCAGTAATTGCCGCTGGGGTGGCGAAAGGCGCAGCAGAATCTCGCCAAAGCAGGTGACGCTCATGATTGCTGCCTACCGTGCCAGCCAGCCGCCGTCGACCGCGAGGATATGTCCGGTGACATAATCCGCCGCGCCCGATGCGAGGAACACCGCCGCCCCGGCAATATCCTCAGGCTTGCCCCAGCGTCCCGCCGGTATCCGTTCAAGGATCTGGCGATTGCGGGTTTCATCCGCCTGCAACGCGGCGGTGTTGTTGGTGGTGATATAGCCCGGCGCGATTCCGTTGACCTGCACGCCCTTGGGCGCCAGTTCGTTCGCCATCGCCTTGGTTAGCCCGGCCACGCCCGATTTCGCCGCCGCGTAACTTGGCACCCTGATGCCGCCCTGAAAACTGAGCAGGGACGCGATGTTGATGATCTTGCCCGATCCCTGCGCCATCATCGCCCTGGCCGCTGCCTGGCTGAGAAAGAACAGCGTCTTCAGATTGGTATCGACCACCGCATCCCAATCGCCTTCGGTGAAATCGGCCAGATCATTGCGGCGGATGATCCCGGCATTGTTCACCAGGATATCGATCCCGCCCAGCGCCGCGACGGTCTGATCGACCAGCCCCTGCACCGGGGCGATGGAGGACAGGTCGGCGCGCAGATCAAGCCCCACGCGCCCCGTCTCCGCGATCAACGCCAGCGTTTCGGCAGGTTCGCTGCGTCCGGCCAGCGCAATATCGGCGCCCGCCTGCGCCAGCGCGACTGCAATCGCCTGACCAATGCCGGTATTGGCACCGGTCACCAACGCGCGTTTGCCGGTCAGATCAAATGATATCGCCATGATTGCCCTTTTCCGATCTGTATCACAGCGCTTTCAGATAGGCCGCAATCCCGGCGTCCTGCGCATTGGGGTAGAAATAATCCGCGAACCTTTCACCTGCGATCGCAGCGCGCAGCAGATCCTGATCGACCGTCTTCAGCACCGTCAGCATATCGTGGCAGCTTGCCGCCTTGACGTCGGCCAGAATCCCGCGATTGGTGGCCATGATCGCGGCGCGTTCTTTCGGATAGCCCAGCCCCGGCTCGCTTTCGAACAGCTTGCGATAACAATCCTGCAAGTTGAGTTCTGCCGCCCAGCCAAAACCCTTGGCATAGGGCATCGACATCGCGTTGCCCGCGTTGATCTGGCTGAACAGGAAGGCATCGGTCGGATCGATAACCAGCCCGCAGAATACCCCCGGCATGGCGTTGCAGGCGAGCATCGATCCCATGCCGGTGCCGCAACCGGTAACGACGAAATCAGCCGCCTTGGCGTTGAGCAGAATTCCGGTCAGCAGCCCGTTCATCACGTAGGTTAGCGAAGCGTTGTCTTCAGCGCTGTACATGCCGTAATTGAACACCTCGTGTCCCAGCGGTTCGGCAACTGCGGTCAGCGCGTCGTGGATGATGCCGTTTTTGGCAGCCTGACTGTTCTCGGTAATCAGCGCTATCTTCATGATCTCTCTCTTTCGCCCCCCTGAGTGAGGGATTGCCTTCATGGCCGTGTTAGGAAACCGGTGTCATCAGCCGGTATAGCCGCAAACCCATCCACCTTTCAACCGTGCATTTCATCTGCGCGGTGGGCCGACTGACTGGCGCTTTACCAAGGTTGCGGGAAAGCGGTATTGCTGCGCGGCTTCATCGGTCGGCGCCATCAGTTTGAGCGCGGCGGCACGTCCCATTTCGCGTATCGGCCAGCCAACCGTTGTCATTGGCGGCCAGATGTGTGCGGCGATGGGCGAATCGTCGAAACCGATGATCGACAGGTCGTCGGGCACCTTGAGTTCGCGTTGGCGCGCGGCGTGAAATGCGCCCGCTGCCATTTCATCATTGCTGGCAAAAATTGCGGTCGGCCGGTCGGCAATGTCGAGCAGGCGGCTAGCGGCGGCGATGCCGGAATCGAACCGATAATTGCCTTGTGCACGCATTTCCGGCGGCAAGGTCAATCCGTGCGCCTGCATCGCCGCGAGAAACCCCTCCCGCCGTTCGAAGGCGGAACGGAATCCTTCCGGCCCTTCGATCAACGCAATCCGCCGGTGCCCCAGTTCGATCAGATAATCGACTGCCTGGCTTACCACTTCGCGATCATTCGAGGCGACGATATGGTCGGGATCGTCAAGCATGGCGGATCCCATGCGAACATAGCCGCAGCCCATTTCGTGGCACAGTTCGGCAAGCGCATCATTTTCGGAAATCGGCGGCAGGATCAGCACGCCGTAAAGCCGCTGCAATTCCAGAAACCGCCGGATATCATCCATCATCCTTGGCGAATGGCGATCCACCGGACGCACCACCAGCGCAAATTCGGTTTCGCGGATCGCGTCAAGCACGCCTTCCTGAAAATTGAGCACGGTCTGCGCATTGGGATTGTCGTGCAGCAACCCAAGCAGGAAATTGCGCCGCAGCGCCAGCGCGCGGGCCTGCGGATTGGGGACATAACCAAGGTCGGCAATCACCGCCTCAACCTTGATTCGGGTATCTTCGTTCAGCAAGGCAGAGCGGTTGATGACGCGGCTGACGGTCTTTTTCGACACCCCGGCAAGCCGGGCCACGTCATTGATCGTTGGCGTCTTGTTCGGCTTTGACATATCGAGTTTTGAACGCCTTTTGTTTGATCGGACACCCTCATAAAGAACAATCGCGCGATTGCCAAAATCCCCTGCAGGACATCAGACTGCGGCTGCGTGGAAAGCTTTTGACACCGGTTACCTTTTTCGCCAAGGCTCCGTTTCGTGAGATTAAGAGACGAGAGGAACATTGTGCCTTACGAAGCTCGCGAAATCGCTGAAGCGTTCGTTGCCGCGCGTCGCAGCGGAACTGCGATCAGCCAGTTTCCGGGCCGCCGTCCGCGTGATCTTGCCAGTGCTTACGCCATTCAGGATTGTGCTATTTCGCTATGGGACCGGGAGATCGGTGGCTGGAAAGTCGGCCGGATCAACGCGCCTGATGATGTGCGGCTGGGTGCCAATCGACTGGTCGGCCCGGCGTTCAGCGACGCGATTATCATGTCCGCAGATGGCCCCGGCACATTGCAAGTGTTTCACGGCGGATTCGCTGCGGTCGAGGCTGAATTCATGTTGCGGCTTGCCCCGCAGGACGGGCCGCTGCCCGCGACTCCCGATGCCGCGATGGCGTGGATTGACGAGGTACGAATCGGCATCGAAATCGCATCGTCCCCCTATGCTGCAATCAATGCCGATGGCCCGTGCGTTACCATTTCGGATCACGGCAATAATGCCGGGCTGCTGCTTGGCCCGCTCGTGCCCCGAGCCTTGTGGGATCGGCTCGACGAGGTTGAGGCAGAACTGGTGATTGACGGGCGCGAGGTCGGCCGTGCGACGACGGCATCCATGCTTGATGGCCCCTTCGGCGCGGCACGGTTCCTGATCGAAAATCTTGCCGGACGAGGCATCGCGCTGAAGCCCGGATGGTGGATTTCAAGCGGAGCGATTACCGGCGTCCATAAGATTTCGCCGGGCAGCAAGGCGGTGGCCACCTTTGCTGATATCGGATCGGTGGAGGCATGGGTCAGCTGATCACACTGGCTTTCCAGACGGATCGATCACGCCGGGTGTGACGAACGCGAACCAACACGGGACTGCTCCGGCCAAGCAAATGGCGCGGATTACAGGTTTCTTTCCTTTGAGGGGGGGCTCGGTCTAGGTGCACCACAAGCGCCATCGGCACCGTTAGAGAAGTGGGCCGCGCTGCCCGATCATGCGATCTTGTAAGCGGCGCGGCCCCGACCAGCAGTTGGGGTTGGGGGGGGGAGCTGCTGGTTCAATGGGTCATTCGCGATAAACCCGCAAACGGTTACAACACCGATTTCAGCGCCCGCTTGTTTCCCGATGTCTTGCGTGTAACCCGCAGGGGGATCGCGCCGAACGGGGTCGGGTGCGGCAACCATGCTGTGCTGGCATGCTGGTGCTGGAAAGGAAAAGGGCCAATCATGAAGCTGTTGCAATATGCCTTGACGCGGCCTGTGATCACCAATGCGTTGAAGGTGGCGCTGGTTGTGGGGCTCTGCCTCAATGCCATCAATCAGGGGTCGCAGCTTTGGCATGGTGTGGGGATTGACTGGCCCAGAGTCGGGATGAACTTTCTCGTCCCCTACCTCGTGGCAAGTTACAGCGCGGCCCGGATGTTCATGAAATCGGGCCCTGATTAGAGCATCGTGCTGAAAAGTGGGAACCGGTTTTCAGCTTTTCACGATGCGACAACCAAAGTTAGAGCGGGCGACCTGCGTCAGATTTAACGCAGCCCGCTCTGGATCGCCGATCCGTCTGCGCAATTGTAACCTTTGGCGCCGCGCGGCCGAAAGGAAAGACAGCATGCCTGCAACAGGCAACCTGCAATCCCATAGCCATTCGACCTGAAAGGACGCCGCTGATGTTTGTTCGAGCCATAAGCACCTTTTTAGCTTTTCTTGCTGTTGCCTTCACGGCACCGGCAATCGCGGCCCCGGCATGGCAGGATTACACCCCGGCCGCATTTGCCCGCGCGCAAGATGCCGGCAAAACGATCGTGGTTGATGTTCATGCCGTGTGGTGCCCAACCTGCAAGGCGCAGGCACCGACATTGGATGCCTTGCGCCAAGAACCCCGGCTTAAGGACGCGGTGTTCTTCAAGGTCGATTTCGACAAGGAAAAGGCGTTTCTGCGTCAGCACCGCATTCCGCGCCAATCGACCGTGCTGGTGTTTCGCGGCAAGCAGGAATCGGTGCGCTCGATCGCTGAAAGCCGGCCAAAACAACTGCGCCAAGCGGTGATGGCGGGGATCTAGATTCTGACCTTACGGCGCTTGCTCCATTTGAATGGGAACTGATGTTCAGCGAACTTGCACTTGCGTTCGTTGCCGGTCTGGTAACGATCCTCAACCCTTGCGTCTTGCCCTTGATCCCGATCCTGGTCGGATCGGCGCTGGGCAAGCACCGCATGGGGCCGGTGGCGTTGGCAAGCGGGCTGGCGCTGTCGTTTTCGACATTTGGCTTTGTGATCGTCGCTTTCGGATTTCAGCTGGGCATTCCCGAACAAGGCATCCGAATGTTCGCCGGAGGCCTGCTTGCGGCGACGGGGGTTATCCTGCTGGTTCCGGCCTTGCAGACCCGGTTGACGATGCTGTTTGCGCCCCTCACCAACCGCGCCCAGGGCGCGCTTGAACGCACCAGCGGCGATGGGCTGGGCGGCCAATTCGCAATCGGGGCGCTGCTCGGTATTGTCTGGGCACCCTGTGTCGGCCCGACGCTGGGCGCAGCCATCGCTGCGGCCAGTCAGGGTGAAGACCTCGCATCGGCATTTGTGACATTCCTGGTGTTTGCCATCGGCGTCGCGCTGTCGGTGACGGGCTTTGCCTATGGATCGAGGCGCGCCATCGGCAAACGGGCCGGAACGCTGCAAAAGCTGGCCCGTTATGCCAAGCCGGTGTTCGGTGCGATGTTGGTGCTGGTCGGCGCATTGGTGCTGACGGGCGCGGACAAGCTGATTGAAGCGGCGCTGGTGAACATCATGCCCGACTGGCTGATCATTTTCACGACACGCTTTTGACCGGCGCGCTTTCGATCAGATCGGCAGGATCGCTCCAACTGATGGCCCGGTGATCGAAACCTGCACGAAGCGTCGGCTTGATCACCTCAAAATAGGGTGAGACATCGAAATCGCGCGGGGTAAACAGGCTGTGGTGGCGAATATGCATGATGTCACGCACGCAGCCTTCACAATCGGGGTCGTTGCTGATTTGCTGCGTGATTTCGGGCAGGATCGGATAGCGGATTGACTGGAACGCTTGGGCGATCAGCGTCGAACAGATCGCCTTGGTCGGCTCCCCGCTGCCCAGCGCAATCATCCGCCGCCGCCAACTGGTCGGCACTGGTGGGGTGGGGATAAGGTAGCGTGCGAGGTCGATGACATTGTCGAGATCATATTCGTCGCCAATATGGCTTTTGGCAAAGGCGACAATCTGCGCCACCTCGTCATCGCTCAACCCCGGGGGCCGGCAGATTCTGGTGTGGTTATCAGCAAACTGGCTAAGCGAAACCTGCCGAACGCCATCCACGACATCGGCTTCGACGAACAGCGGTAACGCGCCGGTTTCGCGGTCCTGCCCGGCCACGCACAAGGCGGCGTGTGACCAGGTTGATTGCGTTAGATACTTGATCGCGGTGCTGACCCGCTGGCGTCCGTCAACCAGCAGGACATCGCCGGGGCGCAGGCAATTGGCGAGCGCATCGGGATCGGCTGGCAGTGCAGCATAGGGAGCGCGCGAGGGGCCGGTGAGGAAGCCTGCCAGAAGGCGGCCCACTGTCCTCAGCACCAGCCCCATCCGTCAGGCCGATTCGGACAGAAGATGCGATCGTGCCATATCGCGCAGCACGCCCGCTTCAAGCTGTGCATCTTCAAGCAGCGCGGCGACCAGATCGCCCATCGATACCAGCCCGGCCACATCGCCTGTTTGATTGCGGACAATGGCGTGGCGGCTGCGCGCGCGGGTCATCGCCTGCATCACGCTGGATGCATCATCCTCGCACGTGCAGCTGAGGATCGATCGGCGCACGAAGATGACGACGGGCAGGTTGAGGCCATGGATGCCGCGGGTGGAAATGGCTTCCATCAATTCCGGCTGCGACACGATGCCGATGATTTCGTGCGTATTGTTCGCCGCAACCCCGATAGAGCCGATCGACAGTTCGTGCATGATCCCGACCGCTTCGATCAACGGAACCGCTTCCCGCACTGTTTCAAAATGGCGACCCTTGCGATTGATGATGGAAGCGATCTTCATTCTAGGCACTCCTTTACGAGACCCCTTCCATTTGTTCGACGCGCCGCAACAATCCGTTACAGATTAGCCTGTTTGATTTGCGGTTGGGCCTGTCAGAGTGTGACGCAGGTGCCGTCCGCAGCGATCAGCGTGGCGCCATCATAGTTACGCGCAATCGCCGACAGGCTTTCTTCCAGACGCGAAATCGAACGCTCCATATGGTGTGACAGCAGCAGTTGGCGCGGGGCGATACCCGCCGCCATTTCGCCGATCCCGCTGGGCGGGCGATGCAGGCCGATCGGCTGGCCATCACCTTCGGGGATCACGTGATGCGCGATCAGCAGATCGGGCTTGCTGTCGCGCAATTGCCGCTCAAACCCGATCGAGGACGCGCTCTGATCGCTCGCAAACACGATGGAGCGGCCCTTGACCTTGACCAGATAGGCCAGCGTAGGGACAACGCCGTGGTGAACGGGAATGGCGGTAATCGTCAGATCAGGGGCGATTTCCACCTCAGCAGTGGGGGATTCCTGGGTATTGTTGGCCGCGATCTCGCGCACATCCAGCTTCCGCTTGTCCTCGGTGCCGTCCATGTAACCGCCCAGATAGCTCCACGCGCCGCGCTCGCGCCCGATCTGTGCCCGGATAAAATCGCCCGCACCGGGAAACACGCTGCCCGCAGCCGGGCCGATGACCGTCAGCGGTTCGCCTGATTGTTCAAACCCGCCGGAATTGAGGATGCCGGTCAGGCCTGCGCTGTGATCGGCGTGAAAATGGCTGAGCGCGATGGCTTTGAGGTCCGCGACCTTCAGCCCCGCCTCGCCAAAGCGGATAAAGCTGCCCGGCCCGGCATCGATCAGCAATTGCGCGCGTCCATCGATCCATACCGCGTAACTGGTCCCGGCGCGCGAACCTTCGGCAATCGGCCCGCCCGAGCCCAGCACCTGCACGCCGACTTCGGCCTCGCGGCAGATGTCAGCGCCGCTTGCCGCGGGCGGCAGTTCTTCCGGGCTGGCGGACGTATTGCTGCACGCTGCGATCAGGATACAGCACGCGGCAGAGGCGCGCAGCGACAGGGAATTTTTCAGCATGGAGTGACCTTTCGCCTGATCTTACGTTTGCTGCCGCCGAATTACTACAGCGCAGCATCATTCAGCAACCGCTGATCCCGCCTGCGGTTCTACCGGAAGCGGGCAGGCTTTAGATCGTATTTCGCCAGCTTGTCGTAAATCGTCTTGCGCGGGGTATTGAGCAGGGCTTGCAGTGTGGCGATGTCTCCGCGAGTTTGTCGCAGCCCGTCTTCGAGCACCGTCCGTTCAAAATCCGCGACGATCCGTTGCAGCGTGCGCTGCTCACCGCCTGACGTGGGCGCGGTGCTGATATCCGCCAGCCCCAGCACGAATGCGCGCGCGAAGCCGCCGAGTTCGTGCAGGTTGCCCGGCCAGTCATGCGACTGGACGTGGTGCCATTGCCGTTCACCGATGGCGGGTGCGGGAAGGCCGAGTTCGCGCGCGTGACGGGCAACGAACAGCCGGAAAATCTCGGGAATGTCCGCGCGCCGTTCGGACAGCGGCGGGAACGCGATCTGCACCGCGCCGAGCCGGTGCCACAGCGGATCGCGCGGCAGGGGCGCTGGCCCCGCGCTGTCATCCAGCAAATGCGATACGATGATACGGATGTTGAGCCTGCGCGCCCGGTCCGCGCCGATTGGCAGCACCTGCCGTGTTTCGACCAGCGATAGCAGCCGGGCGGACAGCGCGCTGCTCGCGCTCTCGATCCCGTCGATGAACAAGGTTCCACCATTGGCGCGTTCGACCAGGCCGGTGCGCGATAGTCCTGCGCCGGGGTCGCGTCCGAACAGCAGCAATTCGGCATCCTCATGCGCCATCACCCCGGCATCAACGCTGATGAACGGCCGTGCGCGGCGCGGGCTGGAATCGTGAATCAATCGCGCCGCATGGGTCTTGCCAGTCCCCGGCGGCCCGATCAGCACCACATCGATTTCCGAGCGCGCCACCCCTTCGATCACCGATCGCAGCCGTTCGGCGGTTGGTGATGTGCCGGGAATTGCGGCACCGGCGCTGCGCCCGGCTTCCTCTCGCAGTCGGCGGTTTTCCAAGGCCAGCCCGCGCCGCGATGCCGCCGCGCGCACCGCGCGGATCAGGTTGGCTGAGGCGTAAGGCTTGGTCAGAAAATCCGCCGCGCCATTCTTCATCGCTTCCACTGCCATCGCGATGTCGCCATGTCCGGTGGTGAGGATCACTGGCAGATCGGGATCGATGTCGCGCAGCCGGGTGAAGAATTCGATCCCGTCGATGCCCGGCATCCGCACATCACTCACCACCACTCCGGGAAAGTCTGCCGATAACCAGCCGAGCGCAGCGCGCGCATCGGGAAAGGCAACCACTTGCGCCCCGTCAAGCGATAATGCCTGCGTGGATGCATCGCGCAGCGCCGTATCATCCTCGACCAGCGCGACGTGTATGGGCTCATCGGCGGGGTTCATGCGGCGGGCATGATCATGGTGAAGCGCGCGCCCTTTTCCATGTCTTCGTGGATCAGATCGCCGCCCAGCTGCCGCATGATGTCGCGGGAAATTGCCAGCCCCAGTCCGATGCCTTCAGCCTTGCCGGTGACGAAGGGCTGGAACAGTTCATCGCGCAAGTTCTCCGGCACGCCCGGCCCATCATCGCTTACGCTTAGCCGGATTATTGGCCCGTCCGCCACAATCGTCACCACAATCTGCCCGCCATCCGTCTCGGTAGCCTGTAAAGCGTTCTGGAGCAGATTCACCAGCACCTGTTCCAGTTGGACGTGCGGCGCACACACCGCTGCGCCAGCCGCTTCGGCCCCCGGCAATGTCAGGCTTATGCCCTTTTGCCGAATCTGATCGCGCAGCAGCAGCAGCGAACCGTCGATCACTTCGGCAAGGCTGATCTGTTTGGGTTCACCCACCGATCGCCGGCTGAATTGCAGCTGTTCCTCGGTAATCTGGCCGATCCGCCCTGCAAGCCCGGCGATCTTGTCGAAATTCCCGGCTGCTTCTGCGTGGCGTTGGGCCTGGATCAGGCGTTCGCCGCTTTCGGCATAGACCCGCATTGCGGCGAGCGGCTGGCGAATTTCATGGCCAAGCCCGGCGGTAATCTGGCCCAGCGTTGCCAGCCGGTTGGCCTGTTGCAACTGTTCGCGCAGAACTGCCGTATGCGCATCGAGTTGCGCCGTCGCGCGAGCTTCGCGGCGGCGTTGCCATACAAATGCACCAGCCGCCATCAGACCCAGCACACCCAGTCCGACAACTCCCGCCAGCCGCCCATTGGCGACGGCCGCCGACAGGCGCGGGGCCGGATCGGTGAGCAGGTGCAATTCCCAGTCGATGGGGGCGATTGGTTGGATATTCTCGATCATTCGCACCGGCGATCCGGCTGCACCGGCATCCGGAAGTGCCAAGGGGGCGATCCGGTCTTTCCCGAACCGCATCGCATCGCGCGCTGGATCGCGGGCTGCCAGGCGGCTATCCTGATTGTCGCTGGCCGCCGCCCGAAAACGCCAGTCAGGATTGCTGCTCAATAGCACGATCCCATCGGCATCGGTAACGAACACGCCTGCCTTGGCATCGCGCCATTTGCGTTCGAGGGTATCGAATTCGACCTTTACGGCGACCACGCCCTGCGGGCTTTGGGATGTGCCGACCCGTTCGGAAAGATACAGGCCCGGACGGCGGCTGACCGTGCCGAGAGCAAATTCACTCGCAGTGCCATCGCCCAATGCGTCCGTGAAATAGTCGCGGAAGCCATATACCGACCCGACAAAGCTATCAGGCCGCTCCCAGTTGCTCGCCGCCAGCGTCAACCCGTCAGCATCCATCAGGTAGATCGCCGCAGCATTGGTCTGCTGTGCCAGCGCGGCCAATCGCCGGTTGAGCACATCGCGCTGGCTTCGATCCCCGGCGAGCAACGCGGAGACTTCGGGATCGACCGCGAGCACCTGCGGAACAAGCGAAAATTTGTTGAGTTCGCTTTCGAGGCCCGCCGCCAGTATAGCCGCGTCGCTTGTCGCCTCTGCGCGGGTTTCTTCCAGCGCGTTGACCCGCATTGCGCGGTCAAGCCCAAGCATCGCCAGCGCGCCGATCAGGAACACGCCGATCAGTGCGATCAGCAGCAGATTCCGGCGTTCCATTCTGCTGCGCATGATGCGCGCTCCCTTGGTATCCCGAGCAGGTCTTGTGCGGATTTTCGCACTCAGCGCAAGAAATTTGTGCGGATTTTCGCACAAAATGGTCACGGTGAGGTCACAACCTGTTGAATTTGCGCCGCTGTTCTGTGGGTTGCGATTTGCTTGCAGCCGGGCTCCTGTGGCCCGATCCTGCGGATGGGAAATATGGGGCAGAGGATCAGCGACCAATGGTATCGCACGCAGCGATAATGCCGGAAATACCAATGGTGCCGCCGCGCCGAAAGCCGCTGTATCAGCAGTTATACGTGCAGGTGCTGACGGCGATCGTGCTGGGCGCGCTGATTGGCCATTTCTATCCCGAATTCGGAACCGCGCTGAAACCGCTGGGCGATGGCTTCATCAAGCTGGTCAAGATGATCATTGCGCCGGTGATTTTCCTGACGGTCGCCACCGGGATTGCCGGGATGAGCGACATGAAGGCGGTCGGCAGCGTTGCGGGCAAGGCCTTTGCCTATTTCCTGTTCTTTTCCACGCTGGCGCTGATTATCGGGCTGATCGTCGCCAACGTCGTGCGGCCGGGCGAAGGGCTGAATATCGATCCCGCCACGCTCGATGCGGGCGCCGTTGCGACCTATACCAAAAGCGCCGAAGCCCACACGATCAGCGCGTTTCTGCTCAACATCATCCCCGAAACCCTGTTCAGCGCGATGACCGAAGGGCAGATTCTGCAAGTGCTGCTGGTCGCTATTCTTGCAGGAGTAGCGTTGGCCATGACCCGCCCGGCGAGCGATCTGGTGCTGGACGTGCTCGCCTCGTTCAACGCGGTGGTGTTCCGGCTGGTGCATATGCTGATGAAGCTGGCCCCGATCGGCGCGTTCGGTGCGATTGCGTTTACCATCGGCGAATTCGGGATCGGCAGCCTCGCCAATCTCGCCGCGCTGATTGCGACCTTCTATCTCACCTCGCTATTTTTCGTGATCGTAGTGCTGGGGCTGGTCGGTTGGTTCAACGGCTTTTCGATCTTCGCGCTGATCCGTTATCTGCGCGAAGAATTGCTGCTGGTGCTGGGCACGTCATCCTCCGAAGCCGCGCTGCCGAGCCTGATGGAAAAGATGGAGATAGCCGGATGCCGCAAGGCGGTGGTCGGGTTGGTGGTGCCCACCGGTTACTCGTTCAACCTTGATGGCACCAACATCTACATGACGCTCGCCGCGCTGTTCATCGCGCAGGCCGTTGGGGTCGATCTGAGCCTTGGCGAACAGCTGACGCTGGTGTTGGTGGCGATGATCAGTTCCAAGGGCGCAGCAGGCGTGACCGGCGCGGGCTTCGTGATCCTGGCCGCGACGCTTTCGGTCGTGCCGAGCGTTCCGGTGGCGGGCATGGCGCTGATCCTCGGGATTGACCGGTTTATGAGCGAATGCCGCGCGCTGACCAATTTTGTCGGCAATGCCGTGGCGACGATTGTGGTGGCGCGCTGGGAAAGCGCGTTGGACAAGACCCGGCTGGCAGCGGCGATGGCGGGCGCTCCGATGCCGCTCCCGGAGGAGGACATCGAACGCCACGAACGCAGCGGCCCGGTAAGCGAGAAAATCGCCGAAGTGCTGGAGGAGCGGCAATGATCGCGCCAATTTTCGCACGCCGCATGATGATTGTCGCAAGCGCGGCGCTGGTGTTGCTGGCAGCCGCGTTCCCGGCTTTTCCGCTTGCGGCTGCCGCGCCTGAGGAGATCCTGCTGTGGCCGGGCACACCGCCGGGCAATGGCGCGGTCACCGGGCCGGAAAAACTGGGGGAGGCGGGCGCAGGTTATGGCGCGGTCTCCAATATCGCCACGCCGCGAATGCGGGTCTTTCGCCCAGCGGTGCCCAATGGCGCGGCGGTGCTGGTGGCAGGCGGGGGCGGCTATTTTCGCATCCAGTTGTGGAAGGAAAGCACCCCTGCGGCCGAATGGTTGCAGGCGCAGGGCTTTACCGTGTTCGAACTCATCTACCGCTTGCCCAATGATGGGTGGGACGCGCCTGCGCCGTTTATGGACGCGCAGCGGGCGATGAAGATCATCCGCACCCGCGCGGGCGAATTCGGCATCAAGCCTGACCGCATCGGGATCATGGGCTTTTCTGCTGGCGGGCATCTGGCTGGTTTCACCGCGTATCAGCCCGAACGTGCGCTGTATGCCGGGGCGGATGCTTACGAGCGGGTGTCCGCGCGGCCCGATTTCGCGGTGCTGCTGTTCCCGGTGGTGACGCTGCGCAAGCCGTATGACACCACCCGCACCCGGCGCGAGATCATCGGCGAAAAGCCCACGTCCAAGGCCGAGGCCGAATGGTCGCTTGATACGCACGTCAGCAAGGACGCGCCGCCGACGATTATCTTCGCTTCGGCCGACGATAAAACCACGCCGCCGGGGCACAGTATTTTGTTGTTCGAAACCCTGATTGCCTCCAGAGCAAGTGCAGAACTGCATTTGTTCCGTGACGGCGGTCATGGCTGGGGTCTGGGCAAGCCCGAGCAGGTTATCAGCCAATGGCCCGCGCTGTTCGCGAAGTGGGTCGAATCACTTAAAATCATTGAAAAACGGGGAGAATAATGATGTCGATTACACTTTTAAGCAGGCTCGCCCTGATGTGCGGTGGCAGCATGATTGCCGCCAGCGCCCTCCACGCGCAAGAGGCTGAGGCGCCCGCGAATGCACCGCGTCCCGAACGTGAGATTATTGTTACCGGCACGCAGATCCAGGGGGCCAAGATCAACGACGTGCTGCCGGTCACGGTGGTGGACGAAATCGATATCGAAAATACCGGCGCGGTATCGGGCGACGAGATTTTCAGGGCGATCCCGCAGGCTGGCTCAGTAGCGTTCAACGAACAGAACGCCACCACTCAGAACAATGCACGCGGCGATGTTGCATCGATCAACCTGCGCGATCTTGGCACCGGCAATACGCTGCTGTTGATCAATGGTCGCCGGATGAACCTGCATCCCGGTTTCCAGACCGAATTGCTGGTTCCGGTGGTCAGCCCCGACGCCAATGAAATCGCACCGGGCAGCGTGCGCCGGATCGAGGTGCTGCGCGATGGCGCTTCGGCGCTTTATGGTGCGGATGCGGTTGCGGGTGTGGTCAACACTGTTCTGCGCGGCAAGCGCAAGGGCGGTTTTATCGAGGCCGACTGGCGCGGCTCGGATGAAACCGACCTTTACAACGTCACCATCAACGGTGGTTTTGGTTTCGATTTCGGCGGCGGGCGCGGCAATCTGACGGTCTATGGCGGCTATTTCCACGAAAACGGCATCGCTGCGTCCGAACGCGATTTTTCCGCCGATGATAACCGGTTGCCGCTGGTCGTCGGCACGGATTTCGAAGGCGATGCCTCGTTTAACAATCGCAACACTTTTGGCCCGTTTGGTCAGTTTGATATTCAGGCACCAGCCAACCGCACGCCGATTGGCGATGATGATTTCTTTCTTCAGCCGAGCAGCTTTCCCGGTTGCAGGCTCGATTTTGGCAATGGCCTGTGTGCCCGCAATGGCACAACCCCAGTCACCGCAGTGCGTTTCAACACCCTCGACGGCGATACCCTGATCAGCCGCAAAAACCGCTATAACGCGAGCGCGCTGCTCAGCTATGACCTGACCGACAACGTCGAAGCCTATTTCGAAGGCAGTTTTTTCCGGTCAGAAAGCCAGCGCAATAATGATGCATCGGCCATCCTGAGCGCGGTGCCGGTAGGGATTGCCCGCGATGCATTCTGGAACCCGTTCGGCCCGGTTCTGTTGGCTGATGGCTCGCCCAATCCCAACCGACTGCCCGGAACCACGATTGCGGCGGGAGGGGCTGACGTTATCTTGGAACGTCTTCGGTTCGTGGATGTCGGCAATCGCAATATTACGGTAAACAAGGACTCCTATCGTCTGGTGACCGGTCTGCGCGGTGACTTGGGCGCATGGAATTTTGACACGGGCTTCGTCTATTCCGACGCCAGGCTGAGCGATATCACCGGCAACCGCGTTTCGCTCACGCTGTTGCAGCAGCAGATGAATCTTACCACGCCGGATGCTTTCAACCCCTTCAACGGCGGCTGTGTTACCGGCGATCCGGGGATCGGCGATTGCACCCCCAACCCGGCTTCTTCGATTGATCCGTTCCGCATCAATGTGTTCCGCAAGGGTGGAACCACGCTGGCGCTGGCCGATTTCAAGGTCAGCCGTGATGATCTGTTCCAGCTGCCGGGCGGCGACCTTGGCGTTGCGGCGGGGATTGAATGGCGGCGAGAAACCTTTTTCGATGACCGCG
This sequence comes from Porphyrobacter sp. MBR-49, assembly GCF_053628655.1. Taxonomy (NCBI): domain Bacteria; kingdom Pseudomonadati; phylum Pseudomonadota; class Alphaproteobacteria; order Sphingomonadales; family Erythrobacteraceae; genus Porphyrobacter; species Porphyrobacter sp. MBR-49. Next base: position 52,820 of record NZ_JBRJGU010000003.1, read on the forward strand.
ATCCGCGGTTGGATGGCACGATCACCTTCACTGACAGCGTGACCGGTGTGTTCAACGGCAGCGACGTTTCCGGCACCAGCCCCACGCCTGATACCAATGGTGCGCGGCAGGTTTATTCCGCCTTTGCCGAAGTGTTCGTCCCGCTGGTTAGCGAGGACATGAACATTCCTCTGGTTGAGGCGCTCAACCTGCAAGTTGCCGGCCGGATGGAATATTTCACCGATATCGAAGAGACCGCCATCGTCCCGCGTGTTGCGGCATCATGGACCGCCATCCCCGGTGTCACCTTTCGCGGTGCATGGTCGCAGGGCTTTCGTGCCCCCAACCTTGTTCAGGTGAATGATACAGGCACCACCCGGGTCAACACGCGCGACGATTTTGTGATTTGCCAGGCGCAGCTTGAAAAGGGGCTGATTGCCAATCTTGGCGTATGTACCGGTGGGGGCACGGTCAGCTTCCGTTCGGGCAGCGACCAATTGGAACCTGAAGACAGCACCAGCACAAATTTTGGCGTGGTGCTGGAACCCCGGTTTCTGCCGGGGCTGACGCTGACCGGGGATTACTGGCGGGTCAAACAGACTGGGCTGGTCGGCACACTTGGCGATGATAATGCCATCGCGCTTGATCTGCTGCGGCGGATCAATGGTAGCACCAACCCGAATGTCATCCGTGCCGATCCGACTCAGGAGGAGCTTGACCTGTTCGCCGGCACCAGCCTTGCGCCGGCTGGCAGGATTATTCAGGTGCTGGACCCCTTCTTCAATCTCGACAGCCGCATTTCCAAGGGTTGGGATTTCGGGATGTCCTACAATGTGCCGGACTTTGGCGTGGGCAAGTTCCGGCTGCGCTTCAACGCTGCGCGGCTGGAAAGCATTGTCCAGAATGCCGGGGCGGATGGACAGGAAATCCTTGATGCGATTGATAGCGGAGTGCTGCCGCTTGATGTTGCGGTTGAGGGGCTGGGCCAACTGCTCGAAATTGATGGTCGGCCAAAATGGCGCTTCAGCAGCTCGATCAACTGGGACAATGGGCCTCTCGATATTGGCCTGTTCGGCCGATATGTCGGTAAGGTGTGGGATACCAGTGTCATCCGTGACGAGTTGATCGTGAGTGACGACCCCAATGCCAATTTCTTCCGGGTGGATTCGTTCTTCACAATGAACTTTTCGATCGCTTACACCATCAACAATGACACCGCGCTTGATGGCACGCGGTTGCGGTTTGCGATCAACAACCTGTTCGATGAGGATCCGCCGCTGGCTGACGAAACCTTTGGCTTCTTCAGCGAGCTGCACAGCCCACGCGGGCGACAATTCGCGGTGCAAGTGCGCAAGACGTTCTGATCGGAACGTCGATGGAGATGTCGGTGCGATATTTGTTGGTCGCAATGGCAGTGATGCTGGGGGTGGGCGCGCAGGCGCAGCCCCCGGCAACTTCCGTCGATCCAATCGTCCCCGCTAACGAATGTCGCACCGCATCAGCGACGATCGCGTTCGATTTCGATGGCGCGTCAGCCTCTGCCTGCGCGATTTTGGGTGAGCGCGAATTTGCGGTGCTGGTGTCACCCGAACACGCTCCGCCGATCAATCCGAGCCCGTGGTATGCATTTCGTTATGAAAGCACGGGCGATGCACCGGTCACGATAACCTTGCGCTATCTGGGTGGGAAACACCGCTACGCGCCGAAATGGAACGGCGGTGGTGGCTGGCGCGAATTGGTGGCCGATGTCGCCGATGACGGCGCGGCGGCGCGCCTGCGTGTGCCGGGCGGGACGGGCATGATCGCAGCGCAGGAAGTGATCGTGCAGGACAATCACGCAGCCGATCTGCGGCGCTGGAGCGCGGCGACCGGCGCACCGGTATTCACCCTTGGCCAGTCTCACGATGGCCGCCCGGTCGAGGCTTTGCGCTTAGGCCGCCACGATGCACCGCGGCTGGTGGTGCTGATCGGCCGTCAGCATCCGCCCGAAGTGACCGGGGCGATTGCCATGCAGGCATTCGTCGATGAACTGGTGGCGATCGCCGGGCGCGATCCGGGGCTGGGCGCTGACACGCAATTTCTGATCGTGCCGCTGATCAACCCCGATGGCACCGCGCGCGGGCATTGGCGTGCCAATCGCGGTGCGACCGATCTCAACCGCGACTGGGGCGCTTTCGCCCAGCCGGAAACCCGCGCGGTGAAAGCATGGCTGGATGCGTTACCGGCCCACGTCCGGCCAGTGTTGATGATCGATTTCCATTCGACTACCCGCAATCTGTTTTACGTGCAAGGCGATGAGGCAAGCGCGGTGCAGCAGCGGTTTCTGGCGGCATGGCTTGCCGGACGGGAGGATGATTTTGTAGGCTATCCCTTCACAGTCGAACCGCGCAACGCCAACCCCGACAGTGGCACCGCCAAGAACTGGTTTTATGCCACCTATGACATCCCCGCTTACACTTACGAGGTTGCCGACACCGCTGATCGTTCCGCCGCACGACGGGCGGCTGGCGACCTGGCCGCCAGCCTGATCACGGCGCTTGCGGAACTGAAGCGTTAGAGCTGCCTTAGCCTCAGAATTTTATCGCCAGCCCGAACTGGAACTGGCGCGGCGGGCCGGCATTGCGTTGAACAAATGGCGCGCCGCCGCCGAACTGCACCTGGTTGGAGGTGGTCGCGGCGTTGGCAAAACCGCTTTCGTTGTTGGTGTTCAGCAGGTTGAACACATCCGCGCTCACCTCGATCCGTCGGCCCAGCACCGGCAGGGCATAACGCAGGCCCAGATCGACCGTGGCTGACCACGGCAGGCGTTCGCTATTGCGGCTGGCACCGGGGAAACGGTCGGAATTGCCGACGAAGTTCTCGCCAAAGCTCGCCCCGTCGCCGTTGAGATCCTGCGTGCCGAAGATCAGCGCATCGGGCACCAGATTGACCGGTTGGCCCGATTGAAACAGCCCCGCCAGCGTCACCGTCAACCCGTCAACCGGATACACATATCCCACCGCCGAAATGACATGGCGGCGATCATTGGCTGATGGCCCCCATTCGGTGCTGAAATCATTGGCATTGGGGCTGCGGAAATTGATGTCGTCGGTATCATTGCGCAGCCGCGACAGCGTGTAGTTGATCTGAAAGCCATAATCATCATCGCCGCGCGCCTTGTTCGCCTGCAGGATCAGCGCGAGATATTCGGCCTTGCCTTCGGTTTCGGAGGTGGTGATCTGGCGCGCGCCGCCGGGCAACAGGCCGACCGGGCGCGACGCATCGGCATCAGCTTGCGAACGCACCAGCCCCAGGTTTTGGGCGAGCGCAAACCGGGCGGCATTATCGGGCTGGCTGCGCAACAGCGCAATGTTCGCTTCGGTCAGATTGGCGATGTTGGGCGTGAAGGATGCGGGCGCATTCAGATCGCGCAGCCGCACCAGATTGTGCGAGCGGCTATACAGCCCATCAATTGATAGCGTCAGATTATCGGCGGCCTGATACTGATAACCGCCGCTCAATTGCAGGCTCCATGGATTGTCAAAGCCATCGGGGTTGAGCACCCGCGCCTCATTGATGATCGCGGTGTCGCGCAAGTCCTGCACCTCAGCCGGGGTGGGGCATTCGGACACGGTCGCACAGGGCGGCGATACGGCAAGGTTGCCGTCAAAGGTAATCTCACTCAGATCGGCCCCGGCAGGGATCACGCCTGCCGCTTGCAATTGGCTGAGCTGGGTCAGGAACCCGGCTGAGGTGGTGTTGCGTTGCAGGGCGTCGGAAATCACCGCGTAGGATAGCTTGCCGGTGAAAATCCCCGCGCCAAACCGCACCGATGATCGCGCATCGGGCTGCCAGTTGAGCGCAAAGCGCGGGGCGATGTTGTCATAATCGCCGCCCCCGCCGCCGCGCGCGGTCAGGGTGTCGTAATCCCACCGCAGGCCCAGCGTCGCCGTGACATTGGGGGTGAGCTGCCACTGGTCTTCAAGGTAAAAGGCGATCAGGCTCTGGCTGGTACCGAAACTTTGCGGGCGCAATTCAACCGCGAAATTGGCAACCACCGGGTTGAGCGCGAGCACATCCTGCGCGGTCAGCCCCAGCCCGGGCGCGGTCAGGCTGGCGAGTTGATCGGCGGTCAGATCGACGGTGAAATTGCCCTCGGGATTGCCGCCGCCCAGCAGCGAAAAATCGGAATGGATCAGGTCCGCGCCGATGCTCAGCCGGTGCGCGCCGAAATCGCGTTGCAGTTTGTGGGTGGTCTGCCAGGTTTCCTCCAGATCATCGAACACAAAGCCCGGATGGCCAACCACGCCCGCCACCAGCCCCGATGGATCGCGCAGCGTCACCTGCGGCCCCGGTTCGCCGATCGGCTCACCGAAATCCCAGCGAAAGCGGCTATATTGCAGAGCCCCGTCATAGCTCCATTCCAGCCCGGAATAGCTGGCGGTGGCGGCCAGCAAGGTCGAAAACCGATCCTGCTTTGATCCAGCCGAGGGGAAGGTGGCGTTGCCGCCGCCCAGCCCGCCGCCGGGCCGGTCAATCGTCACCCGCCCGACATTGGCACGAAAACCCAGCGTCCAATCCTCGGTCAGCCGGTGGTCGAGCCGCAGCGAGCCGAGATGAAATTCATTATTGCCGGTGACAGTATCGACAATCCCCAGCGCGGGCGCATCGACCACCTGGGTGTTGCGATCACGGGTATATTCGTAATTGGCGTAAAAGAACGTGCGGTCGCGTTGCAGCGGCCCGCCGACGGCGAACCCGGTCTGATAGCGTTCAAAGCTTTCGCCCACGGCATTGCCCGAAAGGTCGCGGCGCGGGAACGGGGATCGCGAATCGAGCGGGCGGCCGGGGCGCACCAGCGCATAGACTTCGCCAGTATAGTCGTTGCTGCCCGAAGGCGTGGTGTAATTGACAATCCCGTTGGCCGTGCGCCCGAAGGCGGCGGAATAGCTGTTGGCCAGCACGGTCACTTCGCGGGTGAACCCCAATGGCACGGGAAACTTGATCCCACCGAGGAAATTCTCGTTATTGTCCATCCCGTCGATCAGGTAATTGGTGTCCAACCCGTTCGATCCGTTGATCGAAATCGACGGCGCTTCGGCAAAGAACCCGGTTGATGGCACCACGCCCGGCAGGCGGATCAGTGCGCCGATCACGTCGCGCCCTTCGATCGGCAAGGCCACCAGTTGTTCGCGCCCCAGCGAAGCGGAGATTTCGGCGTTGGAGGTGTTGAGCCCGGTAATCGCGCGCGATGCGGTAACGGTGATGCCTGCGCTGCCGACGTCGGCCAGTTGCAGGATCACGCTGCGCGAGAAATTGGCGCGCAATTCCACCGGGCGGGCGGCGATGGCTTCATATTTGTCCGAACCGGGAACCGAGACGAGGTATTCGCCCGCCGTGGTCAATCCGTCGACCCGCGCCTGCCCGCGTGCGTCGGTGCGAACTGTGCGGGCAAGGCCGATGGCGGTGTTTTCGATGACAACCTCGGTATCGGCGACCGGCGCACCGCCCGCATCGACCACCGCAATTTCGATGCCCGCCTGCTGGGCATATGCGGGCGGGGCAAGCACAAGCGAACCCGCGCCAAGCGCCGCAGCCCCGACGCTTGCGCGCAGAATATTCAAGATCATCAATGTCCTCGTATTGTTTTACCGCGCGGCACAGGCGGGTAGCGCGTCTCCGCCATCGTTCGTCTGTCTTGGGCAGGAGGTTACATGGCGTGGCCGATGCGCATTGGCAATGTTGATTGGGCGCGGGGCGCTCCCCTCCCTGCCGCGCTGGCAAGTTACCATTGCACCAGAGCGGCAATAGTGCCATGTTTTACCGCAGGATTGGTGTCCAGCTGCGGTTGGTCGATTTACCTGTAACCAATCCACGCATGCATTCGAACAAGTGCATGTGAGCCCACGAGGCTCATGCTGGTATGGGAAAGGAACCCCAACATGAAATCGACATTTGGTATGGCAGCTGCCTCGATGGCATCGCTCGCAGTAGCTTCGCTGATCACCGCTTCACCCGCCGTTGCTCAGGAAATGGGCGCCAAGGAAAAATGCTATGGCGTCGCGCTTAAGGGCAAGAATGATTGCGCTGCGGGCCCGGGCACCAGCTGTGCTGGCACCTCGACCGTTGACTATCAGGGCAATGCCTGGAAGCTGGTTGACAAGGGTGAATGCGAAAAAATGGGTGGCTCGCTCGCTGCCAAAAAGGGTAATACCAAGCCCGTGCCCAAACAGGGCTGATCTCGTTAGAAGGAAACACGAATGAATATTGCATTGGAAACCCGTGGCCTGATGGCCGTGATGGCATCGTCCGCACTGCTCGCAGCCTGTGGCTCGGGCGGCACCGCTCCTGCCGCTGAAGGTGACGGCGCGGCCGAAGCCACCAAAACTGCAGCAGCGGAACAGGAAAAATGCTTTGGCGTGGCGCTCAAGGGCGAAAATGATTGCGCTGCCGGGCCGGGCACGAGCTGTGCTGGCACTTCGACGGTAAACTATCAGGGCAATGCCTGGAAGCTGGTTGACGCCGGGGCCTGTGAAACCATGGGCGGGTCGCTGGTTGCCAAGGAAGGCAATGAAGCTCCGGTTCCCCAGCAGGGCTAACGCCCTCGGGTTGCCGCAATGCTGGCCGATATCACCCCACCTAGTCCTCTCCCCCCAGGTACTGGGGTGGGGCTCAAGCCGCAGCATTACTCGCAAGCGCTTGATCTGGTATCGGCCAGTACTTTCTGCACTGACAGCGTCCTCAGCTGGTTTGAGGTGCATCCGCAGAACTACTTTAGTGCAGGTGGCCCGCCACATCGCTGGTTGACCGCCTTTGCCGAACGCGTCCCGCTCAGTTTTCACTCGGTCGGCCTGTCGCTGGGCAGCCGCGATGGCGTGGATCTCGATGAGCTGGAGCAGCTCGCCGCGCTGTGCGATCGCTATGCGCCAGCGATGGTGTCCGATCACCTCAGCTGGAGCGGCAGTGCCAGCAACCGCTACCCCGATCTTCTCCCGGTGCCTTACACCGACGAGGCGCTCGATCACTTCGCGGCGCAAGTCGCCCGGGTGCAGGATCGCTTGGGCCGCACCATGCTGATCGAAAACCCCTCGCGCTATCTGGCCTTTGCCCGGGATGACATGAGCGAGGCTGATTTCCTGCACGCGCTGTGCGCCCGGACAGGCTGCGGTATCCTGTTTGATATCAATAATATCGAAGTGTCGGCCACCAATCTCGGGCTTGATGCCGATGCGATGGTCGATGCGATCGATCCGACGCTGGTCGGCGAAGTGCACCTGGCGGGCCACGCCCGTGAAGATCATGTGCACGGCGCGCTGCTGATCGATGACCATGGTTCGCAGGTGACTGATGAAACCTGGCACCTGTTCGAACGGTTCGCACTGCGCGCAGGCGCGCGTCCGGTGCTGATCGAATGGGATACGGATATCCCCGAATTTGATGCCCTGCTGGCCGAAGCCGCAATCGCCGCTGCAATCACCCGGCGGGCAACGCGCAACCGCCAATCGGTGCGGGGAGAGCTCCATGCGCTGGCTTGACAGCGGCCAGAGCGCGATGATGGCGGCGCTCGATCACGGTCCGGCGCATCTGCCCGCAGAACTGTTTGCCGGGTCGCCCGAACGGGTGCTGGCGGGCATGAAGGTTCATGCCAACACCATTTCCCATGCCCGGCTGGTGGCGCTGGAAGAGACATTTCCGCGCACCCGCGAACATATCGGGCATGATCGGTTTAACGAACACTCCCGGTTGTTCCTCCTTCAGCCGGGAGTGACCGCGCAGCCGCTTACGCAGATTGGCGCGGGGTTTGAACAGTTTCTGATCGATCAAGGCGAAGCCGCAGGCACCGCCGATCTGGCCCGGTTTGAATGGCTGTGGCTTACCGCCTATCACGCTGCCGAGGCAGAGCCGCTCGCGCTTGACGTGCTGACCAGCTTTGCGCCCGATGAATTGCTTGAACACACAATCGTGCATCATCCGGCGGCCATTGCCAGCCGGTTTGATCCGCTGGTGCACCAGGTGATCGGCGCGGAGGTTGCCGGGCTCGACGCGGCGGAGGCGATCGTCATCGCCCGCCCGCAAGCCCAAGTTCTGGTTTCCCCGGCGAGCGCGTTGATGGCGCAATTGCTGGCCGAGGCAAAAAATCCCGTCACCATCGGTAACCTTCTGATGCAGACGGGCGAAAGCATGGATAACAACGAGGCTGCGGTGGCTGCAATCATGCAGGCGCTGGTGGCGCTCATCAATGCAGGTGCCATCGCCCGATTGTGATGGTATCTGTTCGATAATTTAAGGGGACCGACATGAAAGCCATTTTTTCTGCCTATGATCGCGCCGTCGCATTTGTCAGTGGCACCATGGTGGAAGGCCTGACGCTGCTGCTCACCCGCATCGTGCTGGCGGGCATTTTCTGGCGTTCGGCGCGAACCAAGGTTGAAGAGGGTAGCTGGCTGTCGATCAATGACGGCACCTATTACCTTTTCGCCAATGATTATTCGGGTGTTCCGCTGCCCAGCGAATTTGCCGCTGTGCTGGCGACGGTTTCCGAACACGTCTTCCCGATCCTGTTGGTGCTGGGTCTGTTCACGCGCTTTTCTGCCTTGGCGCTGCTGGGGATGACGATGGTGATCCAGATCTTCGTCTATCCCGAACAATGGTGGGCGGTGCACTCGCTTTGGGCCGCGCTGGCGCTGATTCTGGTAGTGCGCGGCGGCGGGATGATCAGCCTTGATGCGGTCTTGCTTAAGGCTCGTCCCGCATGAGAGCTGACGAAGCCTCGCTGGCACGCCTGATGGCGATGTCGCAAAAAGGCGATCGGCACGCCTATGCGACGCTGCTGACGGAATGCCAGCGTTGGCTACAGAGGTATTACAGTCGCCGCATTGCTCCGGCGCAGCTTGATGATCTGGTGCAGGAAACGCTGATGGCGCTGCACAACAAGTTGGCCACGTGGGATTCCTCGCGCCCGTTCTTGCCGTGGCTGGCAGCGATTGCGCGCTATCGCTGGGTTGATCACCTGCGCCGCCTGTATCGCGCGGATGAATGTGAATTGGATACGGATTTTGCCGGGCATGATGATGAGCCTGCAATTTCCGCGCGGATCAGCATTGATCGGTTGCTGGGCATTCTGCCCGACGCTCAGGCCCGCGCTATCGAATTGGTAAAGATCGAAGGATTAAGCATTGCCGAGGCATCACAAGCCACCGGACAAAGCGAATCGCTCATTAAAGTAAACATCCACCGCGGCCTCAAGAAGCTGGCCCACATGGTCGAGAAAGCCTGATAAATGACACACAACTCCGATGTCCTGATTGCGAATCTGGTCGGCAATCTTGAGCCGGTAAAGCCGCTGCGCTTTGCCCACGGGTTTGGGCTGGCGCTGCTGGCTGCGGCGATATCGACGGTGCTGTTGATCGGCCTCTATGGAATGCGCCCGGATCTTCAGGTGGGCCACGTCAATCCGGTGCACCTGATCGCTACGGGCCTGTATCTTGGGCTGGCGATTGCCGCGAGCGTGACGGTAATCGTGATGAGCCGTCCGTGCGTTGGCACGGATCACAGCGGCTGGACATGGGCGGCGGCGATGGCTGCGCTGTTACCGGCGGCCGGGCTGATTGTCGGGCTGGCGGGCGGCGGCGACTTGTTGTCGCAGGACAGCCTTCGTCACGGGATTAATTGTTTCATGATCGGCGGGGCTGGCTCGCTGCTGGTGTTCGCGATGCTGGTGTGGTGGCTGCGCAAGGGCGCGCCGACCGCGCCTGATCGTGCTGGATTGGTGGCCGGGATCGCGGCAGGCAGTTTCGGCATCTTCGCCTTCTCGCTGCACTGCGCGGAAAACGATATCGTCCATATCGGTGTGTGGCACAGTGCTGTGGTGCTGGCGATGGCAGGCGTGGGCCGCGCGATTGTGCCGTCGCTGGTGCGCTGGTAATCGGCCCCGGCTTCTATTCGAGGTCAAGGCTTTCGATCTTGGCGTCAAGATCAATCGGGATGATTGCCAACACGGCATTGTCCGCCTCGTAAGCGGCTGGCCCTTGCGCCTCGATCAGCGGCACCATTGCAGCGTCGCGCGCATGCAGCAGGTCAACCAGCTCATCCCGATAAAGCGCGACCATTGCGGTCAATAACCGATTGACGAGCGTATCTTCAGCCGTCTGGTCGACATCGTAGCGCGCCAGATGCGCTGCCATGAACGGCGCCGGGTACAGAAACTCGTCAGTGACCCAGCGATTGGTGACAAACCAGCTGATCGGAATGCCGACATGGTTGACCGACAGCCCGGCAATATGCGTGACGTGCGCGGGTGCGTCTTCGCCCGCAGCTGGCGCCACGGTAAACGCTGCCGGATCATCCAGCTGGGTGCGGTGCAGGAAAAGATGGAAATGGCCATGTTCGCCCGGATCACGATCGCCCGGCGCATGTACGTGGTAATACCAGCGTGAGCGGGTGCGTTTGTCGCGGGCGTCTTTGTCGGGATAGTGTTGCCAGAACCGTACATCGGTCTCTGGTAAAACGCGCTGCATCAGCGGAACGCCTTCACCGGCCATCGCGGTGATCGTTTCGATAACGGTCAGGGCTGCTTGCCGCTGATCCATTGCTGCAATGCTCCTGCGCGTCATGGTGGGTCTGACGGGCAGCTATTGCCTCCGCCAGACCCGAACCAATCAAGCTGTCAGCGATTACTCGGCTGCAGCGGCGCAACCAGCGGCAGCACAACCAGCAGCAGCGCAACCAGCAGCGGCGCAGCCAGCAGCGGCGCAACCGTCAGCGGCGCAACCAGCAGCGGCGCAACCGTCAGCAGCGCAGCTGTTGGCAGTTTCATCAGCAGCCGCTTCGGCAGCGGGAGCGCAGTTGGCAGCTTCACAGGTGCCCGAGCAGGCGCCGGTTGCGAGCGTCAGGCCGCCCATGACGGCGAGCAGGCTGGTCAGTTTTGCATTCTTCATCGAATAAGCCCCTTATTGATCACGGTGCGATTGTTGAACCCTGATCCGCCGTGCACCAGCGACGAATCAGAACCTTGCAGGATTGCTCCTGCACAAATGGCGGCACTCGTTTGGCGCGAAACACAGGTTCGTGACAAGGTGGAAATGCCCCCCGGTCGCTTTTCGCTTCGTAGCGCGCCGTGGTTACAAGCGAAAAAAAATTATCAAACAGGCCATCTCATCAAGCCATCCGCGCCCGTGCAGACTTACTGACCGCACACTACGCCGACAATCGATCCGATCGACAATGGCCACATAGCTGCCACTTTGTCTTGGTGCAACGATTGCGTTCAGATTGCCTCTTTCAGTCCAGCCGCTCTCGTGACAAGAGGCAGGGTAACAACAGTCCCATCCAGGAGTGCCAAAATCATGAATCTCGAATTCACCCCGGAAGAGCAGGCGTTTCGCGACGAAGTGCGCAGCTTCATCGCTGACAATTATCCCGCGCATCTGGCCGATTTCGGTATGCGCGAAGATATGTCGCCTGAAGACATGCTCGCCTGGCACAAGATTCTGGGCGCGAAGGGATGGTCGGTTCCGGCCTGGCCGGTCGAATATGGTGGCACCGGCTGGACCCCGACCCAGCGTTATATCTGGTCGGAAGAAAACGCCCGCGCCAGCACCTTCATGCCGCTGCCGTTCGGCGTTTCGATGGTTGGCCCGGTAATCTACACCTTCGGCAACGAAGCGCAGAAAGCCCAGCACCTGCCCGGCATCCGCAGCGGCGATGTGTGGTGGTGTCAGGGCTATTCCGAACCGGGCGCGGGCAGCGATCTTGCCAGCTTGAAAACCACCGCCGTGCGGGACGGCGATCACTACGTCATCAACGGGCAGAAGACCTGGACCACGCTGGCGCAGCACGCCGACTGGGGTTTCTTCCTGTGCCGCACCGATCCCGCTGCTGCCAAGCCACAGGAAGGTATCAGCTTTATCCTGGTCGACATGAAAACGCCGGGCATCGAAGTGAAGCCGATCAAGCTGGTGGACGGCAGTTACGAGGTCAACGAAACCTGGTTGACCGATGTGCGCGTGCCGGTTGAAAATCTGGTGGGCGTCGAAAACAAGGGCTGGACCTATGCCAAGTTCCTGCTCGCGCATGAACGCAGCGGGATCGCCGGAGTCGCCCGGTCAAAACGCGGGGTGGAAAAGCTGCGCGAAATTGCTGCGGCTGAAACGCTGGACGGCGCGCCGCTGATCAAGGATTTCGATTTCGCCCGCAAGGTCAGCCAGCTGGAAATCGATCTGGCCGCTTTGGAAATCACCGAATTGCGCACGCTGGCAGGCGAACAGGCGGGCAAGGGGCCGGGGCCGGAAAGTTCAATCCTCAAGATCAAGGGCACCGAAATCCAGCAGCGCCTGACCGAACTGACACTGGAAGCGGTCGGCACCTATGGCACGCCGTTTTACGGAAATATCGCCAAGGTGCCGGGCGATGCGGGGTCGAACCAGTATCCGGTCGGCCCGGATTACGCGCAGCACGCCGCCGCGACCTATTTCAATATGCGCAAGACCTCGATCTATGGCGGATCGAACGAAATTCAGCGCAACATCATCAGCAAAATGATCCTCGGCCTTTAAGCGCCTGAGTGACGGGAGAGTTTACGTGGATTTCAATTTCACCGAAGAACAGGAAATGGTGCGCGATGGGCTGTCGCGGCTGGTGCGCGAACAATATGACTGGGAAACGCGGCGCAAAGCGGTCGCCAGCAATGATGGCTGGCGTCCCGAAATCTGGGCGCAATTGGCTGAACTGGGCATTCTCGGGATGCCGTTCAGCGAAGCTGATGGCGGCTTTGGCGGCGGCGCGGTTGATTCGATGATCATCATGCAGGAATTCGGCAAGGGGTTGGTGGTTGAACCCTTCCTGCCCACCGTGGTGTGCGCGGGCGGCTTTCTGAAGCACGCGGGCACGCCTGCACAAAAGGACGAACATATCGGCGGGATCGTGGCGGGCAGCCGGGTGTTCGCCTTTGCCTATGCCGAACCGCGCGGGCGCTATGACTATGCCGATCTGGAAACCACCGCGAAGAAGGACGGCAGCGGTTATGTGCTCAATGGGCACAAGGCGGTGGTGATCGGCGCGCCGTGGGCGAGCCATCTGATCGTGACCGCGCGCACCAGCGGCGAACGGCGCGATCGTGCTGGCGTGTCGGTGTTCGTGGTCGATAAATCCGCCCCCGGCATCGTTACCCGCGATTACGAGACCTTTGATGGCCGCCGCGCGTCGGAAGTCTATTTCGAAAAGGTGGCGATCCCGGCTGATGCCTTGATCGGGGAAGAGGGCGCAGGCCTGCCGCTGATCGAACTGGTGACAGATGAAGCCATCGCCGCGCTGTGCGCCGAAGCCTGCGGGGCGATGAAGGTCGCCCACGCGATGACGGTCGAATATTCGCGCCAGCGCAAGCAGTTCGGGGTGGCGATTGGCAGCTTCCAGGTGCTCCAGCACCGCATGGTCGATATGTACACCGCCTACGAACAATCAGTGTCGCTGACTTATCTTGCGACGCTGCGGCTTGACGCGCCCGACGCCGAGCGCGAGCGCGCGGTTTCGGCAGCCAAGGTCGGGGTTGGGCAGGCGGCGCGGCTGATCGGTCAGGATGCGGTGCAGATCCACGGCGGCAACGGCGTGACGGATGAATATGCGATTGGCCATTACTTCAAACGGCTGACCATCTTCGATTCCGAATTCGGCAATGTCGATCACCATATGAAGCGCCACATCGCATTGGCCTGAAAAACGACGGGGGGTAGACATGGAGAAAGACGGCTTATCATTCCGCCATGCACCGCGCAGCCTGCTGATTACAGTTGTGGCGGCGAATATCGGCCTCGCTTTTGCATGGCTGTCCGGTAGCGCTAGTATTGTGATTTCAGGGGTGCCAGCGGTGTTTTTGTGCGCGTGCCTGGCATTCGCGGTCAACTGGCTGGCATTCATACCGGCCGCGCTGTTCCAAAGCGACCGGTTTTACGACACGACCGGCGCGCTCACTTATCTGACGGTGATCGCGGCGGCGTGTCTGGCCGCTTGGCCGCTGGATAGCCGCGCGGCGGTGGTGGCGGTGATGGTGGCGATCTGGACGGTGCGGCTCGGCAGTTTCCTGTTTACGCGCATCCATGCCTCGGGCGGCACCGATCAACGGTTCGCAAAGATCAAGATCAACCCCCCGCGCTTTCTGGTGGCGTGGACGTTGCAGGCGGTGTGGGTGATTTTCACCGCATCAGCGGCGCTGATCATCATCACCGCGCCCAATCCTGTGCCGCTCGACGGCTTCTTCTGGGCGGGCGCGTTGCTGTGGGTGATCGGCTTCGCGTTCGAAGTGATCGCCGATGAACAGAAACGCCGGTTCAAGGCTGACCCCGCGAATGAAGGTCGCTTCATCACATCGGGCCTGTGGGCATGGTCACAGCATCCCAATTACTTTGGTGAAATCACGCTGTGGCTGGGTATTCTGGTGATCGCGCTGCCGCTGCTGTCGGGCTGGAGCTTCCTTGCGATTATCTCGCCGCTGTTTGTGGCGCTGTTGCTGACCAAGGTGAGCGGGATCAACCTGCTCGATGGCATCGCCAGAAAACGTTGGGGCGATGATCCGGCCTATCAGGCCTATCGCAAGACCACCCCGGTGCTGTTCCCACGGCCGCCGCGCGCGAACGGCTGATCTGATCCGAACAGAAGTTGCTCTAAACTGTGGCCTCTCGGTAACATGATGCAAACGTTTGTCGCTGTGTTGAATTTTTATTGCACCATTTTGACACTTTTGCGTTCATGGCGCGTCTCAGAAAAAATTTGAAACAGGGGTCTCTATGCGAATTCGTGCTCTGCTGCTTGCCAGCCTCGTCATGCCTGCAGTGCCCGCCTATGCGCAGGATGCCGACACCGCCGTTCAAGACGCCGGGCAGGCGATCATCGTTACCGGTTCGCGCCGGGCCGACCGCACCGTGGGTGACAGCGCGGTGCCGATCGATGTGATTTCTGCTGAACAGCTCAGCAATTCCGGCTTCACCGAAACCACGCGTCTGCTGCGCGATCTGGTGCCCAGCCTCAATTTCCCGCAGCCGTCGGTTACCGATGGCACCGATGTAATCCGCCCGGCAACCCTGCGCGGGCTGGGCGCGGATCAGACGCTGGTGTTGATCAATGGCAAGCGGCGCCATGCCTCGGCCCTGCTCAACATCAATGGTTCGGTCGGGCGCGGCACGCAGGCGGTGGACATCAACTTCATCCCCTCCTCCGCGATCCGCCAGGTCGAAGTGCTGCGTGACGGCGCGGCGGCGCAATATGGCTCGGATGCGATTGCAGGTGTGATCAATTTCCAGCTGAATAACGCCAGCGAGGGTGCAACCTTCAGCGCGACCTACGGCGGCTACATCACCTCGATTGAGGGGGTGAACCAGATTGACGGGCTGGCGTTGGATGGCAACGGTCAGCCCACCCTGGCACCGGACGGCACGCTGGCGGTCAATGATACCGGGCGCAACCGGAGCGTCGAAGATGGCGGCGTGCTGACGCTGGCGTCCAATTTCGGCCTGCCGCTGGGCGAAAATGGCTTTCTCAACCTGACGGCGGAATATCGTGACCGCAATGCGACCAACCGCACCGGCGCTGATCGCCGCCCGCAATTCAATGTGGTCGGCGGGGTGTTTGACCCGCGCGAGCAGAATTTTGATCGCCTGTCGCACCGGTTTGGTGATGCCAAGACCGAAGATTTCTCGCTGTTCGCCAACGCGGGCATCGAACTGAACGAGCAGGTCAACCTCTATGCCTTTGGCGGATATGGTGAACGCGATGGCAATTCTGCCGGATTTTTCCGCAGACCATCGGATGCGCGCAATGTGCCAGCCATTTTCCCTGACGGGTTCCTGCCCGAAATCGATACGCAGACGACCGACTGGGCGATTACCGGCGGCGTGCGCGGCGAAGTCAGCGGCTGGAATTACGACCTGTCGACGCAGTATGGCCGGAACGAGGTCGATTTCGAGATCCTGAATACGCTCAACGCATCGCTCGGCGCGGCCAGCCCGACTGAATTTGATGCGGGTGGCCTCGAATATACCCAATGGGTCAGCAATTTTGACGTCAGCCGCGACATCGCAGGCTTGTTCCAACGCACGACATTGGCCCTGGGGCTCGAATACCGGCGGGAAACCTTTCAGTTAAGCGCCGGTGAACCTGACAGCTTCCGCTTTGGCGGCGTTACCATAAACCAGAATAACCCGCTCAATTCCAGCACGGCAGGCGCTGCGCCCGGTAGCCAGGTGTTCCCCGGCTTCCAGCCGACCATCGGCGGGGTGTCGGTGGTGGACGGCAATGCCCGCAACAACTTCTCGGCCTATGCCGAACTCGACATCGACGTGATCGAACAGTGGAACGTCCAGTTGGCTGGCCGCTATGAAGATTATTCGGATTTCGGCAGCGACTGGAACGGCAAGATCGCCACCCGGTTCGAAGCGACCGATTGGCTGGCGCTGCGCGGTGCGGTTTCCACCGGTTTCCGCGCGCCGGGTGTGGCCCAGCAGTTCTTCGCCGCTGCGGCTACCAATAACGTGAACGGTGTGTTGGTGGATGCGGTGACGCTGCCGGTTGGCAACCCGGTTGCACAGGCGCTGGGTTCTACCCCGCTCAAGGCTGAAACCGCGGTCAACTGGTCGGTCGGGGCGGTGTTCAATCCGATCCCGCGGTTCAACCTGACCGTCGACTGGTTTCAGATCAATATCGATGATCGGATCGTGCTGACCGAAAACCTGACGGCGTCGCGTGACGCTGCCGGCAACCCCAACGGCAATCCCACGCAGCAAGCGATCGCGCAGATCCTGAATGATGCCGGGTTCAACACGATTTCCGCCGCGCGGTTCTTCATCAACGGGGTCGACACGCGCACGCGCGGGATTGATGCGATCGCCACCTATCGCATGGATGTTGGCGATGAGGGCAAGCTCAATCTGACCGCAGGCTACAACTGGACGCAAAACCGCATTACCGCGCGCAATGATACGCCCGGCGCGCTCAATCAAGTGCCGGGGATTGAACTGTTCGGGCGGCAGGAATCGCTGCGGATCGAACAAGGTCAGCCGCGTAACCGGACGAATCTTGGGCTGGATTATTCGCAAAACTGGCTCGGGTTTACGCTGCGCGGCAACCGCTACGGACGGGTGCTGGCTGCGGGCGGCAGCGAGTTTACCGATCTGAACATTGAATCGGCCTGGGTAGTGGATGCCGAAATCCGGGCGGAAGCGGTCAACGGGCTAGAGTTTGCGGTGGGTTCGAACAACCTGTTTGACAAATTCCCGACCAACCTGCCGACCGGCGTGGGCGTTGATCCGGACACCGGCAACCCGCGCAACAATTCAGCGAACAATTTCTTCCTGCCGTTTTCCAGCTTTTCACCGTTCGGGTTCAATGGCCGGTTTGTCTATGGCCGGGTGAGCTACCGGTTCTAGGGCAGTCTGGGCCAGTCTAAGGCAGGGCAAGAAAGAACTGATGCCAAAGGTCGACGAGTCAGACTCGTCGGCCTTTGGTTATGCCTGCGAACCAAGCTGGGCAAACCGGACTGGTCGCATTTGTCACATGGATGACACATAAACGCCATAATGGCGCGCAGGTGCTCACGCTTTGGTGGGCGTTTGCCAAAGGCTGTTGTCGATGCCGTTTGCGGTTCGGAATATTGGTGTGAGTGTTCTGGCTTTGGCGATGGCGGCAGGTGCCCATGCGCCGGTGCTAGCCCAATCCAACGCTGCTGCCGAAGCGGGCGAGGCCGATCAGGCCCGAACCATCGCCGATCTTCAGCGCCAGATTGATGAATTGAAGGCGGTGGTTGAACAGTTGAAAGCGGCGCAAGTGGCGACCGGACCTGCGCCCGAACCCGCCGGCACGGCGCTGGCGCAGCAGCAGCCTGTCCAGCAGGCAGTCAACCCGACTCAGCCGACTCCAGTTCTGGCACAGGTCGAAGCCCCCACCCGCGCCGCTGCGCCAACGCGCAAGGCCTGGTATGAAAAGCTGTCCCTGCGCGGCTACACCCAGATGCGGATAAACGAGATCGTTTCCGGCGATTCGACCGCACCTGCGGGTGTTTCGCGCCTGCGCACGATCGGCGATAGCGGCGTTCGCGATAACAGCAATTTCAGCCTGCGCCGCGTCCGCCTTGCGGTGCAGGGCGACGTCAACGACCATGTCTCGATCTACCTCCAGCCCGATTTCGCCGTTGCGGTATCCAACCAGACAGCGGGTGAGCGGCGCGAGGGGTTTGTGCAGTTGCGCGATGCCTATGCCGACGTGTTCCCGACCGGCGACAAGTCGTTCCGTATCCGGCTTGGCCAGGCGAAAGTGCCCTATGGCTGGGAGAACCTGCAATCGTCGTCCAACCGCCTCGCGCTGGATCGGACGGACGCGATCAACAGCGCCGTTCCGGGGGAGCGCGATGTGGGGATCGCCGCCTATTACACCCCGCCTCAGGTGCGCAAGATCTGGGATCGCTTGTCAGCCGATGGGCAGAAACTTTTCGGCAATTACGGCGCGTTCGGGCTGGGCGTGTTCAACGGACAGGGCACCAACCGCACCGAAACCAATGATAGTGTGATGACTGTGGCGCTGGCCACCTGGCCGTTTGAACTTGATGGTCTGGGGCTTGATGGGCAGGTGCTGGAACTGGGCGGATCGGCGATCCGCAACCGTTTCAACCCAGAACTGCGCAGCGGCGGGGTCAGCCCTGTCAGTTTCAAAGACAATCGCGCCGGGGTGCACGCGGTGCTGTATCCGCAGCCTATCGGTCTGCAGGTCGAATGGAACTGGGGCACCGGGCCGGAATTTGATCCGGCGACCGGGCAGATCGAACAACGTTCGCTCAATGGCGGCTATGTGCAGGCGATGGGGCGGGTCAAGCAGTCACCGCTCGGGCCGTTCTATCCCTTCGCGCGGTGGCAATATTATCGTGGCGGCTTCAAGGGCGCGGTCAATGCCCCCCGGCTGGAAACCGAGGAGCTGGAACTGGGTCTCGAATTCCTGCCAACTTCGGCGCTGGAACTGACCGCGACCTATGGCTGGGCATCGCGCAAGGAAGCCGACGAACGCCGGTTAGGGCAGGCTGACGGCCAGATCCTGCGGTTGCAGGCGCAGTGGAATTACTAATACCGGCGCGCTGGCATAGCGCGCTTTAGCCGCGACCCGTGGGTTTTGGCTTTGGCTTTGGCTTTGGCCTGCCATGCGCTGGGGCGTGGGGTTTGGCCTGTGCGCCCGCATGGGGCTTGGGCTTGAACGGGCGTGCCTGCGCGGGGCCGTTGGGTTTGCCGCGCTTGGCATTTTCGCGCGCGGCCATGCGCGGCGGTTCGGTGGAGGGGGCAATCGCGACATAACCGCCGTCCTCCTCGTTTCCGGCGGTTGCCACAATCGCTTCGGCAAATTTGCCTGCAATCGCGCGCGGCACCTGGAAAAAAGTTTCCTGCTGGCCGATGCGGATCGCGCCGATTTCGTTGCGGGTGATGTGACCGCGGCGGCAGATCAGCGGCATCACCCAGCGCGGATCGGCGTTCTGGCGGCGGCCGATATCCATCTTGAACCAAACCGTATCTTCAAATCCGGGGCGGTGTTTATCCTGATGCGCGCTACGCTGCGCTTCGACCGAGGCGGCGAGCAGTTCTTCGGGTTCGGGCATCGACGCGCGGTGCGCCTGCACAAGCATCGCGGCGATTTCCTGCGGTGAGCGGGTTTCGAGCAGCTTGTCCGCCAATTCGCGGTCGCCATCGGTCACTTCGACCGGCTGCATCAGCTTGTCGAGCAGCCGCACCCGGTCTTGGGCAATGATCGCATCACGATCAGGCGCGGTGGTCCATTCGGCGTTGATCTTGGCATGGCGCAGCATCGATTCGATCCGCTTGCGGCGCGGGTAGGGGACGATGATGACCGCCACGCCTTTCTTGCCCGCGCGCCCGGTGCGGCCCGAACGGTGCTGCAGGGTTTCGGCATCGCGGGGGATTTCGACATGGACGACCAGGCTGAGCGACGGCAGATCGATCCCGCGCGCGGCCACATCGGTCGCCACGCAAACGCGGGCGCGGCGGTCGCGCAGCGCCTGCAACGCCTGATTGCGTTCCTGCTGCGAATGTTCGCCCGACAGTGCGACCACGCCGAACCCGCGTTCCTGCAAGGTGGCATGGAGGTGGCGCACATTTTCGCGCGTCGCACAGAACAACATCGCGGTTTCCGCCTCGTGGAAACGCAGCAGGTTGACCACCGCGTTTTCAATCTCTGACGGTGAAACGGTGACCGCCTGATAGGCAATATCGCCATGCCCACGCTCGCTGCCGGCGGTGGAGATGCGCAGGGCGTTCTTCTGGTAACGCCGGGCCAGTGCCTCGATCGGGCGCGGCATGGTCGCCGAAAACATCAGCATCCGCCGTGTTTCGGGGGTGGCATCGAGGATTTCTTCCAGCTCTTCGCGGAACCCCATGTCGAGCATTTCGTCGGCTTCATCGAGCACCACGACCGCTAGCGATGACAGGTCGAGCGCACCGCGTTCCAGATGATCGCGCAGCCGCCCCGGCGTGCCGACAACTATGGTCGCCCCGGCTTGCAGCGCGCGGCGTTCGACCTGCGGGCTCATGCCGCCGACGCAGGTGGCGATGCGCGCACCGGCGGCCTTGTAAAGCCAGTCAAGCTCGCGCGCGACCTGCAACGCGAGTTCGCGGGTCGGCGCAATCACCAGTGCCAGCGGCGCGCGCGCGGGCGGCACCCGGCCATTATCGCCCAGCACCTGTTCGGCAAAGGCAAGGCCAAACGCCACGGTTTTGCCCGAACCGGTCTGCGCCGACACCACCAGATCGCGCCCATGCGCTTCGGGTTCCAGCACGGCGGTTTGCACCGGGGTGAGCGCTTCGTAGCCGCGCTGGGTCAGGGCCTCGGCAAGGCCAGCGGGAAGATCGGGAAATGGCATGGAAAAAGGCTTTCAGGCGAGTGCGCGCGCCAAGGGCAGGGGCACAAAGGAATGTGAAATCGACCGAGCAAGAACGGGGCGCTTGGCCCGTTCGCGGGTGCGTCGATGCGCGGCCCATACACGTTTGCAGGCGGTTTGGCTTGCGTTTAATTATACGGGCGCGGGCAGGGGTCAATCAGGCGCGGCGGCGGCCAGCATATCGATCAGATTGCGCGCGGCTTCACGGTCTTCCTCATGCGCGAAGGCAATGTCGAGATCGGGCGCATCGCCCAGCACCATCAACAGCGTCCACAGGGCAAAGCGCTGCCCGCGATCCTGCACCATGCCGAAATCCACCCGCATCCGCTCCACCCCGGCGGGCAGCGCAGCGGGCGCGACCTCGGCCAGATCGCGGGTGCCGAAATAACGTTGCAACAGGTCAGCCATGTCCATGACGGGGGCTTTATCGCAGCATTGCCCGCTTGGCTATCGGGTCATCGGGCGCTCAGAACGACTGCACCATTTGCAAGGGCATTTCATCGGGCGGCCACTGACTGCCGCAGATCTGGCCGCGCTGGTCAGCCAGCCTGAACCTGTCGCCGCCTGAAGGCCGCCAGCGTCAGGCGGTTTGCCGCACCACCAGTTGCGGGGGCAACACCAGGCTTTCGGTCTGTTCCCCGGCCAGCCGCCGCAGCAGCAGGTCAACCAGCCCGCGCGCGCCGGCCGCGATGTCCTGCTTGACCGTGGTCAGCAGCGGCACGGTATGCGACGCGATCGGCAGATCATCGAACCCGATCAGCTTGATGTCACCCGGCACCGCCACTCCGCGTGTCCGCAGGGCCGTGAGGCATAGCGCCGCAAGCGTGTCGGTCGCAGCAAAGATCCCGTCGATCCGGCCCATGACGGTGTCAAGATGGCGGGCAATTTCATCGCTCGCTCGCTCGGGGGAAAGGTGGGTCGGCAGTTCGATAATTGGCGGCAGGCCCATGCGCCGCGCGACATCTTCGGCGCCGGCAAAGCGCGCGGCGAATTCGATCGCGGTGGTGTCGCCCAGAAACGCCAGCCGCTGCGCTCCGGCAGCGATCAGGCGTTCAGCCGCCTGCCTGCCGCCCAGCCGGTTATCGGTGCCGACCACGCAATGGCGCTGGCCTTCGGCATGATTGCCCCACACCACCATCGGGCCATAGCCATCGGCGACCTCCTCGATCCGGTCGAACTGATCGGACTGACCGATCACGATCACCCCGTCGATCATGCCTGATCCGATGAACCGGTCGAGCCAGTCGGCGTCGTCCTTGGGCACCACGCGCCGCAGCATCAGGTCATAACCTCTGAGCGTAAGTTCATCGGCAAGGAAGCCGAGCAGGGTCATGAAGAAGGTGTCGGAAATCTGCTGGCGGGTGTCATGCCCCAGCGGGATGACCACCCCGATCACCCCGGTTTTCTGGCGGCGCAGCCCGCTCGCCATCTGGTTGGGGCGGAACCCGTGTTCGCGGGCAATCGCTTCGATCTTCTCGCGGGTTTTGGCGTTGACCAGGCTCTTGCCCGCCAGCGCGCGCGATACCGTTCCGGGCGATACCCCGGCCAGCCGTGCCAGATCGGTGATGGTGCGCACTGCGGTGCGCGCCGTTCTGTCCTCGCCCATGTCTAGCTTGCCACCAGCCCCTGTTCGCGCGGGCGGCGGTGCCCGGCATCGACCCGCAGCGTAGCTATCGCGCCAGCCAGCATCAAGACGCCGCCCAGCATCAGCACATTGCGCGGATCGCCGCCCAGCAGCGGGCGATAGATCAGCGGCATGGTGAGCGTCTGGATCAGCATCGGGATGACGATGAACAGGTTGAAAATGCCCATGTAAATGCCGTTTCGCGCCGGGGGGATGCAATCGGCCAGCATCACATAGGTGTTGCCCATCATCCCCGCCCAGCCAATCCCGATGCCCAGCATCAGCACAAACAGCGCCGCAGGCGTGCTGGCGCCAGGGATCATCAGCATCGCCGCGCCCGATGCGGCGAGGCACACCGCATGGACGTGCCGCGCCCCGAACCGCGCCACCACCGGGATCAGCGCCAATGCGCCCAGAAACGCGATGAAATTATACAAGGCACCCGCCTGCTGGGTGGTCAGCGTGGCTTCACGAAAGGCGGCGCTGGCAGGCGCGCTAGTATTGTAGATGCTGCGCCCCACGGCAAAGGTGATATATTGCCAGTATGCGAACATCGCATACCATTGGCACAGCATCGCGGCGGCAAGCTGGCGCATCGGGCGCGGCATATCGCGGATGGCGGAACCAATGTCAGCAAAGGTGGCGCGCACGGTCAGCGGTTTGGCCTCCAGATCAGCCAATTGTTCGGGCGACAGCGGCAGTTCGCGCACCCGGAATACCGACCACACAATGGTCGATATCGACAGGATCGCCCCGATGATGAAGGCAATCCGCACGATCACCGGAATGCCATTGGCGTCGAGCACATCGCGCGCCACGAACGCGGTCAGCAGGCTCGGCGCGAGATAGGACAGCGTCTGCGCAAGCCCGGTAAAGGCGCTCTGGGTCAGGAACCCGACCGAACGCTGGCTCGCCTTGAGCCGGTCGGCAACATAGGCGCGGTATGGCTCCATCGTGATGTTGTTGCCCGCGTCGAGGATCCACAGCAGGCTGGCTGCCATCCACAACGTGCTGGAATAGGGCATGGCGAACAGCGCCAGCGAACAGATCACCGCGCCGATCAGGAAATAGGGCGTGCGGCGGCCCAGCCGGGTGTTGGTGCGGTCGCTCATCGCGCCGACAATCGGCTGGATGATCAACCCGGTCATCGGGCCTGCCAGCCACAACAGCGGCATGGTTGCCTCGTCCGCGCCAAGAAAGCCGTAGATCGGCCCCATATTGGCCTGTTGCAGCCCGAAACTGAATTGCAGCCCGAAGAAGCCGATATTCATTTCGATGATTCGCAGCAGCGAAAGCCGGGGCTTTTCCGTCATATGCGCCTGTCCGATCCTCTTGTCCGCACGGATCTGTCGCCGCGCTGTGACATGGAAGTGACACGTTTCCCGGTAAAATGCAAACGTTTGCAAGATTCCTGTTGCAAACGTTTGCAATGGGCGTAGTCATGAACGTGTCGGCGCCACAGAAGCGCGAATTCGAGAGGAGACTACCCATGAAATTGCGTATCGCGCTTTGTGCAAGTGCAGCCCTGTGTGCCATCGCCAGTCCGGCTGTGGCGCAGGATAATCTCGCTGATGAAACGGCTGAGACCCAAGGCAACGAAATCATCGTCACCGCGGTTGCGCGCGGCCAGAACCGGATCGAAAGTTCGGTTTCGGTCAGCACCATCGGCGCGGACACCATCGCCAATCTTGGTTCGCCGTCTTCGGCTGACCTGATCCGCCAGATCCCCGGCATCCGTTCCGAAGCATCGGGCGGTGAAGGCAACGCCAACATCGCGGTGCGCGGCATCCCGGTATCAACCGGCGGGGCACGCTATATCCAGTTGCAGGAAGATGGCCTGCCGATCCTTGAATTCGGCGACATCATCTTCGGCAATGCCGATAACTTCCTGCGCGCCGATCGTTCTGTCGCCCGCGTCGAAGCGGTGCGCGGCGGCTCGGCCTCGACCTTCGCCTCGAACGCGCCGGGGGCGGTGATCAACTTCATCTCCAAGACCGGCCAGCAGGAAGGCGGCGCGATTCAGGGCAGTGTCGGGCTGGATTTTGAAAGCTACCGGCTCGATTTCGATTACGGCGCGCCGCTGGCTGATGACCTCTATTTCCATGTCGGCGGCTTCTACCGCACCGGCGAAGGCCCGCGCGATATCGGGTTCAACGGTTATGATGGCGGCCAGATCAAGGCCAATATCACCAAGGAATTCGATGGCGGCTATATCCGCTTTTCGGCCAAGTATCTGGATGATCGCACCCCGACCATTCTGCCGCAGCCGGTATTTGTGGGCGGGACTGACGCCAGCCCGGATTTCAACGCGATCCCCGGCTTCAACCCGCGCCGGGATTCGCTGCTCAGCCCGTTCCTGACCCCGGCGGTGACGCTGGATGGCAACAACAACCCCGCCAGCTTTGATTTCCGCGACGGGCTTTCGGTCGAAAGCTTCGCCTTCGGGATCGAAAGCGAGATCGACGTGGGTGGCGGGTGGACGCTGACCAACCGGTTCCGGTTTGCGGACAATTCGGGCAGCTTCCAATCGCCCTTCCCGGCGAGCGCCGACACCGCGCAGAATGTTGCCGACGCCATCGGCGGCGCGGGTTCGACGATCGAATTTGCCTCTGGCCCCAACACCGGCGCGGTCGCCAATGCGGCCAATATCGGCGGCAACGGGTTGCTCACCAATGTGGTGGTGTTCAACGTCCGGCTCAACAGCCTCGACAACATCACCAATGATTTTCGGGTGAACAAGGAATTCGATTTCAGCGGCGGTTCGGCCAATTTCACCACCGGCTTCTACCTGTCGCGCCAGACCATTGATACCGACTGGCTGTGGACGTCACACGTCCAGACCGTGCAGGGCAATGGTGAGGCGGTGCTGGTCGATATCCGCGATGTGAATGGAGATCTCGTCACGCAGAACGGCACGGTCGGGTTCGGCGCAAGCTTCTTCGGCAATTGCTGCCGCCGCAATTATGATGTCGATTACAGCACCTACGCACCCTTCGCGTCGCTTTCGCTGGAACTTGACCGACTGACGCTCGATGGCAGCATCCGTTATGACTTTGGCGATGCCGATGGCACGATCACCGGGGCTGACAGCGGCTTTGGCATCGGGCTGACCAGCTTTGATTTCGATAATGACGGCGTGATCAGCCCGGCTGAGGCGCAGACCAGCGTGCTCCCGCTCGGCAGTGCGCGTCCGGTCAATTACAACTTCGATTATTTCAGCTTCTCGCTCGGCGCGAATTACCTGCTGACCGATGATCTGGGCGTCTTTGCGCGTTACAGCCAGGGCGGCCGTCACACCGCCGACCGCAGCCTGTTTTCGCCCGCAGTCAGCGCGGTCGATGGCAGCCTGCCGGGCGGCGATTCCGGGGTGATTGCCAAGGTCGATCAGCTTGAAGCGGGGCTGAAATATCAGGCCAACGGATTGTCGGTATTTGCCACCGGCTTCTATGCTGAAACATCGGAAACCAATGTCGATATTGCCCCGGTGGTGCTGTTCGATACCGAGTTTGAGGCTTACGGTGTCGAACTCGAAGCTGCATACCGCATGGGCGGTTTCACCCTGTCAGGCGGCGCGACCTGGACCGATGCGGAAATCAAGGATGCGCTTGACCTCACCGTCATCGGCAACACGCCGCGGCGTCAGGCTGATCTGGTCTATCAGGCGACCGCGCAATATGATGCCGATCTGTTCACGCTGGGCGCGAATGTGGTGGGCACCACCAACAGCTTCACGCAGGATTCAAACCAGTTGAAGCTGCCCGGATTTACGCAGGTGAATGCGTTTGTCGCGGTGCGCCCGGTTGACCGGATCGAAATCGGGCTTAACGCGCAGAACCTGTTCAATTCCAACGGGTTCACCGAAGCGGAAGAAGGCGCAATCCCCGGCAACAACATCGTGCGTGCGCGCTCGATTGCGGGCCGGACGGTGCTGGCTTCGGTGCGGTTCGACTTCTGATCCACACCATCGCAAACGGGCTGGCCGCCAACTCTCCCGGTGGCCAGCCCGGTTTTTTGATTCAAGATTTGGGATAAGCTGCTGCCATGACGACAGCCTGGACCGCGGAGCACGTGCGCCAGATTACGCCGGGCGCTGCGGCGTTGATCCCGCCGATTATCGCGCCGGATTACTCGCGGCTTGATCCCGCGCGGCTCTATTGGGATATGTGGCCGGTGCAGGACGCGCACGGCCAGCCCGCCACCATCGCCGGGCGCGCGCTATGGATGGCCCTGACCGCGCCTGACAGGGGCGATCCGGGGCTGCGCCACTTCGAAGCGAAGATACACCTGATCGAACGGCGAGAAGGTGAATGGCTGGATCTTGGCCCGGTCCTCCCTGATTTTGATGTGCCATACGAACGCGAATGGGCAGGATCGGCGCTGTTTGATGACGGGGTGATGACGCTGTTCCTCACCGCCGCCGGCACCGCCGCAAAGGCCGGGGGCTATCAACAGCAGCTTTGGCAGGCGAGCGCGGCGGTAGGGGCCGATGGCCTGCCGGGCGAATGGAGCTTTCCCACCCCGTGTTTTGATAATTACGGCGCAGATTACATGCCCGCCGATGCCCATGATGGCGCACCCGGCATGATCAAGGCGTTCCGCGATCCGGCCTATTTCCGCGATCCGGCGGACGGCACCGAATACCTCGCCTTCACCGCGTCGCTGGCCGGGTCTGACAACGCGTTCAACGGTGCGTTCGGATTGGCGCGCAGGGATGCGTCAGGGTGGGTGTTGATCCCGCCTTGCCTCCATGCAGACGGCGTCAATAATGAGCTGGAGCGCGCGCATCTGGTGTTTCACGGCGGGCATTACTATGCCTTCTGGTCAACGCAGACAGGGACATTCGCACCCGAATTGCGCCATGCGCCGGGGGGGCTTTACGGGATGGTGGCGACATCGATGCAGGGGCCGTGGAAGCCGTTGAACGGCACCGGGCTGGTGCTTGCCAACCCGGCCGACCGCCCGCTGCAGAGCTATAGCTGGTTCGTCGATGCCAGCCTGACGGTGTGTTCCTTTGTCGATATGCTGCCCGATGGCGGTTTTGGCGGCGTGCCCGCGCCGTTGTTGCAGCTGGAACTGGATGGCGAGCGCGCGGCGCTGCGCGCGGTGCAATCACAAGGGGTCGCATGATGCTGGGCGGGATCGAGGCGGGCGGCACCAAATTTGTGCTGGCGGTGGGTTCTGCGCCTGATGCGATCAGCGCCCGCCACACCATCCCCACCCGCGATCCGGCCACGACGCTGGCCGAGGCGGCGGCGTGGTTCAAGACGCAGGGCGCGATCACAGCGCTGGGGATCGGCAGTTTCGGCCCGGTTGAACTTGACGCAGGCAGCCCACGCTGGGGCTTCATCACCAACACGCCCAAACCGGGCTGGGCCGATTGCGACATTGCCGGGTTCTTTGCAGGCAAGCTTGGCGTGCCGGTCGGCTTCGATACCGACGTGAACGCCGCCGCGCTGGCCGAATATGTGGCGGCCGGGGGGCAGGGCGGCAGCCTCGCCTACCTTACCATCGGCACCGGCATCGGCGGCGGACTGGTGCTGGATGGCGAGCCGGTGCATGGCATCGCGCATCCGGAAATGGGCCACATCTACCCGCGCCGCCACGCGGATGACCGCGACTTTGCCGGGATATGCCCGCATCATGGCGATTGTCTGGAAGGCCTTGCCAGCGGCCCCGCGATTGCCGCACGCTGGGGCAAGTCATTATCGCAATTGCCCGCGGATCACCCCGGCCATGCGATCATCGCCGACTATATCGCGCAGGCCTGCCATATGCTGTTCGCGAGCATCGCGGTGGGCGAAGTGGTGATCGGCGGCGGCGTGGCGAACACGCCCGGTCTGATCGAGCGGGTGGCTGATCGCGCACGGGAACTCGATGCGGGCTATCTGCCCGGCGGCCCGCGCCACCGCATCATCCGCCCGCGACGCGGCGCAGACGCCGGGATTATCGGCGCGCTGATGCTGGCGAAAGGTGTCTCAGCCTAAGCCGTAAGCGGCCTTTGCCATCGCTTCGATTGCTGCCTTGTCAGGCGCGCCCTTGGGAGACACCCAGCTTCCGCCAACGCACAGCACCGGATCGAAGGTGAGCCATTCGGCGGCATTGTCCGGCCCGATCCCGCCGGTGGGGCAGAACCGGCACTGACCAAACGGCGCGGCCAGCGCCTTTAACGCGGGCAAGCCGCCCGCCGCCATCGCGGGGAAGAACTTGAACCGGGTCAGCCCCATGTCCAGCCCGCGCATGATGTCACCGGCATTGGCGATGCCGGGCAGGAACGGGACACCGCTGGCAATCGCCGCCCTGCCCAATGGCTCGGTCAGGCCGGGGGAAACGATAAACTCGCTCCCCGCCGCCAGCGCCGCGTCCAGTTCTGCCGGGTTGGTGACGGTGCCCGCGCCGACAATCGCGCCGGGAACCTGTTTCATCGCGGTAATCGCGGGCAGCGCCGCCGGGGTGCGCAAGGTGACTTCGAGCACGCGCAATCCGCCTGCCACCAATGCCTCGGCCAGCGGCACCGCGTGGGCGACATCGTCAATCACGATCACCGGGATCACCGGGGCGATGCGCATCAAGTCATCAATCGTGGCCATCGTCAGATTCCCCCGGTGGCGAGCATCGCGCTCGCGCCTTGTTCGGCCCCATCGGCAAAGCGGCGCATCATCCCGAACAATTCGCGCCCCGTGCCCATGTCGGCGCGCGGATCGGGCACCGGATCGCGGGCCGAAAGATCGGCGGTGGTCGAAAGCTCACCCGTGACCGCGCAGACCTTGACCACATCGCCATCGCGCAGGCGCGCCAGCGGGCCGCCACCCAATGCTTCGGGCGTGCAGTGGATCGCGGCGGGCACCTTGCCGCTCGCCCCCGACATTCGCCCATCGGTGACGAGCGCCACGCGGAATCCGCGATCCTGCAACACGCCCAATGGCGGGGTGAGCGAATGCAGTTCGGGCATTCCGTTGGCGCGCGGGCCCTGGAACCGCACCACCACCACCACATCGCGGTCAAGCTCGCCCGCCTTGAACGCAGCCGAAACGGCGGCCTGATCGGCAAACACGCGGCACGGCGCCTCGATTGTCCAGCGTTCGCGATCAATCGCCGAGGTTTTGATGCAGGCGCGCCCCAGATTGCCGGTCAGCAACCGCATTCCGCCATCGGGCTTGAACGGGTCAGACACCGGGCGCAGCATCGTATCATCGCCCGCCGCGCCCACTTCGCGCCACGTCAGTTCTTCGCCATCAAGGCCGGGTTCGCGCGCATAGTCGCTGAGATCGCTACGCCCCACGGTCAGGATATCGCGGTGGGCAAGGCCCGCTTCGATCAGCTCGCCAATCACATAGCCCATGCCGCCCGCCGCGTGGAACTGGTTCACATCGCCCGATCCATTGGGATAGACCTGCGCGATCAGCGGGACGACCGATGACAGCGCCGACAGATCATCCCAGTCAAACACGATCCCCGCCGCGCGTGCCATCGCGGGAAGGTGGATCGCGTGGTTGGTCGATCCGCCGGTCGCCAGCAGGCCAACCGCGGCGTTGATGATCGCCTTTTCATCGACGCAGCGGCCCAGCGGGCGGTAATCATTGCCCTTGCGCCCCAGCGCGGCGACACGGTGCACCGCTTCACGGTCAAGCGCCTGACGCAATTGCGTGCCGGGCTGGATGAAGGCGCTGCCCGGAATGTGCAGCCCCATCATCTCCATCATCATCTGATTGGAATTGGCGGTGCCGAAAAAGGTGCAGGTGCCGGGCGAATGGTAACTGCCCATTTCGCTGGCCAGCAGTTCGGCGCGGGTCGCCTTGCCTTCGGCATACAGCTGGCGGACGCGCTGCTTTTCCTTGTTGGGAATGCCGCTGGGCATCGGGCCGCTGGGGACGAAGATGGTCGGCAGGTGTCCGAACCGCAGCGCCCCGATCAGCAATCCGGGCACGATCTTGTCGCAGATGCCGAGCATCAGCGCGCCATCATACATCGCATGGCTGAGGCCGACGGCGGCGGACAGCGCAATCACATCGCGGCTGAACAGCGACAATTCCATGCCGCTTTCGCCCTGTGTCACCCCGTCGCACATCGCCGGGGTGCCGCCCGCCACCTGCGCCGTGGCACCGATTTCGCGGGCGTAAATCTTCAGCCGATCGGGATAGCGGCCATAGGGCTGATGGGCGGACAGCATATCATTATAGGCGGTGATGATCCCGATATTCGCGCCCTTGCCCGCAACCAGCGCGGCCTGATCTTCCACCGCCCCGGCATAGGCATGGGCGAGGTTGGAGCACGATACAGCGCTGCGTTCACCCATATTATCGGCTTCGCGCGCGATCAGATCGAGATAGGCGGCGCGGCTGGAGCGGGAGTTTTCGATAACCCGCTGGGTGACGCGGTGAAGCGTGTCGTTGAGATCATTCATGCCACGTTACTCCGTCGCGTTCCGCCAGCGCGATGGCGGCGCTTGGCCCCCAGCTTCCGGCGGTATAGGTTTTTGGCGTCAGGCCTTCTTCTTCCCAGCCAGCGCGGATTGCGTCGATCCAGTCCCACTGCGCTTCCACCTCGTCGCGGCGCACGAATAGGGTCTGATCACCCTCAATCAGATCGAGCAGCAGGCGTTCATAGGCAATCCGCCGCACCGCGCCGCTGAATGCATCCTGCATCGCGATATTGAGCGGCACCTGCCGCAGACGGATGCCTTCGCGGTCCAGCCCCGGCACCTTGGCCATCAGCGACAAGGTGATGTTTTCTTCCGGCTGAATGCCGATCACTAGCTGGTTGGGCTGCATCGTTGCGCCTTTTCCGGCGAAAATGCTGTGCGGCACACTGCGGAACTGGATGACGATTTCGGTCACGCGCCGGGGCATCCGCTTGCCGGTGCGCAGGTAGAACGGCACGCCCTTCCAGCGCCAGTTATCGACGTGCGCCTTGATCGCGACAAAGGTTTCGGTGTCCGACGGCTTGCCCAATTCATCGTCATAACCCGGCACCGCAGCACCGTTTATGGCACCTGCACGATATTGCCCCGTCACCGTCTCGCCCGCTTCGACGGCGCGTAGCGCGCGCAGCACCTTGACCTTTTCATCGCGCACAGCCGTCGCATCGAAATGCGCGGGCGGCTCCATCGCCACCAGCGCGAGCAATTGCAGCATGTGGTTCTGCACCATGTCGCGGATTGCGCCCGCATCATCATAGAACGCGACGCGGCCTTCCAGCCCGACGGTTTCGGCGACGGTGATCTGCACGTGATCAATATGCGCCGCATTCCACAACGGTTCGAACATCAGATTGGCAAAGCGCAGTGCCAGCAGGTTCTGCACCGTCTCCTTGCCAAGATAGTGATCGATCCGGAAAATGCGGTCTTCGGGGAAGGCGGCGGCGACCGCATCATTGATTTCGCAGCTGGTAACGAGATCGGTGCCGAGCGGCTTTTCAAGGCACATCCGCACATTATCACCTGTCAGCCCGGCGGATTGCAGCCCCTTGATGGTGGGTTCAAACAGGCTCGGCGCGGTCGAGAGGAAGATCGCAAGCCCGCGCGCCGGGGTGCCGACTCTGGCGGCAAGATCGCCATAACCTTCAAGCGTGGTCGCATCGAGCGTCTGGTAGCTGAGGCGGTTGAGGAAATCCGCCATCCGCCCGCGCCGGTCAGCGGGGAGGTATTTCTCCAGCGCCGCGCGCGCGAAGCTGCGATATTCGCTGCTGGTCAGCTGGCTGCGGGCGGTGCCGATAATCTTGAGGTCATCGGCCAGCAAGCCATCGGCATCGAGCGCAAACAGGCTGGGCAGCAGCATCCGTTGGGCAAGGTCGCCCGTGGCTCCGAACAACAGCAGGCGGTCAGCGGTGAAGCTCATGCAGGGCGGCCTTTTTCCTAGAGCCCCCTACCTAGGCGCACGCGGCCGTCGCCGCCACCCCGCGCATACTTATTCAAGTGTGCGCAGGGTCATGCAGGTCGGCGGGCAAAGATCCCGAAGCCCGCAATAATGGCATAGCAAACAGCCGGCAGCACCAGCGCAAACGCCAGGCTGGTGGCATCGGCCAGCGCGCCATAAAGCACCGGCACCACCGCGCCGCCGCAAATGGCGACGTTGATGATCCCCGATCCGTCCGCAGTGCGCGGCCCCAGCTTTTCGCAGGCGAGGCTGAAAATGGTAGGGAACATGATCGCGTTCATCAGACCCACTGCCAGCAGCGAATAGCCTGCGATCACCCCGGTCGAATTGGCCGAAATCGCAATCAACGTGATCGCGCCCGCCGCCACCGTCGCCAGCAACAGGCCGGGGCTGACCATGCGCAGCAGGCCCGAGCCGATAAAGCGCCCCACCAACGCGCCGCCCCAATAGATTGAAATCAGCTGCCCTGCGCCTTGTTCGGGCAGGTTCAGCACGTGCGATTGCATCAGGTAGTTGACGATGAAACTGCCAATCGCGACTTCCGCGCCGACATACAGGAAAATTGACGCCGCGCCGTAGCCAAAGCGCGGGCGCTTGAGCAGGCCAAGCCCTTCGGCAAGGCTGGTGTGTTCGTGCTTTTCACCCTTCAACCGGTTGCGGAACAGCCAGACCACGCCCGCGACCACCGCAAGAGCGGCGGCAAGGCCGAGATAGCCGTTCACGATCGCCTGACTTTCCGCCGTGCGATAGGCGGCCAATTCGGCGCCTGACAATTCGGCGGCGGTGACGCTGGCTAGGCTGCCAAGGATCAGAATCGCGCCGAAATAGGGGAAAATCGTGGTGCCTAGCGAATTGAACGCCTGTGCAAAGGTGAGCCGGCTATGCGTCGTCTTCGCGGGGCCAAGCACGCTGATCAGCGGATTGGCGACAATCTGCACCAGCACCACGCCGGTGGCGAGGATGAAATAGGCCAACAGGAACATCGGGAACAGCGCCGTCTGGCTCGCCGGGATGAACAGCAGGCAGCCTGCCATCATCGTTACAAGCCCG
The DNA here is from genome assembly GCF_053628655.1 of Porphyrobacter sp. MBR-49. Lineage (NCBI taxonomy): Bacteria > Pseudomonadati > Pseudomonadota > Alphaproteobacteria > Sphingomonadales > Erythrobacteraceae > Porphyrobacter > Porphyrobacter sp. MBR-49. The sequence goes on from NZ_JBRJGU010000003.1 coordinate 86,238, forward strand.
GCCACCGCGCCGCGCATATAGCCCAGCTTCTTGACCAACCGCGCGCCGGGAATGCCGACCACCGCATAGGCGATGAAGAACCAGAACTGCACCAGACTCGCTTCAAAAAAGCTCAGCGTGAACAGTTCTTTCAGCTTGGGGATGATCACATCGTTCAGGCTGGTGATCCCGCCGAAGATGAAGAACAGCGCGAACACGAAATAGTTCAGCCCCGGCGCATCGACCTGCGGTGTATCATCCGCCCCGCTTGCCAACACCTCTGCCGGACTCACGCCTGGTGCAATTGCCATCGCTGCTCTCTCCTGTTGCGAACGTTCTCTCGACGCTCCCGCGCAATCCATGCGCGAGGCCGCTCTACAATTCCAGTGAGAATAGGAATGCACACGCGCGCTTGCACAGGGATATCAACAGGCCGTAGAGGTGCGAGCATGAGCGGAGCATCACGCAGACGGCCAACATCATTCGACGTGGCAGAGCGGGCGGGGGTCAGCCAGCCCACTGTCAGCCGCGCGCTATCCGGATCGCCCGCGATTGCCGAGGCGACCCGGCGCAAGGTGGTCGAGGCTGCCGAGGCGCTCGGTTACTTCGTCGATGAACGCGCCGCGCGGCTGCGGCGCGGATCGACCGGGACGCTCGCGGTGGTCGTCATCTGCCGCGAAGGCGATAGCGCGGCCACTATCAACCCGTTTGCCTACGCGCTGCTCGGCTCTGTCTGCGTCGCCGCGTCGGAACGCGGGTTTGAAACGCTGGTGTCGTTTCAGGCGCGCGCCGAGGCGTTTTTCGGCCACTATCAGGAACAGGGCCGCGCCGATGGTCTGGTGGTGATCGGCACCACCACCAACACCCCCGCATGGGAACATTTCCGCGCGCTTGATGGGGAAGGGCGCAGGGTCGCCTATTGGGGATCGCCGTTTGACGAGCTTGATTGGGTGCGGTCAGACAACCGCGCGGCGGGCAGGCTGGCGGTCGAACATCTGCTGGCCGCAGGCTATCGCCGCCCGTGCTTCCTCGGCGCGCTGAATACGCCGCAGGTGCAGTTTACCGAACGCTATGAAGGCTATGCCGAAGCTATGCGCGCCGCCGGGCTGGAGCCGTGCCTTGCCCCCACCGTCAACGCCGCCAGCCGCGAAGAAGAAGGCCGCCGCGCCGCGCGCCGCCTGATCGAGCGGGGCGATTTCGAACAGGGGGGCGTGGACGCGGTGTTCGCCGCCTGCGATGCGATGGCGCTGGGCGCGATGGAGGCCTTTGCCGCCGCCGATCTGACGGTGCCTGCGGATATGGGGGTGATGGGGTTCGATGATCTGCTGGCGGGCCGCTTCGCCCGTCCGGGGCTGACCACGATTGCCCCCGATCCCGCCGAAGCGGGCGCGGCGCTGGTCGAAGCGGTGCTCGATGAGAACGACGATAATGCCCGCCGCCGGGTGCCGGTATCGCTGATCGCGCGCGGCAGCACGGCGCGTTAAATCCTCCCCCACGGGAGGAGGATTACCCATGCGCCCCGAATTCATTGGCAATCGCGGTGCTGATCCTGAGCGATAGTGCGTGGGCGCGGGCGATCGGGGTCAGGAAATCGCGTTCAATCGCGCCGTAACCTTCCTCGCCGCCATCGGGGTAATCGCTGGCTTCATCGAGCGTGAAGTCGTGCGGCCCCGGCACCCGCACCGGAAACGCGCGCCGCAATTGCGCCAGCGCCTCGTCCACCCGCAAGGTCAGCACCATTTCGATCACATCGCCGCGGCTGATGTCGTTCGCGCGGCTGAAGGCGGGGACAGACACCGCCTTCAGGAACATATGCTGCAGCAGCGCGAGGCGCAGCGCCTGCAACACCCCGATACGGCGGCGCACGCGTTCGCGCCCAGGGGTATCGGCGGGGTTATCGGCGGGATTATCGAGGATCAGATCGGTCAACTGATGGAGTTTGAGCGCATCAATCCTGAGGTGTGAGGCAAGGCGGCGAAACACGCTGGTGCGATCATCGGCGACCAGATATTCGGCAAGGCTGGCACACGCCCCAGCCAGATGATCCTCTGTCCCGCGATAGGTGCGGCTGGCCCAATAGGCCGAATTGAACAGCTCGCCATAGGCCGCCACGGTCTTGATACTGCCCAGTGCATTGGCGGCGTTGAGCAGCCGCAGGATCTGCCGCCCGCGCGCGCTTTCAGTCAGCAGCGTGGCGATGTCTTCGCGGTTGGCGTCCGCCGCGCTGCCGATCCCGGCGATGACATTGACGGGGTAGCCAAGCTGCTGGAGAATCGCGTTGTGCGGGATCGCGCGGATCTGGCGCAGGCTCATCTCGCGGTCGGCGTTGATATCGCTCTGACGGCGCGACACGCGGCTGCCGGTGGTATTGAGCAGCCCCAGCCCGAACGCGGTAACGGCGCGGGCATAGGTGCGGCTGGCGAGGTGATCGCTCTGATGATCCTTCACCGCACGATAGAAATCGAGGCTGATGTCGGTGCGGTGGTAAAACGGATCGGCGGGCGCGGCGAGATCGGTTTCCGCCGGACGCAGCTCGGCAATGCGGGTGAGGGTGGCGAGCGCCAGTTCGGGGGTGGCGAAGAACAGGTAGCCATCGCCGCCCTGAAAGCTGACTTCGGGTTCCAGCCGGATACCCGCCCGCGCAAACCGCCGCCGTGCCCACGGGGACAGCGGCCATTCGAGCCGGTCCTGAAACGACGCCGGATGCGCGCCGCGGCCCATGCTTTCGCCGTGGGTGTTGAACACCAGCGCGGCGACATCGCCCAGACCATTGGCGGCCATCGCTTCGGCCAGCCGCCCTTGCAGCCGCTCAATCGCGAGGCTCGCCGGGATCTGCCCGACGAAACGCCCGGCATCGGAAAAGCCGGTCTGCACCGCCACCCGGCCCCGTTGCCGGGCGTAGGCGCGATAGGCAGGCTCTGCCAGCAAGGCATCCAGAAACCGCCCGCCATGTTCAAGCGCAGCCTCGGTTTCGAACAGCGGCGAGACATCGACCTTGCTCTCCACCCCGAACAGTTTGGCAAAATACAGCGCGGCGAGCACCGTGGCGGGCTGTTCGCATTCGGCCACCAGCATCCGGATCGGGGCATCGGCGTCGATGTGTTTGAGGATTTGCGCCATCGCGATGAATTGCCGGATCGCGGTGGAGCTTTCGGTGGCAAGGGCTGCAAAATTGGTGCGCAGCGGAGCGGCTTCATCCACCATCGCGCGCAGGGTGGCGAGCGCGCCTTTGCTCGCGAGTTCGATTACTTCGCCTTCGGGCAGCCGGCGGCGGATCGCGTTGTGGAGCTGTTTGGCGTTCACGCGGAAATGAATCCAGCCCATCCCCAGCCCATCGGCGCGCATCGCGGCGGCGAGCGTCAGCAGGGCGATGGCGCGGGTCTGCGGGGCGGTATCGGCCTCGGTTTCGAGCGCGGTGATCAGCGGCGTGAGCGACAGCAGGTTGTCGGGGCTGTGGGTGGTCAGCCGGTTGGCGGCGGCGGCCAGCGCTGCTTCGCTGCTGAGATCGCCTGCGAAATCGGCGGCGCGTTCAGCGGCGAACCGCGACGCGGGGCGCAGAGTGTCGAGCAGCGGGTGCGCCGGGTCGATGGCTTCCAGCGCGGCAGTGTAGCGCGCCAGCCGTTCAGCCTTTTCGGTCAGCCGGAACCCGATCGAGGTGTGCCAGCCAATATCGGTGCGCCCGTCCATGTCGTATCCGACCCAGCTGGCAAAGCGGAACGGCAGCGGGCGCAGGTCGCGCCATTGATCGGGCCAGCTCTGGCGCGCTTCATCGAGCAAGCGGGCGACAATCGCATCGCGCGCATCCTGCGCCCGGCCCATCGCGGCCATTGCGGCGCGGTGTTCGTGGTCAAGCGTCACGGCGGCGTGTTCGGGCGCGGCGACGCAGGCGCTATCGTCGATCACTCCATCGCCAGAGGCCGCAGCGGCAACCGCCTCGGCCTGTTCCGGCGCGAGCAGGAAGGTGGGGTGTGCGGTGAACACGGCGTGGAGTTGCGGGCGTTCCCAGCACGCGCGAAAGGCGTCGAAATCCGCATCCTCACCCGCCAATGTGGCGGCGCTATCGGCGGTTGGAGCCAGCAGCTTGCGCAGCTTGGCCGCGCGGGTTTTCAGCCCATCGCATTCCAGATCAGCCACCAGCGCGGCCAGATCATCTAGGCTCACCTGCCCCGCCTCAAGCCCGCGCGACAGATCGAGCGACAATTGAAACACCGGGTTGAACAGCGGGGTTTCACGGGTGCGCTGATGCAGGTCAGCCAGCCGTGCTTCAAGATCGGCGATGGTCTTCATGGCGATTCCCCGTGCTCGGTTGCAAAGGCCGCGGCCGCGCCAAACAGGCCGGGTTGCGGGTGGACGATCAGCTTGACCGGGATGCCTGCCATCAGGCTTTCAAACCGCCCCTTGGACTTGAACCTCGCAGCAAAGCCCGATGCGAGCAGCGTGTCGCGGATGCGGTAGCCAAGCCCGCCCGCGATCACCACGCCCGCAAACCCGCCCTGCGCCAGCGCCAGATCGCCCGCGACCGACCCCAATGACAGGCAGAAGCGGTCAACCGCTGCGGCTGCCAGAGAATCCTCGCCAGTGGTGCCGAGCGTCCAGATCTCAATCGCATCGCGTTCAGGCACGGTGCGGTGTTCCATGGCGGCGAGCGCCTGATAAATATCGACGATGCCGGGGCCAGCCACCACCCGCTCCACCGAAACGCGGTTGTGGCGGCTGCGCAGACGGGCGAGGATCGCGTCCTCGATGGTGTCGAGCGGGGCAAAGTCGATATGTCCGCCCTCGGTCGCCTGCACGCGGTAATTGGCGCCGGATCGCCACAGATGCGCGACCCCAAGCCCGGTGCCGGGGCCGATCACGCTGATCGTGCCATCGCGGCCCAGCGGCGCATCGGGGCCAGCCAGATGCAGGAATTGGTCGTCATCCGCGCGCGCTACGGCGTGGGCGACGGCGGCGAAATCATTGACCAGCGTGAAGCGTTCCACGCCGAGCTTGTCAGCGATCAGCGCGGGACGGATGATCCACGGATTGTTGGTAAAACGGATCACCGGATTGAGATTGCCGGGGCTGCCCACCGGCCCGGCAATCGCCATGCTGACCGCAGGTGGCAGGGTGCCGCCCTTGCGGTTGCGGAAGGCTTCCCACGCGGTTTGAAAGCTGGCGTGATCGGCGGTGTGGAGCGTTTCGGGCGCATCAAGGCTGATCGCCCCATTCGCGCCAATCGACGCGATGGCGAAGCGCGCATGGGTGCCGCCGATATCGACTACCACCAGATCGCGCATCATCTTTTCTCCCGCCGGTTGTGTAAGCAAGTCGGTGTTAGCAGGCGGCGCGCACAAATCCCACGCGCCGCATACTTATTCAGATTACACATTGGCTACTTGCGAATGATTATTAACTCGGCCATGGGGAATGCCAACCCTCGGTTTCACGCAAAGGACGACCCGTTCGATGAAAAGCACGCTCAAAATCTGGACTCAGTTGGGCCTTGGCACCGCGTTGGCGGGCGGCGTGCTGTCGGCGTGCAGCGACGAGGCGGGCGGCGAAGGCTCAGGTGGCGAAGGTGCGGGCACGCAAGCGGTCGCCCCCGGTGATAGCGCCGCTACAATCGGCGGCGGCACTGCAGGCGGTGAGGGTGAGGGCGGCGTGGCGGTGGCTGATGCGGGCCACGATCCGATCACCTATGGCATTGCGCTGGCCGTGACCGAGGCCCACGTTGTCGCCGCGCGCGATGCCTATGCGGCGGGTGAGAAACAGGCAGCCGCCGAAATGTTCGCCCATCCCGCGGCTGAAGTGCTGGTGGAAATGGACCCGGTGTTCGCGCAGTTGGGGGTTGCCGATTTCAAGCAATTGCTCACCGATGCCTCGATCGCCGCCTATGACGGCAAAAGCGCCGCAGAGGTGAACAAACGCTATGATGCGATCATCGCCGCGCTGCGCGGTGCGGCGACCAAAGCGCCCGATAATGGCGCATCCGAAGCCGCGGTGACCGCAGGCGTGATCGCCGACCAGATCGAACGCGCCAGCGCGATGTATCGCATCAGCGCCAGCGATGACCGCTTCGAACCGTATTTGGATGGCTATGGCTTTGCCAAGGTTGCCGAAACCGCATTTGCGGCATCGGGCGCGGCGATCAAGGCTGACAACCCGGCGCTCCACGCCCGCATCACCGAGGCGCTGGCTGTGCTGACACAGGCCTACCCCACGGCCACCCGTCCGGATGCGCTTGCCTTGAACCCCGGCGCGTTGTCGGCGGCGTCATCCAAGGTGTTGCTCGCGCTGGGCAGTTGAACGTTGCGGCGCAGGCGCTCGGGAATCAGTGATCAGATCGCCGAACTGAACTTGCGCTGCGTGATCGCGCGGTAACTATCGAACAGCGATGCGATCACCCGGGCATAGGGCAATCCGTCAGGCGCAATGCGCAAGCTGTTATCACTCAGCGTCGCCAGCCCGGCAGCGATAAACGGCGCAAGCTTATCCTGCACCTCGGCCAGCAGGCACGGCGACAGCGCCGCCTCGCCCCGGCACAGCAGCGCCTCGATCACGCCGCCGCGCAGCCGGTCTTGCGCCGCGCGCGCGATCCCGTGGTTGGCCGATAGCCGCCCTTCGCCGGACAGCGTGCGATAGCGGCCATTATGCTTGTCGTTCTGGGCAAGCAGGCCGGGAAAGCCGCTGATCGCCGATGAGCCCATCCCGATCAAAACCTCGGCCTGATCATCGGTGAAGCCCTGAAAATTGCGCCGCAGCATGCCATCCCGCGCCGCGCGCGCCAGCGGATCATGCGGCAGGGCGAAGTGATCGAAACCGATAGCGTCATAGCCGTTGCCGGTCAGGAAGGCGTGAGCCGCGCTCGCCATGGCAAAGCGCGCCTCGGCCCCCGGCAGCGTATCTTCGGGGATGACTTTCTGGCGCGGAACGAGATGGGGGACGTGGGCATAGCCGAACACCGCCACCCGGTCGGCCCCCAGTTTGCGCGTGTATTCGAGGCTTTCGGTCAGATCAGCAATGGTCTGATGCGGCAGGCCGTACATCAGATCGAAATTGAGCGAGGTCACGCCGCCGCTGCGCAGCCAATCGACACTGCGGCAGATCATCGCGGTGGGTTGTTCGCGCCCGATCACCTTCTGGCAATGCGGGGCGAAGGTCTGCACCCCCATGCTCGCGCGGGTGATGCCGACTTCGCTGATCACGTGGCTCCATTGCGCGTTCAGGCTGCGCGGATCGAGTTCGATTGACCATTCGGGAGCGAATAGCGGGAAATGGGCGTGAATCGCGTCAACCAGCGCCAGTAGTTCGCCCGGTTCAATCGCGTTGGGGCTGCCGCCGCCAAAGGCAATGCGCCGCACCCGCGCGGCTTCGGGAAGCAGGCTGGCGACCGTGGCGATTTCCTGATGCAGCGCGGCAAGATAGCTCTCCACCCGCGCACGCTTGCCCGCCGCCCCGGTGTTGCAGCCGCAATAATAGCAGATCTGTTCGCAAAACGGGATGTGGAGATAGAGCGAGATGTCACCATCCGCCCCCGCAATCGCACGCTCGATCGCGCCTTCGGGAAGCGCGCCGAAATCCGCCGCAGTGGGATAGCTGGTGTAACGCGGCACCGGCGTAGCGAGCAGTTCGGGATGATATTGCCACATGAGTGCGCTTAAAGCGGCTGCGCTGGCCCACGTCTTTGCGTGAGATCAAATTGTGCGTTTGGCCTTTTCGCGGCTGGTGCCCGCGTGGCATCCGCTGGGGTGGCATTGGCGGTTATCCATCGGCGCTTCGCCGTCACCCAGCGGGATGGTGAGGGTGCCGCCATTGCACAAGGGGACGGTCATCGCTTGGCTGTCCACTGGCAAGGGGCCGATCAGCACCGGCACCAGCGCGGTGATGGCATAGGGCAGGGCGGCGGCGCTCATAATTCGTCCTCTTCATCAATCAGGATCCGGCTGGCGGCCCCGTCCATGTCTTCATACTGCCCATCGCGCAGCGACCACAAGAAGGCGGCGAGGCCGAGTAACCCCATGCCGATGGCAATCGGGATCAGGAACGCAAGGCCGGTCATTTCGTCGATCTCGCCAGCCGTAGCGAATTGGCGACCACCACCAGCGAGCTGACCGACATGGCGATAGCCGCGATCAGCGGGGTGACGAGGCCGAACAAAGCCAGCGGCACTGCCAGCACGTTATAAATAATCGAAAAGCCGAAGTTCTGGCGCACGATCCGCATCGTCGCCTTGGCGACCCGCACCGCGAGCGCGACCGGCATCAGTTTCTCGCCAATAAACACCGCATCGGCGGCCTGCTGGCTGGCATCGGACGCGGTGCCCGGCGCGATCGAGGCGTGCGCGGCGGCCAATGCCGGGCCATCGTTCAAGCCATCGCCCACCATCAGCGGGCGGCGGCCCTGTGCCTTCAGCGCTTCCAATGCGGCGAGCTTGGCCTGCGGGCTGACTTCGGCTGTGGCAGCAAGGCCCAATTCGCGCGCCGCGGCGTCCACCGGCGCGGCGCGGTCGCCCGACAGGATGCTGGCTTCGATCCCCTCGGCCCGCAGCGCCGCAAGCGTCGCCGCAGCATCGGCGCGCAGCGGATCGGCGAATGCGATGGTCTGTGCGGTCTCCCCGATTCGCAGCCGGGCGGCGAGGGATTGCGCGGCATCGTCGGGCCGTTCGAGCGCGACCTCGACGCCGTTCCAGCGCCCCGAAAGCCCCGCACCGCTGACTTCGCGCACATCCGCGATTACCGCAGGCACCACGCCTTCGTGCAGCAAAGCAGCGGCGAGTCCCTGGCTCAGCGGATGGCGGCTCGCCTGCGCCAGCCCCAACGCGACGCTGCGCGCCTCAGCACCCAGCGCGGTAATATCCGCGCGCGGGGTGCCCAGCGTCAGCGTTCCGGTCTTGTCGAACAGCGCGATGTCGCATTCGGCGAGGCGTTCCAGCGCGCTGCCATCTTTTACCAGCAGGCCCCGGCGCAGCAACGCGCCGCTCGCCACCACCTGCGCGGCGGGCACGGCGAGGCCCATCGCGCAGGGGCAGGTGATAATCAGCACCGCAATCGCGATGGTGAGCGATTGGTGCCAACCCGCGCCCGCGATCATCCAGCCAACAAACGCCAGCGCGGCGAGGCTGTGCACCACCGGCGCATAGAGGCGGCTGGCGCGGTCGGCGATGCGGACATAGTGGCTGCGCGATTGGCCCGCCTCGTCCATCAGCCGCGCGATTTCGGCAATTGCGGTGTCATCCGCCACGGCGGTCAACCGCACCCGCAGCGGCGCGGAAAGGTTGATCGCGCCCGCGTGGACAATCGCCCCCGGCGCGACCGGTTCGGGCGCACTTTCGCCGGTCAGCATGGCGTTGTCGATGGCGCTTACCCCGTCTTCAACCGCGCCATCAGCGGCGAGCGCTTCGCCAGCCGCGACCAGCACCAGCATTCCCGGCTCAAGCTCTCCGGCAGCCACGCGGCGGGTGCTGCCATCGGGGCCGATCACGCTGGCGCTTTTCCCCATCCGGCCCAGCAAAGCGCCGATCCCGGCGCGCGTGCGGTCACGCATCACCGCATCGAGCACGCGCCCGGCGAGCAGGAAGAACAATAACATCACCGCGCTTTCAAAATAAGCGTGCCCGCCGCCGGTGATCGTTTCATAGAGGCTGAGCGCGGCCGCGAGGATCACGCCAATCGAAATCGGCACGTCCATATTGGTGCGGCGATGCGACAGCGCCATCCACGCGCTCGCGAAGAACGGGCGGCCCGAATAGGCAATCACCGGCATCGCGATCAGCGCCGACAGCCAGTGGAACAGATCGCGCGTCGGCCCATCCGCGCCCGACCAGATGCTGACCGACAGCAGCATCACATTCATCATCCCGAAGCCCGCCACGCCGAGCGCACGGATCAAACGCTTGCGCTCCTGCGTTTCCACGCCGAGCGGATTGTCCGCCACCGGCTGCGCTTCAAACCCGATCGCCAGCAGCGCGGCGGTGAGCGCGGTTTCATCGAGCGCGGGATCATGCTGGATCGCCACCCGCTTGGCCGAAAAATTGGCGCGCGCCGCGATGATGCCGTCAACCTTGGGCAGTTCCCGCTCAATCTTGCCGATGCAGCCAGCACACCGCATCCCTGGCACGGTGAAGCGGGTCGAGATCAGCGCGGGGCTATCGGCAAGGATGGGGGCAGGGGCGTTCACGGCAGCTTGCTTTCCCCTGTCCAGGTCTGGCCGCCAGCGGTCACGGTAAGGTGCAACGTCCAGCGCCCTTGCGCCAGCGCTTCGTTGGCGGTCCACGCATCTGCGCCCGCCGAGGCGAAGGTGAGGTTGGCGAGTTCGTGCTGACCCAGCGGTCGGCGTGCAATCGCGGTGATGGCCGCGCCTTCGGGCACGTCGGCGGTGGTCAGCGCGATGCGCCCGTCGGCAAGGTGGCGCGCTTCCACCTTCCAGCCGAGCGCGCGCGATTTTTCGGCCTCATCCATCCAGCCGTTGAATTTCTGGCTGGCGACATAGGAGTTTTCGACCACCAAGCCGTGAAAGCCGCTGACCGCAAAGCTCGCCATCACCAGGTTGACCGCGATCACCACGCCGAACCCGCCGATGAACACCATCGCCATGTGCTTGCCGGTGAATTTTTTGCTGTTGCTGGCCATCATTCGTTCCCCGGCATGGCAAATCTGGTTTCTGCCAGATCCTGTTCGCGCTGTTCATCAAGGCTGGTCAGGCGGAAGCTGAAACTGTCTGCCGTCGCACCCGGTGGCAGCATCACATAGGCGCGCACCACCTTGGTTTCATTGGCGGGCACGGCGATCACTTGCACCGGCGCGGCGTTTTCAAGGCTTACTGCGTCAGTCCAGATCACCGCGCCTTGCGGCAGGCCGGTCAGCGCAACTTCCATATCGCGCGGGCGAGCCTCCATATTGCGCAGCCGCAGCGTGTAGGCATTGCGCACCGATCCATCCTTCATCAGCATGAACGGCGGGTTGCGATCAGGCGAGACGGTAAGATCGGTATGCGTGCGGGCGCCCAGCGCAAATAACAGGCCTGCGCCAATCGCGCCCCAGACGCCGAAGTAGATAAAGACGCGCGGGCGCAGCAGCGCTTTCCACGCAGGCGTTGCGGGCGCGCCCGCCGCTTCGGCCTCGCATTGTTCGAGCGTGGCGTAATCGATCAGCCCGCGCGGGCGGCCGATGTCCTTCATCACCCGGTCGCAGGCGTCGATGCACAATCCGCAGGTGATGCAACCGATCTGCTGGCCTTCGCGAATGTCGACCCCGGTGGGGCACACCGCGACGCATTGCAGGCAATCGACGCAATCGCCGTAGGCTTCGGGGTTTTTGGCCGCTTTCTTCAGGCTGCCGCGCTGTTCGCCGCGCCAGTCCTTGTAAGTGACGATGAGGCTTTTTTCATCGAGCATCGCGGTCTGGATGCGCGGCCACGGGCACATATAGATGCACACCTGTTCGCGCATGAACCCGCCGAGCCAGAAGGTGGTTCCGGTCAGGATCGCCACGGTCGCATAGGCCACCGTCGCAGCTTCGCCGCGCCAGAAATCATAGGTGAGAGTGGGCGCGTCGGCGAAATACATGATCCATGCGCCGCCGGTCCAGAAGCTGATGACCAGATAGACCGCCCACTTTGAGGTGCGGCGGGTGATCTTGCCCGCCGTCCACGGTGCCTTGTCCAACCGTGCGCGGGCGTTGCGATCGCCATCGAAAAAGCGGTCAATATGCTGGAACAGATCAGTCCACACTGTCTGCGGGCAGGCATAACCGCACCACGCCCGGCCAACCGCGCTGGTGACGAGGAACAGCCCGATCCCCGCCATGATCAGCAACCCGGCGACGAAGTAAAATTCGTGCGGCCAGATTTCGATATCGAACATGTAGAACCGGCGATGCGCCAGATCGACCAGCACCGCCTGATCGGGTGCATATGGCCCGCGATCCCAACGGATCCACGGGGTGATGTAATAGACCGCCAGCGTGACCACCATCACCAGCCATTTGAACCGCCGGAACGGGCCGTCGATCCGCTTGTTATGGACGGTCTTGCCCTTTTCATAGAGCTCGATCTTCGCCGGGCCGGCAGCAGCGGGGGCGGGTTGCGGCGCGGCAGAGCCGAGCGCACCACTCCAGTCGCGAGGCTTGCCCGCTGGCGGATTGGTGCGCTCAGGCTCCTTGATGTCAGCCATCGGTTTCGGCCTTCGGCGCTTGCGCGACATCGGTTGCAGGTTCAGCCGCCGGGGCCGCCTGCTGCCCGCCGCCGCGCGAGTGCACGTAGGCTGCCAGCATCTTGATCGTCACCGGATCAAGCCGGTCTTTCCATCCCGGCATCACGCCGTGACGCGGGGCGAGGATCTGCTTGCGCACCGCCGCTTCGCTGCTGCCATAAAGCCAGATCGCGTCGTTGAGCGCCGGTGCGCCCATTTCGGGCAACCCGGCACCGGCCGCGCCGTGGCAGGCGACACAGTTTTCGGAATAGAGCACCCCGCCAGCGGCGTTCGGTTTGGCCTTGCCGCTTAATGACAGGACATGGCTGGTCAGCGCCGCCACCTGGCCTGCATCGAACATCCCTTCGAACGCGGGCATATAATTTGCCCGTGTCGCGTCAGACCCTTCCCAGCGGATACCGTGGGTAAGGGTGGTTTCGATATCGGTCAGCGTGCCGCCCCAGATCCAGTCATTATCATTGAGGTTGGGGTAGCCATATTCCTGATAGCCCGCCGCGCCCGCGCCGTGGCACTGCACGCAATTGACCTTGAACGCGGCCGCCCCCCCGGCAATCGCCTGCGCCATCAGTTCGGGCGAGGCGGGCAGGGCTTCGATATCGGTCGCGGCGATCTGGGCGATCACGCCTTGGCGCGCGGCATCGGCGGCGCTCATTTCCTTGGCGAGGTCGCCGCGGCTTGACCAGCCGAGCGTGCCCGAAGTCGCCTTGTCGATCATCGGCCACGCGGGATAGAGCACCACATAGACCAGCGACCATGCAATCGTGGCGTAGAACGTCCACAACCACCAGCGCGGCAGCGGGGTGTTGAGTTCTTCGATCCCGTCCCATTCGTGGCCGACGGTTTCGGTGCCGGTGGGTTGGTCAATCCGCTTATTGGACATCGTCTTCATCCTTGAAAATCGAATGCTTGGCTGCCTCCACATGGGCTTTTGCCCCGGGGCGGAAGTGCCACAGGCACAGCGTCAGATAGAGCGCGAAGATCACCACCAGTCCGAAGGAATCGGCGAAGTGGCGCAGGATTTCGTAAAGGCTCATCGCCCTTTCTCCTCAGCCAGTTCCTCCTGCGCGGCGGCGCTGTTCACATCGACCAGCGTGCCAAGCATCTGGAGATAGGCGACCAGCGCATCCATTTCGGTGACGCGGGTGGGATCGCCATCGAAATCGCGGATCTGCGCCTTGGGGTAACGCGCCGCCAGATCGCCCGCATCGGCATCGGGGTTGGCCTGCGCCATCAGATCAGCCCCGGCCTGCGCGATGTCGGTATCGGAATAGGGCACGCCCACGCGCCGCAACGCGGTGAGATTCGCCGCCGGATCGGGCACGTTCAGCGCCGTTTCCGCCAGGAAGCTGTAATTGGGCATGATGCTTTCCGGCACCACCGAACGCGGCGCCTTGAGATGCTGGACGTGCCATTCATCCGAATAGCGCCCGCCCACGCGCGCCAGATCCGGCCCGGTGCGTTTCGATCCCCATTGGAACGGGTGATCATACATCGATTCCGCCGCGAGGCTGTAATGGCCATAGCGTTCGACCTCGTCACGGAACGGACGGATCATCTGGCTGTGACACAGGTAGCAGCCTTCGCGGACGTAGATATCCCGCCCGGCCTGTTCCAGCGGGGTATAGGGACGCATCCCCTCCACCTTTTCGATTGTGTTATCGATCCAGAACAGCGGGGCGATTTCCACGATCCCGCCGATGGCGACCACCACAAAGGTTGCAGCGGCGAGCAGGGTGACGTTCTTTTCCAGCCGCTTGTGGCCTTCGAAGGGTTCCTTGCGCTTTGTATCAGTCATTGTTCGCGTTCCTTCCTGCCGCTTATTCAGCGGGCTGGGCTTGCGGTTCAGACAGGATCGGGCGATCGGCGGCTTCATCATGGGCGGTGTCACCCATCGGCGCTTCGTCGCGAAGCTTGCCGGCGATTGTCATCCAGATATTGTAAACCATGATGATAGCCCCGGAGAGATACATCAGCCCGCCGACAGCGCGCAGGATGTACATCGGGTGCAGCGCCGTAACCGTGTCGATGAAGCTGTTCACCAGATAACCGTCAGACCCGTATTCGCGCCACATCAGGCCCTGCGTGATCCCGGCGACCCACATGCTGGAAGCGTAAAAAACGATCCCCAGCGTCGCGAGCCAGAAGTGCCAGTTGATCATCCGCAGGCTGTATAGCCGCGGCTTGTTCCACAGGCGCGGCACCAGGAAATAGACACAGGCGAAAGTGATCATCCCGTTCCATCCCAGCGCGCCCGAATGGACGTGGCCGATGGTCCAGTCGGTATAGTGCGACAGGCTGTTGACCGCCTTGATCGACAGCATCGGGCCTTCAAACGTGCTCATCCCGTAGAACGCCAGCGCCAGCACCATCATGCGGATGATCGGATCGGTGCGCACCTTGTCCCATGCGCCGTTGAGCGTCATCAGACCGTTGATCATCCCGCCCCAGCTGGGCATCCAAAGCATGATCGAAAACACCATGCCCAACGTTTGCGCCCAATCGGGCAGGGCGGTGTAGTGGAGGTGGTGCGGCCCGGCCCAGATATAGAGGAAGATCAGCGACCAGAAGTGGATGATCGACAGGCGGTAGGAATAGACCGGCCGCCCCGCCTGTTTGGGCACGAAGTAATACATCATGGCGAGGAAGCCTGCGGTCAGGAAGAAACCCACCGCGTTGTGGCCATACCACCACTGGGTCAGCGCATCCTGCACCCCGGCAAAGGCGCTGTAGCTTTTGGTGCCAAGGAAGCTGACCGGGATCGCCAGATTATTGACCACGTGCAGCATCGCAATGGTGACGATGAAGGCGAGGTAGAACCAGTTGGCGACATAGATATGCGGTTCATGACGACGCAGCAGCGTGCCGACGAACACCGCCAGATAGGCGAGCCACACCACCGTTAGCCACAGATCGACATACCATTCGGGCTCGGCATATTCTTTCGATTGGGTGATACCGAGCAGGTATCCGGTCGCGGCCAGCACGATGAACAGCTGATACCCCCAGAACACGAACCGCGCCATGCCGGGGAACGCCAACGTGGTGCGGCAGGTGCGCTGCACGACGTAGAAACTTGTCGCGATCAGGGCATTGCCCCCGAACGCGAAAATCACCGCCGAGGTATGCAGCGGGCGCAACCGGCCGAAATTGAGGTAAGGTTCAAGGTTCAATTGCGGGAAGGCCAATTGCGTGGCGATCACCACGCCGACCAGCAGGCCCGCGATCCCCCAGAACATGGTCGCAATCACGCCCCAGCGCACCACGTCATCATCATAGCGCGATGGGCCAGGAGGCATCTTGAAGATGCTTTGCGCCTTGGCCAGCGGATCATAGCTGCGCAACGTGGCAATAATCACGATCAGGGCTGCCAGCCCCACGATCCCCATATGGATCGCAAACCCACTATCCGGGGTCAGTGCGATAGCGATAATGGCGAAAAGCAGGACAAATGCCCAGCCCCCCAGCCGCCTTACGACTGCTTCCATGTTGAATTGTCCCTTTCGTTGGCCCGCTGTAACCGGCCCCCGCATTGCGGTAGTTGATTCATATCAAAATTGCGAATTTTCGTCCGGCCTATCCCGCTTGCAGCTGCCCGCGTCCGGCCAGCCGCGTCAGCGCGGCAATATCGGTGAGCAGGATTTTTGAACGCCCCTCAGTCGTCAACAGGCCCGCCTCGCGCAGATCGGTCAATTGGCGGCTGACAGTCTCGATAGTGAGGCCAAGGCTGTCGCCGATGTCGCGGCGGCTCATTGGTAATGACATGGCGCAGGCCCCGGTGGTGCGATTGGTTAGCCTTTCGGCCATCGAAACAAGGAAATCGGCAATCCTTTGCTGCGCGGACTTGTGCCCCATCTGCATCATCCGCGTGCGGGAACGGTGCAGCGCCTGCAAACTGCGCGCCAGCACCGATCGCAGCACCGCCGGTTCAGCTTGCGCGATATCGAGGAACCGGTCGGCCGGAAAAATAACCAGATCGCAATTGGTCAATGCGACCAGCCGAAAGTCGCCCCACGGTTCACTGGCGCTTTGGCGCAATACCGAAATCAGATCACCGCCGAAATGGAATGCCAGCACCTGATTGACTGGTGATCCCGCCCCAGACGGCGCAACCAGTTTGGCGGAACCGTTGGCGATATAGACCAACCGGTCATCGCGCGGATCGGGGGCGAGCTGTTCGCCCTTGGCCAGATGCGCGAATGTGCCGATGGCACACAGCCGGTCAGCGGTGTCGGCACCGCGCGTTTCCTTCGGCAATGCAGCGCGGAATGCGGCAAGACCAGCGTCCAGATCAGAGCGCGGGGATGAAGGACTGAGGGTCGCCATGATGATGAAATATTGCCGCGAATTTCGCCACGCGTCTTTGATCCTGATCAATGATCGCAGGCATCGGCCAAGCCTATCGGGCGGCCACAGGCAGCAACCATCCTGGGCCGCGCAAGGCGGCCACTGCTGCTGGATGAAGGACACGAAAATGAAGACTATTCTGATGCTTGCCGGTGCCGCCTTGGCGCTTGCTGCCACGCCCGCCATGGCGCAGGATGACACTGACCGTGCAGGCGATATCCAGTTCAAACTGCTGGGCACCGCGGTTCTGCCCGATGGCAAGATCACTGACATCAGGGTCAACCTGCCGGGCCTGCCTGCGACCACGCAGACCCGCGCGAACGACAATGTCACGCCCACCATCGCGATCGAATATTTCATCAGCAACAACATCTCGATCGAAACGATTGCCGGGATGACCCAGCATGATGTTGATGCCACCGCCGGCCTTCCGGTCGGCGCGGAGCTGGTATCGAATGCCAAGCTGATCCCGGCGACGGTGACCGCCAAATATCACTTCGATCTGGGCGCGGTGAAACCCTATGTCGGGGCCGGGCCATCCTACTTCCTGTGGGTGGATGATGATCCGGGCGCGGCGACTTTGCCGCTGGGCGTGACCAAAAACACCTTGTCGAACGAGTTCGGCATTGCGTTGCAGGCCGGGTTCGATGTGCCGCTGAACGACACCGGGCTTGGCCTCAGCGTCGATGTGAAGCGTTACTTCATCGACACCACCGCGCGCTGGTTTGTGGGCAACACGCTGGCGATCGAAACCGAACACAAGTTGGATCCGTGGGTGATCAGCGCCGGGGTTGCCTACCGGTTCTGAACCTGCTGGTAATGACACGAAGCCCCGCTGGCATCATGTGATGCTGGCGGGGCTTTTTTGCGCCGGTCCAGGGTTGGGTTAGACCCCGGTTAGACCCCCTCTAGGTCGCGCTAGACCCCGCTTAGGGGCAGGTTTGGGCAATGTTTCACGTGAAACATCGCGCCGCAACGGCGGTGTCAGATGCGCCGGATGCCTTAAACGCCGTAAGCTCTTTGTCTGAACGCGCAGCGCGTGTAGCCTGCCGCCAACCCGCGTTCAGAACAGAGAGAATCGCCATGACCCCGATCGTCAAACGGCCAGAGCCCCACGCCCCGACCCATTGCACGCCCGAACAATACGCCGAAATGTATCGCCGCTCGATTGAGGCGCCCGACGCGTTCTGGCTGGAACAGGCGCAGCGGCTCGATTGGGTCAAGTCCCCGACGCAAGGCGGCGAGTGGGCCTATAGCCCGGTGGGTATCAGCTGGTTTGAGGACGGCAGCCTCAACCTGTGCCACAATGCGGTTGACCGGCACCTGGCGCAACACGCGAACACCACGGCACTGATTTTTGAGCCTGACGATCCAGCGAGTGCGGGCCGCAGCCTGACCTATGGCGAACTCCACGCCGAGGTGGTGCGGATGGCCAACGCGCTGAAATCGCTGGGCGTGACCAAGGGCGACCGGGTGACGATCTACATGCCGATGATCATCGAAGGCGTCACCGCGATGCTCGCCTGCGCGCGGCTGGGGGCGGTGCATTCGGTGGTGTTCGGCGGCTTCTCGCCCGAGGCGCTGGCGGGCCGGATCGAGGATTGCGCCAGCCGCTTTATCGTCACCGCCGATGAAGGCCTGCGCGGCGGCAAGCGGGTGCCGTTGAAAGCGAACGTCGATGCGGCCTTGAACCTCTCCGCCCATGCCATCCCGGTCGATGGGGTGCTGGTGGTGCGCCGCACCGGCGGGGCCATCGCGATGCAGGAAGGCCGCGATCACTGGCTTGAAGACATAGCCAGTAACGATGATTGCCCGTGCGAAGTCATGGCGGCAGAAGACCCGCTGTTCATCCTCTACACCTCAGGTTCCACCGGCAAGCCCAAAGGGGTACTCCACACCACCGGCGGATACGGCGTGTGGACGGCGAGCACGTTCCACTACGTTTTCGATTATCAGCCGGGCGAAGTGTTCTGGTGCACCGCCGATATCGGCTGGGTCACGGGGCACAGTTACGTGGTCTATGGCCCGCTGATCAATGCAGCGACCGCGGTGGTGTTTGAAGGCGTGCCCAATTACCCCGATCACGGGCGGTTCTGGGATGTGGTGGACAAGCACAAGGTGAACATCATCTACACCGCCCCCACCGCAATCCGCGCGCTGATGCGCGAAGGCGACGCCCACGTCACCAGCCGCAGCCGCGCGTCCTTGCGCCTGCTCGGCAGCGTCGGTGAGCCGATCAATCCCGAGGCGTGGCGCTGGTATTTCGACGTGGTGGGCGAAGGGCGCTGCCCGATCATCGACACCTGGTGGCAGACCGAAACCGGCGGCTGCATGATCACTACGTTGCCGGGCGCGCATGACATGAAACCGGGCAGCGCGGGCCTGCCGTTCTTTGGAATCCGCCCAGAGCTGGTCGATGGCGATGGCAAGACGCTTGACGGAGCAGCCGAGGGCAACCTGTGCATCACGCATAGCTGGCCGGGGCAGGCGCGCACCATTTACGGCGACCATGACCGCTTCGTGCAGACCTATTTCAGCACCTATGCGGGCAAATATTTCACCGGCGACGGGTGCAAGCGCGACGCGGACGGATATTACTGGATCACCGGCCGCGTCGATGATGTGATCAACGTCTCCGGCCACCGCATGGGCACCGCCGAGGTCGAAAGCGCGCTGGTGCTCCACCCCAAGGTGGCCGAGGCGGCGGTGGTCGGCTATCCCCACGATATCAAGGGGCAGGGCATCTATTGCTACGTCACCCTGAACGTGGGGGAGGAGGGATCGGACGCGCTGCTGGCCGAGTTGAAAGCCCATGTCCGCAAGGAAATCGGCCCGATTGCCACGCCCGATATCATCCACTTCACCGACGGCCTGCCCAAAACCCGATCGGGCAAGATCATGCGCCGCATCCTGCGCAAGATCGCCGAGAACGACTTCGGCGCGCTGGGCGATACTTCGACGCTGGCCGATCCGTCGCTTGTTGAGCGGCTGGTTGAGGGACGGCAGAACCGCTGAGCGCGACCTCGCTTTAGTGAGCCTGCGCCTCACCCACCCCGCGCGGGACGCGGATCGAATCGACCAGCTTGCGTACTTCGAGCGGTGGGCTTGCGGCTACCGATGACACCGCCAGCGCGATGCCAAAGTTGATCAGCATCCCGATCACCCCGATGCCTTCGGGCGAAATGCCCAGCAGCCAGTTCGCGGCATTGCTGGCTTGCGGGTTCACCAGCTTGAAATAGACGATGTAGCCGAAGGTAAACACCAGGCCTGATACCATCCCGGCAATCGCGCCTTCCTTGTTCATGCGCTTGGAAAAGATGCCCATGAAGATCGCCGGGAACAGCGTCGCTGCCGCGAGGCCAAAGGCGAACGCCACCACCTGCGCGACCCAGCCCGGCGGATAGACGCCGAGATAGCCCGCAATCACGATCGCCACCGTCGCCGCGATCCGCGCCGCGCGCAATTCGCCCTTTTCCGAAATGTCCGGGCGGAAGGTCTGTTTCAGCAGATCGTGGCTGACCGAGGCCGAGATCACCAATAGCAGGCCCGCCGCGGTGGACAGCGCCGCCGCCAGCCCGCCTGCCGCCACCAGCGCCACCACCCAACCCGGCAGATTGCCGATTTCCGGGTTGGCCAGCACCATGATGTCCTGATCGACATAAAGCTCGTTGGCGTTGCCTTCGACCGGAGCATTGCTCACCGCGCGTTCGCCCGATGCGCCGGTTTCTCCGGTGAATTCGGGCTTTCCGGCAAAGGCATCGCCCTTGCGGTATTGCATCACCCCGTCGCCGTTCTTGTCCTTGAACGCGATCAGGTCATTGCTTTCCCAATTGGTGAACCAGCCGGGGGCTTGGCTATAGGATTGCTCGTTGACGTTATCGATGAAGTTGAGCCGCGCAAAGGCGCCGACCGCTGGCGCGGTGGTGTACAGCAGGGCTATGAACACCAGCGCCCACCCGGCCGATTTGCGCGCATCAGACGCCTTGGGCACGGTGAAGAAGCGCACGATCACGTGCGGCAGGCCCGCCGTGCCGACCATCAGCGCCAGCGTGATGCAGAACACGTCGATCATGCTCTTCTGCCCATCGGTATAGGCGCCAAAGCCCAGATCGCCGAGCACCAGGTTGAGCTTTTCAAGCACATACAACCCCGACCCGTCGTTCACCGTCGAGCCCAGCCCCAGTTGCGGGATCGGGTTGCCGGTAATCATGAAGCTGAGGAAGAAGGCGGGCACCATATAGGCGAAGATCAGCACGCAGAACTGCGCCACCTGCGTATAGGTGATGCCCTTCATCCCGCCGAGCACCGAGTAGATGAACACGATCCCCATGCCGATGATCACCCCGGTGGTGATGCCCACATCAAGGAAGCGCGAAAACACGATCCCGACACCGCGCATCTGCCCGGCGATATAGGTGAAGCTGATGAAGATCAGGCAGATCACCGCAACCACGCGGGCGGCCTTGCTGTAATAGCGGGTGCCGATGAAATCGGGCACGGTGAACTGCCCGAACTTGCGCAGGTATGGTGCCAGCAACAGCGCCAGCAACACATAGCCGCCAGTCCAGCCCATCAGATAGACCGACGCATCATAGCCGACAAAGGCGATGATCCCGGCCATCGAGATGAAACTTGCCGCGCTCATCCAGTCGGCGGCGGTGGCCATGCCGTTGACCACCGGGTTTACTCCGCCGCCCGCGATGTAGAATTCCTTGGTTGATCCCGCGCGGCTCCAGATGGCGATGCCGATATAAAGCGCGAAGCTTGCCCCCACGAACAGGTAGATCAGGGTTTGCGTGTCCATTGTCTGCGCCCCCTCAATCGTCGAGATCGTACTTGCGCTCAATCCGCTTCATTGTGACGACGTAGACGAAAATCAGCCCAATAAAGACGTAGATTGAACCCTGCTGGGCGAACCAGAAACCGAGCGGGTATCCGCCCAGCATGAACTGGTCGAGAAATTCGCGAAACAGGATGCCCGCGCCGAACGAGCACGCGAACCAGATCGCCATCAGCACTATCAGCAGGCGGATATTTTCATGCCAATAGGCATCCTCGCGCAGATTGGTTTCACCGTCGGCGGTGGTTTGATTGATGTCGGGCAGG
Organism: Porphyrobacter sp. MBR-49; assembly: GCF_053628655.1. Taxonomy (NCBI): domain Bacteria; kingdom Pseudomonadati; phylum Pseudomonadota; class Alphaproteobacteria; order Sphingomonadales; family Erythrobacteraceae; genus Porphyrobacter; species Porphyrobacter sp. MBR-49. The sequence goes on from NZ_JBRJGU010000003.1 coordinate 107,857, forward strand.
GCATCGACCCCATCGTGATGCATCGGCGCTGCGTCCGGGTCATCAGATCCCGGCACGTCGCCCTGCGGCGTCGGTTGGCTCATCTGTCATCCCCCTTTGTTGAGTGCGCCTGTGCGTGAGGGTGTGCCTGATCCCAAAGCGCCTTACCATCATCGCATTCACACAAAACGCCGCCGAAGCAGGTGCTCCGGCGGCGTTTTGCAATTTTGTGGCCTGACTACGCGCAAATCACGCAAGCCGGGACGATCAGGCTTCGCGCTGGCCCGTCAGCGGCATCGCGCCAAACGCGCCCGCATTGACCGAACCGGTCAGCTGGTCGCCGTCCACGGTCGCTTCGCAATCCAGCGTCATCGGCATCGGCACGACCATGTTCATCTTCCAGGTCAGCGTGTTGCCGGCAATCTTGCCATCAACCACATCCATCGAGCCCAGGCTGCCGACCAGCGAGCCAGTGAAGCTGTCACCATCACCCGGAACGACAGTAAAAGTGCCCGACTGATCGCCCATCGGGCTTTTCACGACGGATTTATAGGTACCTGCAACCGACATAATCTAACTCCTCGATTGGCCCGGAGCCGTGCGGCGATCCGGGCGTTGAAACACGTGTGGCCGGACGCTCCCGACCACGCAAACTTGTGGCCTGTTGTTTACACTTATGTCAGCGCGCTTCAACCGGATTTGGGCCAAAGCGCGCTGATCAAGGCTTATTCGCCTTCCAGCTCGCGCTGTTCGATCGGCAGGCCGAGCGGTTCGAGCTGGCTGCGTACCTTATCGGCATCGCCAACCACCACCCACACGAACTTGCCGGTATCAATGCTGGCGCGGGCGACGGCATCGAGGCTGTCCGCCGTCTGCGCGCGGTAGATGCTGGCGAGCGTTTCGGAAAAATTATCTGGCCGTCCGTAAAGCGCGTTGTTCTGCATTTCGCGCAGCACCGCCGGGGAGGTTTCGAACAGGCCCGGCAGCCTGCCAACCGACGATGCAATGGTGCGGTCCAGTTCGTCAGCGGTGACGCCCTTCTGGGTCAGGAACTCTTCTGTTTCGCGCAGCATTTCCGCCAGCGAATCCCCGGTGCGATCAGCCTGCACGCCGCCCGAAATGGCATAGATCACCGCATTTTCACGCGGTTGCGCGCCGCCACGCACGCCGTAGCTCCAGCCCTTGGTCTCGCGCAGGTTCATGTTGAGGCGGGCGAGGAAATCACCGCCCAGCGCGTTATTGGCGCTGTTAAAGGCAACGAAGGCCGGATCGCCTGCATCCAGCGGGGTGACTTGGCCGCCGTAGATAAAGCTCTGCGGCGAATTGGGGCGGTTAATCAGGATGATGCGCCCCCCTTCGCTGACCTGCTCGGCCGCGATCTGCTTGGTGCCCTTGGGCGCAGCCGGAGCCGCCCAGTCGCCAAACGCGCCGTTCAGTTCGGTGACGATGTCGGCCAGCGGACGATCGGAAATGACGAAGACTTCGCCATTATCGGGGCGGATCCAGCTGTCCTTGAACGCAATCAGATCATCACGGGTGATCGCGCTGACGCTTTCGACCGTGCTGACCCCGCCATAGGGCGTGTCCGCGCCGAACAGTTCGGGTGCCAGCGTGCGCACGGCGACGCCTTGCGGCGACTTCATCGCCTGACGGATGCCGGTAACGGTCTGGGTGCGCACGCGCTCCAGATCGGCCGGGTTGAACGCCGGTTCGCGCATGATCTGGCGCATCAGATCAAGGCTGGGGGCAAGGTTGGCGGTCAACGCCGACAGCGTGAAGGTTGACCGGTCATCGCCGCCGCCGACCGAGATATTCGCGCCCAGCCGTTCGCTGGCCTCGGCAATGCCTTGCCCGGTCAGCTTCGCCGTGCCTTCGTCGAACAACTCCATGGCGACGTTTTCAAGCCCGCGCTTGCCCGCCGGATCGGCGGCGCTGCCTGCGTTGAAACTCATCGCCACATAGGTCGCGGGCACCGCGGTGCGCTGGGCGTAAGTGACCTTCATGCCATTGGCGAGGGTTGCGCGTTCGAGATCGGGGAAATCAAGCTCTGCCACAGTGTCAATCGCGGGCTTGGGCCGTTCGACGGTGACGGTCAGCGTTTCGGCTTCGCGGTCGCGTTCCGAGGCATTGTCCGCAGCGGCGACCGAGGCGGCCTCCTGATACTCCGCATCGCGCGCGCCCGGTTCGAGCACCAGCGTGAAGGCGGGCTTGGTCATCCACCGTGCCATCGCGTCCTTGACCTCGGCGGGGGTGACTTTGGCGAGGCGTTCAAGCTCGGTCGCGTAGAACGAAGCATCGCCCGCCAGCACTTCGCCATTGGCCAGCGTCACTGCCTTGCCGCTGAACCCGCCGACCTGCTCCAGCCCGCGAATGGTGCGGGCAAGCTGACTGGTGGCTGCGCGGCGCACTTCGTCTTCGGTGGGGCCTTCAGCGATGAATTGTGCGACCAGTTCATTGAGCCGCGCTTCGAGCGTCGCAACATCCACGCCCGGCTTGGCCGTCGCGCTGACCGACAAAAGGCCGACCCGTTGGAAATTGCTGCTGTTTGCAGACACCGCGACTGCAAGCTGTTCATCGCGCACCAGCACTTCATCCAACCGGCTCGAAGCCAGCCCGCCCAGAATGCTCGTGCCAACATTGAGCGCGGTCAGATCGGCATCGGTGATGCCCGGCGCGGGCCAATAGCGGGTGACGCGGGTGGCCGCGACCTGATCTTTCATCACTGTGCGCACATCCTCCGCCAAGGTTGGCACGTCCGCAGCCTTGGGCGTGTTGACCGGCCCGCGCGCAATCGGGCCGAAATACTTTTCGGCCAGCACCTTTGCCTCAGCCGCCGAGACATCGCCCGCCATCACCAGCGTGGCGTTGTTGGGGCCGTATTTGTCGGTGAACCACTTGCGCACATCGTCCATCGACGCGGCGTCGAGATCGGCCATCGAGCCGATTATCGAATGGTGATAGGGGTGGCCTTCGGGGAACAGGGTTTTCAGCAGTTCATAGAACACCAGCCCGCCCGGCTGGTTATCGCCCTGCCGTTTTTCGTTCTGCACCACGCCGCGCTGGTTATCGAGTTTTTCCTGCGTCACCGCGCCGAGAAGATAGCCCATCCGGTCGCTTTCCAGCCACAACGCGCGCTCCAATGCCGGACGAGGCACGGTCTGGAAATAATTGGTGCGGTCGAAATTGGTGGTGCCGTTGTAATCGGTCGCGCCCATTTCGGCGAGGTATTGGAAGTAATCCTGCGGCGCGTTTTCCGAACCGTTGAACATCAGGTGTTCAAACAGGTGGGCAAAGCCGGTCTGGCCCTTGGGTTCGTCTTTCGAACCGACATTATACCACACCGCAACGCCGACCACGGGGGCCTTGCGATCTTCGTGCACGATCACGGTCAACCCGTTGTCGAGCACGAACCGCTGATAGGGAATCTGCACCTGCGCAACCAGTGCAGGCAGATCGGCGCTCGCCTGTGGGGCGGCGCTGCTGACGGCGTGATTATCGGCAAGCGCCGGGGTGAGCGGTGTGGCGAGCGCGAGGGCAAGCGCCGAAAGGCTGGTGGCAGCAAAACGGATGGTCATGTGTGATGGCTCCGGTGAGAAAACGAAAAGAAATTATCGGTTAGCGGGCGTTGGTAACGGTCGCCCGATTGCTGGCATTCGCCAGCACATCATCGCGCCAGAAATGCACCGGCTTCAGCTGTTGATCGACGAACAGCCGCATCTGGTCGGTGTAATGCGGGCTTTGGGGCCGGGTGGAGGCTGCACCAAACGGTTGAACCGAGCGGGAAAAAACCCGCTGACCCGGCTGCCATTCGATCCACATGATGAAACTGTCTCCATGTTTGAGGCTGAGACGCCCGTCGTCGTCCACATCCCATGTGGTCGAGGCGCGCAAGGTGTCCGACCCGCCATCGAGCGGCAAATCGACATCGCCCTGCCGCAACCGCAGCAGATCGGCCATCGGCGGATCAAGGCGCCCGAAATGGGTGGTGAGGTGATCGGCGGCGGCTTGCAGCTTTTCTTTGACGTCCGGAAATGGCTTGTTGGAATAGTCCGCCGACATGAAATCACGGATCACCAGCAGCGCAATCGCATCGGCACGGCCATTATTGTCAGCGGTGAAATCCCAGCTCAGCAGCAGATCGCGCGCTTCGTCCAACTGCCCATCAGCCTCCATCGCCGCCAGCGCATCGAACAGCCGCGCGACATAGCCTTCGCGCTCGTAAGCGGTATCATATTTGATCCGCTCCAGTGTCGCCCGGTCAAGCACGCTGGCTTCGCCCAGCAGCTTGTAAGCGCGCCACGAACGGTTGGTCTGCTTGCGCTCGATCCCCAGCACCGGCGAAAAATCATCGGGCGCAAGATCATCGCCCGCGCCCGCTGCGGTGAAGGGTTCGTTGTTGGAATTATACAGCCACCCGCTCGCCGGGTTCACCAGCTTGGGCAGCGCGGCGTAATCGACCGCGCCGTTCCAGATCAGGTCTGACCGGTCACCGGGCAGCACACCGCGCCAATCGACCCTCACATCTGCGGGCCGGTTGGGGATGGCGGCGTTGTAAACATAGGCGATGGTGCCAGTCTTGTCGGCATAGATGAAGTTGGTCGAAGGGATCGCCATCCGCGCCAGCTGCGCTTCCCATTCGGCAAAGCTGGTCGCCTTGTTGATGCGGTAATAGGCATCAAGCTGGTCGATCCGGCCAATCCCGCCATAGCGGATCGCAAAGGCGCCCTTGGCGTTGCGGATCACCGGGCCGTGGACCGAGCGCAGCACTTCGCGCCGGATTGGCAGCACCACCGGACCAACCTTGACCGGCAGCGTCACCCATGTGCTGTCCAGATCGCGCCATTCGCCATCCAGCCGGTAGCGGGTGCCTGTCTCGTCGAGTTCCAACTGGTAGATATCGATCATGTCCGGGGTGTTGACCGTGTTGGTCCAACCCAGATGTTCGTTATGGCCGAGGAAGGGGAAGGGCGATCCGGGGAAGTTCGCGCCGGCAAAATGCCAGCCCTCACCGCTTTCCACCACCAGTTCATACCACGCCACCCCGCCGCGCAAGGGCTGATGCGAATTGGAGATCAGCGTGGTCGGCCCGCCCGATTTTTCGGGACTGACGGCAAAGGCGTTGGAGCCAAGGTGCTGCGCGTCTTCGCCCAGCGGCAGCACCAGCGCCTTGGTCTGCTTCGGCGCAGCTTGGGCAGCTTCAGCTTCGGGCACTTGAGGGCGCGGGAAGCCGGGGATGTCGGGGCCGTGTTCGCGCGGCAAGGTGTCTCCTGCCACCAAGGGGCCGATCACCGCGTCCAGCCCGAAAAAGAACGGCTGGCGCAGCGCAAACCCGGCGGCGACGTCCACGCCAGTGACCGGAAACAGGTTGGCGAGCTTGAGCTCCGCAGGGTGCTGCTCGGCATAGTGGTTAAGACCCGCAGCATAGGCTTCAAACAGTGCGCGGGTATCTGCGGGAAGTTCTGGATAGCCGCGTTCAGCCGTGCCGCGCGCGTCGATCAGGTGGTAGGCGTAATCAATTTTCGCCCCGTCCTCGCCTGCAATAGCGCCGTAACGCCCGCGCGACATGGCGACCACGTCCTGCAAGGTGAAGAAATCATCCTCGGCATGGGCGACCGCAACCCCGAACGCGGCGTCGGCGTCAGTTTCGCCATAGATGTGCGGCACACCGAACTGGTCGCGGATGATTTCAGCGGTATAGGTGCGGGCGGCGGGCGCATTAGCGGCGCTGGCGAAATACGGCTCCCACGTGGCGAGCACCGTCAGGCCAAGCGCCAGCACACCGCCAAACGCAATCACGCCGCCCTTGATCCACTTCATCCGATTTCTCTCCCAAATCCTGCGCGATATGCATCGCTTGTGCGGGCAATCCGGTCAAGCGGACGAGCGCCCTCTTGCCGAAGTCAGTTGTCCGACCCACCTAGTTAGATAATACACCGGGCACCAATTATTTGCTTGCCGGGCTCTTGTGTTGCCAATTTACAACACTATCTCGCGGCGGTACGTTTGGAAGGGTTAAACGCCATGAATCTCGAAAAGTTCACCGACCGGGCCAAGGGCTTTCTGCAAAGCGCGCAAACGGTTGCGATCCGTATCAATCATCAGCGCATCACCCCGCTGCACCTGTTGAAGGCGCTGCTGGAAGATAGCGAAGGCATGGCTGCGGGTCTGATTCAGCGCGCAGGCGGTGAACCTGCCTTGGCGGTGGCGGCGGTCGATGCGGGGCTGGCCAAGATCCCGGCAGTGACTGGCAGCGGCGCGCAGGCGACGCCGGGGCTGGATAATGATGCGGTGCGGGTGCTGGATCAGGCCGAACAGATCGCAGACAAGGCGGGCGATTCCTACGTCACGGTAGAACGCCTCTTGGTCGCGCTGGCCCTGTCGCAGACTGCCGCAGGGGAGGCCTTGAAGGCCGCCAGCATCACTCCGCAAGGCCTCAATGCCGCGATTGAACAGCTGCGCGGCGGCAAGCGCGCCGATAGCGCCAGCGCCGAAAACACCTATGACGCGATGCAGAAATTCGCGCGCGACCTCACCCAGGCCGCGCGCGATGGCAAACTTGATCCGGTGATTGGCCGCGACGAGGAAATCCGCCGCACGATCCAGATTCTCGCCCGCCGCACCAAGAACAACCCTGCGCTGATCGGCGAACCCGGCACCGGGAAAACCGCGATTGCCGAAGGGCTTGCGCTGCGGATTGCCAATGGCGACGTGCCTGACAGCCTCAAGGGCCGCACCCTGATGAGCCTTGATATGGGCGCGTTGATTGCGGGTGCGAAATATCGCGGCGAGTTTGAGGAACGGCTGAAGAGCGTGCTCGACGAGGTGAAGGGCGCGGGCGGCCAGATCATTCTGTTCATTGATGAAATGCACACCCTGATCGGCGCGGGCGCGTCCGAAGGATCGATGGATGCATCGAACTTGCTCAAGCCCGCTCTGTCGCGCGGCGAATTGCACTGCATCGGGGCAACCACGCTCGACGAATATCAGAAATACGTCGAAAAAGACCCCGCGCTCCAGCGACGCTTCCAGCCGGTTTTCATCGCCGAGCCGAGCGTTGAGGACACCATCAGCATCCTGCGCGGGATCAAGGACAAGTACGAACTCCACCACGGCGTGCGCATCACCGATGGCGCGATTGTGGCGGCGGCGAAGCTGTCTGACCGCTACATCCAGAACCGCTTTCTACCCGACAAGGCAATCGACCTGATGGACGAAGCGGCCAGCCGCATCCGCATGGAGGTGGAGAGCAAGCCCGAGGAAATCGAAACGCTCGACCGGCGGATTATCCAGCTGAAGATCGAGGAATCAGCGCTCGGCAAGGAGAGCGATCAGGCGTCGAAAGACCGGCTGATCGCGCTGCGTGAAGAACTCGCCAACCTCGAACAGCAGTCGGCCGAACTCACCACCCGCTGGCAGAATGAACGCGACAAGATCGAGGCTGAAAGCCGGATCAAGGAACAGCTCGATGCCGCACGGCTGGAACTGGAACAGGCGCAGCGCACCGGCGATCTCGCCAAGGCGGGCGAGCTGTCTTACGGGCGCATTCCGGCACTCGAAAAGCAGCTCACCGACGCGCAGGCGCTGTCCGAAAACGCGCTGCTGCGCGAAGAAGTGACCGAGGAAGACATCGCCGGTGTCGTCAGCCGCTGGACGGGTGTGCCGGTCGACAAGATGATGGCGGGGGAACGCGAAAAGCTGCTGGCGATGGAGGCTATCCTTGGCAAGCGGGTGATCGGCCAGCGCCAAGCGATCGAGGCCGTCTCCAAGGCCGTGCGCCGTGCGCGCGCGGGGCTGCAAGACCCTGGCCGTCCGCTGGGCAGCTTCCTGTTCCTCGGCCCCACGGGCGTCGGCAAGACCGAGCTGACCAAGGCGCTGGCCGGGTTCCTGTTCGATGATGACAGCGCAATGGTGCGCATCGACATGAGCGAATTCATGGAGAAGCACGCAGTCGCCCGGTTGATCGGCGCGCCTCCGGGCTATGTCGGCTATGAAGAAGGCGGGGTGCTGACCGAAGCCGTGCGCCGCCGCCCCTATCAGGTGGTGCTGTTCGACGAGGTGGAAAAGGCGCACAGCGATGTCTTCAACGTGCTGCTGCAAGTGCTTGATGATGGCCGCCTGACCGACGGGCAGGGCCGGGTGGTCGATTTCAGCAACACGCTGATCATCCTCACCTCAAACCTCGGCAGCCAATATCTCGCCAACCTGCCCGACGGCGCGGAGCCTGCTGCGGTCGAAAAGGACGTGATGGACGTGGTGCGCGGGCATTTCCGGCCCGAGTTTCTCAACCGTCTGGACGAGATCATCCTGTTCCACCGGCTGGCGCAGGAACACATGGCGCCGATTGTCGAAATTCAGGTGGGCCGGGTGCAGAAGCTGCTCAGCGACCGAAAGATCACGCTTGAGCTGACCGATGCGGCGCTGCGCTGGCTTGGCCGGGTGGGCTATGATCCGGTTTACGGCGCACGGCCCCTGAAACGCGCGGTGCAGCGTTACCTGCAAGACCCGCTGGCGGAAATGCTGCTGGAGGGCAAGATCAGCGATGGTGCCACGCTACATATTGATGAGGGTGACGGCCAGCTTTCCATACAGGTCAGCTGATCGGAGACTTTACCCTTACGAGTGGCAACAAAAAAAGGCCCCGGTTTCCCGGGGCCTTTTCGTTTTCAGGCCTGCGCCCTTCCGGTCGAATTACAATTCCGCCCGGAACGATGCGAAGAACGTGCGGCCGCGGTTCGAGAAAATCCCTGAACCCGCGCCAGCTCCGGTAAGGCCGAACGGCGGCAGCTTGTCAGTGATATTGTCAACGCCGACCGTGAAACGGTAATTATCTTCGATGTCGATATCCAGCCGGACGTCCTGGGTAAGGCGCGTCGGAAATTTCTGAAACTCGGCATCGAACACATCAGGATTGCGCGGCGGTGCCTTGACCAGTTCACCGGTCGTGCAAGGGGTGTCTGTGCGGGGAATGGTGCCGGTCGTGCACAATTCGATATTGTTGTTGATGTTTTCACGAGCGCCGTTGAACTGACTATCGACAAAACGACCTGACCACGACAGCGTGAACGCCCCGGCGGTGTAGGCCGCGTTGAAGTTCGCCGCCCAGACCGGATCGCCAAGTTCGCCGCGGACATCATTGGGCACTTCCGGATTATTGGTATCGAGGAAGTTGGTCCGATCGATCACATAGGTCGCAATCGCACGCAGCGACAACCGGTGGCCATTGCCGAATGTCCTGACGTAGCGCGCGTCGAAATCAAGCCCTTCGGCTGTCAGTGCCGCAAAGTTGATCGGCCCGGTCACGAGCGCCGCATTGACATCGAGCGAGCCATCCGGCTGGCGTGGCCTGATCGCCTCGCAGAACGTATTGTTGAGATCGGCGGCATCGAAGCAATTGTTCAAAATAGCTTGCGGGCCGACGTTTGCGATCACGTTGTCAATGTCGATATTGTAGTAGTCGACCGACAGGCTGAAGCCCGGCAGGAACCGCGGCTGGATGATCGCACCCGCGGTAAAGCTGTCCGAAGTTTCTGCCCGCAGCAGAGTATTACCACCCTGTAAAACCGAGCGGTTGCCAGTGATGTTCTCGTCAAAACCGACAGGCACCCCGGCAGCAAGGCAGTTCGCTGCGCGCGTGCCCGACCCCTGATCGATGAAGTCCACATCGCACGGGTCATCGAAGAACAGGAAGTTGACCGTTTGCGGTGAGAACAGGTCAGACAATGTCGGCGAACGAACCGACCGCGAAAAGTTGGCGCGGAAGCGGAGATCACGGATCGGTGCCCAGATCCCGTTCAGGTTCCACGCTTCAACCGTCCCGGTCGATCCAGCGCCCGAGTTGTAATCGGAGATACGACCAGCAGCTGTAAAGGTCAGCTCTTCAAAGAAGGGCCGGTTCGCGAGCAGCGGTACGTTAATTTCGCCGAACAGTTCATACACTTCAAGTGCCGGTGGATCGAACACGTCAAAGGCGTTGAAGAAGGTGTTTCCGCCCGCCGAAAATTCATCGGGCTGTTCAAACGCGGTTTCGCGCCGCCATTCACCACCAACAACCACACCTACCGGGCCACCGGGCAGTTCAAAGAAGGGTGAACTGTCGGTCGAGATGAACCCAAGAACGTTGTATTGTTGTGCTTTCCCATCCAATTGCGATGTTGTGTTGATGAACGCGAGCGCTTCATCGCTCGGCGCGCCAAACCCGAACGGGTTGAGCGGAACACAGCCCGGCAGGTCGTTGGACGGATCGGCATCGACGTTGACGCGGCAGACAATGTTGCCGCCGTCAACCACCGAATCAAGCGCAGCGCGCGTGTTTGCGAAAATCAGATCATTCTGAGCCTCAAGCTGGGTAGTGAACCGGCCATAACTGAACGACAATTCATAGCGCGTGTTGCTGGAAATATCGCCATCAACCCCGCCGACGAAACGATAGGTTTCGCGGTTGAGCTTGTCATTGCGGGTGCCAAAATCGCTGTTGTTGCGATTGATGAAAAAGCCCTGCGACAGGCCAGCAGGTAGCCCGAAAAAGCCGAGCAGTTCATCCTGAATATTCGTGATCGTCTGTGCGTCAGCCGGATCAAGGAATGCGTTGGTAATCGGCACAAAGAAGAACGCCGATGATGCTACGTCAGCGCAACTCGGATCAAGCCCTGAGGCACCGGCCAGACCGCCGCAGAAGCTGTTGAAGAAAGACGGTGTTCCCTGACCCAAAGTGTCGATATTGACATATTTGAATTCAACAAACGGACGAAACGCGGACGACACCTCAAAATTGGCCAGAAGATTGATGGTGGTGCGTTCAATATCCGGAAGTAAAGTGCCGTCAGACAGTGCAGTACCCGTTCCGTTTGAGGCAAGCCCGTCAGCAGCGAACTGATCGGTGACTTCGCCGAACAGGCGTCCATCCGCGCCGAAGCGGAAACGGCGCTCCAGCCCGTTTGCATCGCATGCCAGAGGCTGCGAAACTTCGTCGGAAAGGCAGAAAGTCTGCACCGTCCCGCCATCGGAAATAAAGTCGAGCAGCAGGTTGCGGGCGAGGATGTTGTCGGGGATGCCGTTGCTGTTGGTCAGACCTTCGGCCGTAGTATCATCGGGGTTGACGACGAAGCCCGTAAAGCCAATGCCAAAACCCGAAATTTCCGGACGCTGTGAATTGAACACGCGTTGGCTATCGGCGTACTCAGCGGCCAAGGTGATGTTGCCGCGGCCATCGGCGAAATTCTTGCCCCAAACGCCTTCAACGCTGAACTGACGGCCATCTCCACGGTCAGAAATGCTGACAAGGCTATCAAGCTGGAGGCCTTCATAGTCGTCGCGCAGGACAAAGTTGACGACACCGGCGATGGCTTCTGAACCATACACAGCCGATGAACCACCGGTAACCACATCGACCCGTTCCAGCAGTGCGCTGGGGATCGTGTTGGTATCAACCTGGAATGATCCGACGCTGGACGTGACGTGCCGACGACCATTGACCACCGTCAGTGTGCGCGCCGTGCCCAAGCCGCGAAGATCGAGGAGGTTGAGGCCGGTCGTGCCAATGAACCGCTGCGAGTTCGAGCTGTTAAAGGTCGAACGCAATGCAGGCAGATCGTTCAGGGCATCGCCAAGGCTGATGTTGCCGTCGTTCAGGATTTCGTCGCGGGTCACCGAAATCACCGGAACCACCGAGTCGAGGTTTACGTCGCGGCGAATGCGCGAACCAGTGACTGTGATCCCGCGTGTTTCTGCGGCAGTTTGTTCGGGAGTTTCGGCGGTGGTGACCGCTACCTCTTCTTCAGTCTCCGCATCCTGCGCCAGCGCCGGAGCGGACATTGCCAGCGCGGCAACGCCAACACTTGCAAAAAGGCCGACGCGGCGTTCTGCATTGAAAAACCTGATCATGTATGAGGTCCCTTGTTAAGAGCGGAGCGCCCCCGCTTCCAAAGCGCAACCTAATTGCGTTCGCACCCGCTACGCAACGCCCAGACAGGTTCCTGAACAAAAATTCAGAATTAAATTGTTCAAAGTTGCAGTTTTGCAACATTCTAGCGTTAGATATGGCCCCTTGCGCGCCCAGCCTTTCGCGAGGGCCCGCCCGGCTTTGCCAATGTCCTGTGGCGAGCTTCCGCCGGGCCTAAGCTGCGTTGATTGCCCCTAACAGCCAACAGTTTGTGCGCTGGACAAAAAAAGAGGGCGCAGCTTGCGCTGCGCCCTCTGATTTTGTGCCGGAGCGACGTCTTAGAAGGTGACGCGACCGGTAACCGAGAACCGACGGCCCAACGGATCGTAGGTCGATGGGAAAATGTTCCCGCTGTTGAACGAAGTCGAACCGATGTTGCTGCCAACCACCTTCGGATCATTGTCGAAGAGGTTGATAACCGCAGCGGTAAACGCGAAGTTTTCGGTCGCCTGGAACCGCACGGTCAGGTCAAAGTAATGCTCTGCCCCGATGGTTTCAAATTCATCGAGGAACGGAGCCTGGCCGGCAGCGTTGAACACCGAACGTTCAAGCTTAACACCGTCGATGTAGCGCCACAGGAGCGATGCATCGACACGTTCAAACGACAATGTCGAACGCTGGGTGAACGCGAAATCAGGTGTGATCGATCCACAGTTGGTCCCGAAGAACCCGGCGCATTCAAACACCGTGTCAGTCGGGTCATTCGTGTTGGGATCAAAGCTGTTCGTGTCGGTCCAGTTACCGTTGAAGTTAAGGTTCAACCCGGCAAAGCCAAGATCGGTTGCGTAGTTGATCACCAGATCAATACCGTCAGTCTTGATCTGCCCGAGGTTCGACACGGAGGTCAGGATACCCGGGGTGGTTGCGACCGAGCCGAACAGGTTGCCGGTCGCCGGGTTGCGGCGGATGCTGTCGGTGCACAGCGGATCGCTGGCCGATGCAGCCGTCACGACTGGGGCGGTACGGAAGTTCGAACCAAAACAACCGATGAACACGCTATCCACGGTCGGCGAGGTGATCGCATCGGTCAGATTGATGTTGTAATAATCAACCGTGACCGACAGGCCCGGGACGAAGTCAGGTGTGAACACCACACCAACTGTCCAGGTGTCGGCTTCTTCCGCTTGGAGGTTCGGATTGCCGCCTTCGGTCAGGTTTACCTGACCCGCCGGATCGACGATGATGTTGCCGATCGAGGTGGCCGGAGCGCCCTGAGCAATACAAACTGCCCGAAGATCCGCGTTGGTGATGGCACCAGCGCAAGGGTCGCTGTCAAAGTTGTCAAGCCCGGTAACCCGCGGCGAGAACAGTTCACCAATGTTCGGCGCACGCGTCACCTGCTGGTAGTTGCCGCGGATCTGAACGCTGGGGATCGGGCTGATCGTGCCGCCCGCTTTCCAAGTATATTCAGTGCCGGTGGTCGAATAATCCGACACACGACCAGCGAGTTGCAGGGTGGCTTCGTGAACGAAACCGCCTTCAACCAGCGGAACGTTGAGTTCGCCGAATATTTCGCTGACATCATAGGTGCCGAAGCTATCAGGGCTAGCCGCACCATTGCCGAGCACTTCGCCCGGGGTCTGGGTCAGCAAGTCCGAACTGGTTCCAGCTTTATATTCCCGATATTCAGCGCCAACCACGAAGCTGACCGGGTTTGTTGCCCAGGGCAACGAAGCGCCGAAGTCGCCCGAAATGAAGCCCTGCACCTGGCCCAGCGAGGTTTCAGTCCCGGCCGAGTTGCCGGTATCGAGGAAGCCCTGAACTGCTGGCGTAATGCTGCCTTCCGGCCCGAACAGATCGATCGGCACACATCCGTTTGACGGATCGAGGCAAGCTGCCGGATCGGTCGAAAGGATCGACTGTTGCAGGCGCGAGAACAGGCCGTTGCCGCTCTGCCGCGAATCGATTTCGCTTTCACCATAGGCACCGAAAACTTCGTAGCTGATGTTATCGGTAATTCCGCCGCGGAAACCGGTCTTGAACTGCCAGAGCTGGGTTTCACGTTCGTTGTTGCGGGTGCCGAATTCTGTAAAACGACGACCGAAATCGATGTCGACAGTCTGGAAGTTGGGATCGGTCGGATCGGTCGCCAACGCACCGGCATCGCACTGAGCTTGCGTGAACAGCGGCGTACCACCACCAGTATCAAATCCGCAAATCTGGTTGCGGATACCGGCGGGCAGGAACGGGTTGGAAAGCGGGGTTTCAAACACGTTCCGGAATGTGCCCGAGGACGCGATGATCGTGCTGTTGGTGCTCTGCACGTACATCGCTTCGGAGAAGATTTCGACTCCCTCCGTAATTTCGTAGCGAGCAGTCCCAAAGAGGCGGTACTGTTCGAGCGGCACCTGGAAAATGTTCTGCGGGTTGAAGTTGAACGGCCGATCAAACGGAACCAGCGAAGTGCCATCAGGCGAGATTTGCAATGTTCCGCTGGTCGTCCCCGGAACGGAAATGACCGTTGGGACAGCAGTGCTCGACCCGCCCGCATTGCCAGTGACCGAGCTCAGGTTGAATTCACCGAAGGGGCGATCACCCTGAAACACGGCCTTGCGATCGGTGTAACCCATGCTGAGGGTGGCGTTACCGCGACCATCATCAAAATTGGCACCGATCGTCAAATCGACACGGTAGGTATCGCCGTCACCTTCGTCAGTAATCTGACTGGTGCCCGAAAGATCAACGCCAGCAAAATCACTTTTGGTGATGAAGTTGACGACACCCGAAATGGCATCCGCACCATAAGCAGCGCCAGCGCCGCCGGTAAGCACATCAACGCGCTCAATCAGCGCGACCGGAATGACATCGAGGTTGGTGATGCCGGCAAGGCCAGCCGGAACAACGCGCGTGCCATTGAGCAGCACGAGGTTGCGGTTTGCACCAATGCCGCGAAGATCGACAAAGGTCGAACCGCCGTTACCATTGTTCACCTGCGCGCCGATGCTCGGCGTGATGCCCGGAATTTCGCGAAGGAAATCATCCACCACGGTCGCCTGGCGAAAATCAATATCGTCCGCCGTGACCACGGAAACCGGGCTGGATGCCGTCAGGTTCGGGTTGTTAATACGCGAACCGGTCACGACAATCGTGCTCGCCGGATTTGCGGCGATATCGTCCTGCGCTGCGTCGTCCTGTGCGAACGCCGCCTGCGGCGCGAGCGCGAAGCTTAGCGCCGCAGTAGCGACACCAGCGTTAAGCGCCCTCAAAAACAATTTGCTTTTCATCAAGATCACCTTCTGTTGTGATGTGGTAATAAGATTACCGATAAACGCGGCCGACCGAGCATCTTTCGACCATCACATGCCAAGCCGCACTACCAATCCGCTGATTGACCCAAGGGGTAGCGGGTGTAAAGCGAAGGCCTGCCGCTGCGGGGAAGTTCCCCCCCCGGTGTGATTGAATTGCAACAGTTATCGACGTAGCGTTCTGGTTGCGCCAAGAGGTGGAGCCAGAGTCGCAAAAACGACATTTTTGCCACCCAGGAGACGCCCCCCATGTTTGTCCGAACAGCCTGCCGATCTGCAGGTCTTGCAATCGTTGCCGCCGCCATTCCTGTTGCGCTGCTTGGCGGCCCGGTTTTGGCGCAGACTGCGCCCTCGCAAGATGCCGCCAAAAGCGACGCGCCAGCGCAATTATCGGCCCTGCTCGCATGCCGCGATATCGGCGATAAAAGTGATCGGCTGGAGTGTTTTGACCGTGCGGCGCAACAGGTTGCAAACGTGCGGGATTCAGGCGATCTGCTGGTCGCGGATCGCGATATCGTGGAGGCCGAGCGCGAGGCGCGTTTTGGCGCAACCAGCAATGTGGACCTCTGGCTTGGCGATAACCAACTCGCCGAAAAGACCTATCGCCTCACCGCAGTCCAACTGAACCCGACCCGCTTATATACGTTCACGATGGACGATGGGGCGGTGTGGCAGCAGCTTGAAAGCGCCAGCATGCGTCCACCCAAGGCGGGTGATGAAGTGACGATCAAAGCTGGCATCATGGGCAGTTTCCGCGCGCGCATCAACGGCGGGCGGCCGCTGCGGGTTAAGCGCATTCGCTGATAGCGGCCTCGCTTTGCGTGGCAGTTTCCTGCGACCGTCGCCGGAGCCGAGCAACGCCATGAAAAGCAAGTAGAACAACAGGAACGAGATATCCTGCCGCGCGCCACCTTGCTTTGCCCGCTTGATTTGCAACTTCCGCTCCCATAGGCGCTACAGCACAAGCAAGTGGCGAAGCGAAACTGATTACTCGCCGCCGACGCGTTCGGATCAGCGCAAGGAGAGAGAAATGACCACAGCCTATATCGTAGAAGCCGTGCGCACTGCTGGCGGGCGTCGCGGCGGGCGGCTTGCCGGAGTGCACCCGGTTGACCTGCTGGCGACCTCGCTCGATGCGATAGTCGAACGCAGCGGGATCGATCCGACCGCGATCGAGGATGTGATCACCGGCTGCGTCAGTCAGGCAGGCGAGCAGGCGCTGCAGGTCGGGCGGATGGGCGTGCTGGCGTCAAAGCTGCTGCCGCAGTCCACGCCAGCGGTGACGATTGATCGCCAGTGCGGTTCCAGCCAGCAGGCGATCCAGTTCGCCGCGCAAGCCGTGATGAGCGGGACGCAGGACGTGGTGATCGCCAGCGGTGTCGAAAGCATGAGCCGCGTGCCGATGGGTTCCAACGTCACGCTGCACATGAAAGAAGGCCTCTACAGCAAGGCCGACGGGCTTGAGGAAAAGTTCCCCGGCATCAACTTCAGCCAGTTCATGGGCGCCGAGATGATCGTCAAGAAGCACGGGCTTTCCAAGGACGATCTTGATCGCTTTGCCTTCGCCAGCCACCAGAAAGCGATCGCCGCGACCAAGGGCGGGGCGTTTGATGCTGAAATCGTGCCGGTGCTGATCGAAACGCCTGAGGGCGCGCAGTTGCACACGATTGACGAAGGCATCCGGTTTGACGCGACGCTGGAAGGGATCGCAGGGGTCAAGCTGCTGTCGCCCGACGGCCTGCTGACCGCTGCATCGTCCAGCCAGATCTGCGACGGGTCGTCGGCGGTGCTGGTGGTATCCGAGGCAGCGTTGAAGCGCCACGGCCTGACCCCGCTGGCGCGCATCCACAACCTGACGGTGACGGCGGGCGACCCGGTGATCATGCTGGAAGAACCGCTGTTTGCGACCGATCGCGCCTTGCAGCGCGCAGGCCTCAGCATCGCCGATATCGATCTTTACGAAGTCAACGAAGCCTTCGCTTCGGTGCCGCTCGCGTGGCTCAAGCATACCGGCGCTGATCCCGAAAAGCTGAACGTGCACGGCGGCGCGATTGCGCTCGGCCACCCGCTCGGCGCGTCGGGCACCAAGCTGATGGCAACGCTGGTTCACGCGCTGCAACGCCACGGCAAGAAATATGGCCTGCAGACCATGTGCGAAGGCGGCGGGGTCGCCAACGTGACGATTATCGAGCGGCTTTGATTTGCCACGTCACCCCGGCGCAGGCCGGGGCCCAGGGCCGCAATCGCTCTGCCTATTTGCATGAGATCCCGGCCTTCGCCGGGATGACGATTTGATTGAGAGGAACACGAAAATGGAAGTTTCAGCCAACACCCCCGCCGTTGTCACCGGCGGCGCATCCGGCCTTGGGGCCGCCACCGCCCGCGCGCTTGCGGCCAAGGGCGCCAAGGTCGCGATCTTCGACATGAACGAGGAAAAGGGCGAAGCGGTCGCTGCCGAAATCGGCGGGGTGTTCTGCAAGGTCAACGTGACCAGCGATGACGATGTCGACGCCGGTTTCGCCAAGGCCCGCGCCGCCCACGGGCAGGAACGCATTCTGGTGAACTGCGCCGGGATTGGCAATGCGATCAAGACCGCCAGCCGCAGCAAGGAAGACGGTTCGATCAAGCACTTCCCGATTTCAGCCTTCGATTTCGTCATTCAGGTCAACCTGATCGGCACCTTCCGCTGCATCGCCAAATCGGCGGCGGGGATGCTGACCCTCGATCCGCTTGACGAGAATGGTGAGCGCGGCGCGATTGTGAACACCGCATCGGTGGCTGGCGAAGATGGTCAGATCGGTCAGGCGGCCTATTCGGCATCAAAGGCCGGGGTGATCGGCATGACCCTGCCGATCGCGCGCGACCTGATGAACGAAGGCATCCGCGTCAACACCATCCTGCCGGGCATTTTCGACACCCCGCTGCTGGCCGCAGCCCCGCAGAACGTCCGCGATGCGCTCGCCGCATCGGTGCCGTTCCCCAAGCGTTTGGGCACCCCCCCCGAATATGCCAAGCTCGCCATGTGCATGATCGAAACCGGCTATTTCAACGGCGAAGACGTGCGGCTGGACGGCGGCATCCGCATGGCACCGCGCTGAATCCCGGCCTTCCCGAATAAATGGAAAAGCCGCCCCGCGCCCAAAGGCAAGAGGGCGGCTTTTCTGTTTCTCACGTTACACTCGTCGCCCCGTGCTTGCCTGCCCCGGCGCAGGCCGGGGACACGGGGCTTGGCTTTCTTTTTCCCACGCGCCCGCCGATACACGGCTGATGGAAAAGGGTGGCTGGGTCTACATCATGGCGAACCGCTATCGCGGCGGGATGTATGTGGGTGTTACATCCAATGTGCTGCAGCGGGTTTACCAGCACCGCGAAGGCACCGGTTCCACGCATGTTGCCGACTTCGACAAGACGCGGCTCGTCTATGCCGAGCGTCACGACGAGATAGAGCGCGCAATTGCCCGTGAAAAGCTCGTCAAGAAATGGAAGCGTGAATGGAAGTTCGCGCTGATCGAAGCGGACAATCCTGACTGGGACGATCTCTGGGAAAAGTGGTTCACATTGAGCGCAGCGCAAGAATAGCCAAGCCCCGTGTCCCCGGCCTGCGCCGGGGCAGGCAAGCACGGGGCGACGAGGAAGTAAGCGGACGTTGGCAATGGATCGCCCGCTGATCGGCAGCTTTCCTACTTGCGGGGGCTGGCGCTAGATTCCCCGTATGCTCCGCACGCCGATCGCCTGCCTTCGTGCCCCTCGCAAAAATACGCCCGCGCGCGGGCTTGTTTTCCTGTTCTGGACAGTGTCACATGTGTCTCCAACAGGGCGCAGGCAGGCTGGCCGGTTGACCCGTCGAGGAAGAGAGAATCGCATGACCCAATACACCCAGATCATCGTCACCAAAGCCGATGGCATCGCCACCATCACCCTGAACCGCCCGGACAAGATGAACGCTTACACCCGCACGATGGGTGAGGAAATCATCGCGGCGATGGACGATATTGATGCCGACGATGCGGTTTGCGCGGTGATCTTCACCGGATCGGGTGAACGGGCATTCTGCGCGGGTGCCGATCTGACGCCCGAAGGGGGAGGGCATGTCTTTTCTGATCCCACGCAGGTTGATGATCTGTCCGACCCACGCGTGCGTGACGGCGGAGGGCGGCTGACGCTGCGGTTGTTTGAATCGAAAAAGCCGCTGATTTCCGCCTGCAACGGCGTCGCGGTAGGCGTCGGCGCGACGATGCAACTGGCGATGGACATCCGCCTCGCCAGTGACACCGCGCGTTATGGCTTTGTCTTTGCCCGGCGCGGGATTGTGCCTGAGGCCGCGTCAAGCTGGTTCCTGCCGCGTATCGTCGGCATCAGCCAGGCGCTGGAATGGTGCTACACAGGCCGGGTGTTCGACGCGGCTGAGGCCAAGGCGGGCGGGCTGGTGCGGTCAATCCATGCGCCGCAAGACCTGCTGCACGCGGCCAAAAGCCTCGCGACTGAAATTGCCGAAAATACCTCGGCCATTTCGGTGGCGATGACGCGGGCGATGATGTGGCGGCTGATGAGCGCGGATCACCCGATGGAAGCGCACAAGATCGATAGCCGCGCCATTTATCGCCTGTCACGTGGGGCCGATGCCAAGGAAGGCATCGCCAGCTTCCTTGAAAAACGCCGCCCGATGTATCCCGGCAAGGTCAGCGCCGACATGCCCGATTTCTACCCGTGGTGGGATGATCGCCCGTATGAGTGAGGAAACGGGCCAGCTCGGCGGGTTCCTGCCGTATCAGCTTTCGGTTGCCTCCAACGCGGTCAGCAGCCTGATTGCCGAGCGATATCGCAAGCGGTTTGGCCTCAAGATCCCTGAATGGCGGGTGATGGCGGTGCTGGGCGATGCAGGAACGATGACCCAGCGCGGGCTGACCGCGGCCACGGTGATGGACAAGGTCGCGGTCAACCGCGCAGTCAAGGTACTTGAGGAGCGCGGGCTGATCGCGCGTGTGCCCAATCCCGGCGACGGGCGTTCGCACCTGCTCGCATTAACGGGCGAGGGGCGTGCGATCCATGCCGAGGTGATGCCACTGGCCAAGGCGACCGAGCAGGAATTGATCGCAGGCTTGGCACCGGGCGAAGAAGCAATGCTGCGCGGCTTGCTGGCCGGGTTGCGCCAACGCGCCATGGAACTCGCGCGCCGTAACGATGCGGGGCCGGAGCAGGGTTGAAACCTGCCCCGGCCCACGCGCATCGGACTTTGGTGTTGCCGTTGCTATTTGACCAGGTTGTCCGAGATCGAACAGGCCGCCGGGCCAAGAATGACCACAAACAGCGTCGGCAGAATGAACATAATCAGCGGGATGGTCATGATCGCAGGCAGACGCGCGGCTTTTTCTTCGGCGCGCATCATACGTTCGTTGCGGAACTCAGCGGACAACACGCGCAGCGCACTGGCGAGCGGGGTGCCGTAACGTTCGGTCTGGATCATGGTCGTCACCACGCCCTTCACCGCGTCAAGATTGACGCGAAAGGCAAGGTTGTTGAAGGCCATCTTGCGTTCGTTGAGGAACGACAGCTCGATCGCGGTGAGGGCGAATTCATCACCCAGTTCGGGATAGGCACGGCCCAGTTCCTTGGCGACACGGTTGAACGCGGCGTCGACGGTCAGACCGGCTTCGGCGCAGATCACCAGCAGATCGAGCGCATCGGGCAGGCCCTTCTGGATTTCCTTGGTGCGTTTGGTCGCCTGATTGCCGATGTAGAGTTCTGGTCCCTTGTAGCTCAGGAACACGATCAGCGCGAAGGCACCAAGGCGCTTGAACGGGCCAAGATCGGGCCACAATTCGATGCCGTAAATCAGCAGCGCCGCAAGTCCGCCAAGCACCACCGGCATGATGGCACGCAGACCGATGATGATGACTGCCAGTTCTTTGTTGCGGTACCCTGCATGGGCGAGCTTCTGCTGAACAGCTTTGATCTGGCTTTCCTGCAGAATGTTGAGCTTGCCGAGGCTGTCCTTGACCTTGTCGGTCGTGTCGGTCCGACGCACCAGACTGGCGCGCTTCTTTGACCCCGAGATGATGATCCCGGCCTTGAGCTGTTCGCGCCGCGCTTCGAGCGCCTTGACACGCTTGGCCATCGGGTCGCGGATCGTGACTGCTGCATAGATGGCCAGCATCACGGCAAAAGCGGCAAGACCGGCCAGCATGGTTCCGACGAAAATGACGTCGAAGCCGAGCAGCGTGGGGCCAGTGGGTTGATCGATCATGGTTCAGATTCCCCCGGCGTCAGATTTCGAAATTGACCATCTTGGCCATGATGAACACGCCAATGCCCATCCACACCATCGCGCCCAGTCCGGCCACGATCAGGCGGTCATCGATGAAAAAGCCCCCCATGTATTCGGGGTTGATGAACGAGATCAGCCCGAAGACGATAAACGGCAGCGAACCGACGATGTAGGCCGATGCCTTGGATTCCGAGCTCATCGCGCGGATCTTGAGCTTCATCTGCGCGCGTTTGCGCAGCACCTCGGCCAGGTTTGAAAGCGTTTCGGCCAGGTTGCCCCCGGTTTCGCGCTGGATCGCCAAAGTTATCGTGAAGAAGTTGAATTCGGAAATCGCAAGCCGATCGGCCGTGTCCTGCAACGCATCTTCCATGGTCTTGCCGACCTTGATGCGGTCGATCACGCCCTTGAATTCAAGACCCACCGGGCCGGGCACTTCCTGCGCGACAATTCCCAGTGTTTCGGTAACGGGCAGGCCGGAACGCAAGCCGCGCACCAGCAATTCGATGCCGTCAGGAAACTTCGTGATGAACGCATTGGTGCGTTTGCCGATCAGACGGTTGATCCACAGGTGCGGCAGGCCGGCACCAATCAGCAGGCCCACGCCAAGCGACAGGAAGGGCGCCTTGGTGGCGATGAACATCACCACGGCAATCCCCAGAATCAGCCCGATCGAGGTGTAGGCATATTGCGTGACAGTCCAGTTCTTGCCCGTCCGGTCGAGCCGGGCGGCAAGCGCTTCCAGACGCGAGCCGGAGCCCTTGATCTTGAAGGTTTTCGGCTTGCGGGCGGCGACGGCCCGTTTGAACTGGGCATCGACCTTGGCGTCAAGGCTTTCCGAATGGCGATAGCGCAGCGACTGCACACGGCGCTTTTGCGCCTTGGCTACGCTCGAACCGCTCGCCAGCAGATAGCCCATGACCAGCACGGCGAAAATCACCAGCGTGATGAGCAGGGTTTGGAAAAAGTCCATGCTGTTGCTTCCTGCCTTGTCCCGCCGGAATGTGGCGGTCCCCTTCCAATGCCGACCGGCGCGGGGCGGGCGCGCGTTGGCGCGTCACACCCCGTACCGTCACTTGCTTATTCGACCTCCACGGGCTCGCTCTTCGCCTTTTTGGCGAGCAGCGACTTCAGATCGAATCCGCCAAGCAGCGATTTCTTCTCTTCGCCCAGCGAAGCCAGATCGTCTGTGGTCGCGCCCATCACGCGTTCGGCAATCTGCCGGATCGCGGCTGTGGCCTTGCTCGACCGGTTGGCATCGACGAACACCTGCCCCAGCTTCGCCGCGTTGGACGCAGCCTTGATGTCGTAGGGCACGACGAAGTCGATCTTGCGTTCGATAGACGCCTCGAAATCGGTGCGGCTGATCTCGGCAACGCCCGGTTGCACCTTGTTGGCTACAATCATCGGATGCGCGTGCCCGGCATTGGTCTTGAGCCAGGACAGAATGCGGATCGTGTCGCGCGCCGAGGCGAGGGTGAGCTCGCACGCCAGCAGCACCACATTCACGTCAGCCAGAAGCTGCGGGAAGTTGATGAGCATGTTGCGCGGCAGATCGATCACCGTCATTTCGAATGCCTGACGGAATTCGTCTTCCAGCTGCACAAACGCCGCACCATCGGTCATCAATGGCTGGTTGATCGGTGCTTCGGCCGACAGGATCGACAGATTGTCACCCGCCCGCACCATCGCCCGTTCAATGAACAGCGGGTCGATGCGGCTGGGGTTTTCGATCGCGTCGGTCAGGCCGCGGCCCGGTTCGAGATCGAGCGCCAGCGCGCCGGTGCCGAAGTGGACGTCCAGATCGAGCAATGCGGTCGGTGACTTGTGCTGTTCGCTGAACAACCAGGCCAGCGAGGTCGCCAGCGTCGAGGCTCCCACCCCGCCGCGCGTGCCGACCACAGCAGTCGAAATGTGCCGCCGGGCTCCATCGGCATCGCCTCCCTTGGGCGCCATGAAGACTGCCAGTGCCTGATTAAGCGCATCATGCACCTGCTGCGGCGATAGCGGCTTCAGCAGATAATCATGAATCCCGCTCGACAACAGGTCGCGGTAAAGGCGCACGTCATTGACCTGGCCCACGGCGATCACCACCGTGCCCGGTTCGCACACTTCAGCCAGTGCGTTGATATCGTTCAGCGGATCGCCGCATTCCGACAGGTCGACCATAAGGATCGCCGGGCTAGCGCTGACCGAAAGGGATTGCACTGCATTGCGCAGGCCACCCTTGTTGCACTTCTCCGGCTGCCAGCCCAGTTCGATGGCTACGGGACGGATTACGTCCAGTGCATTGTCATCGCAAATATAGGCCGAAAACGGATCACGATTGCCGGGCAAGCCCGATTTCCAGGGAGCGTTCATTGGTCAGTTTCCTCCGCCGCCACCACCGCCGCTGCCGGTCGACGCATCCATCAACCCGGCGGCTCCAGTAGGAGCTGTTTCACGATAAGTTGAGATCGCCTTGTTCGACGTGGCGATCACGGTTTCGCTCGCGCCCTTCTTGCCTTCGAGCAGGTCCTGCGGGTCGGCTACCATCGCCGCCAGGTTGCTGTTGATGGCGCAGCCATAGTTAGGGCTGGTGGCGTTGTTATAGTTCATGTCGGACTTGGCCGACCAGTCCGGGCAACCCGGAACCGAAGCGGTCGAGCGGGTAATCACCACCCTGGCCTGCCCGGGTTCAATGAAACCGTTGGTGACCGGTGCGGTATCGCTGATCATCAGACCATAACGCGATGCCAGATCGCCAACCGCAGTGGTTACTGCCGGGTTCTGGCCGGGGTTGTCGATCGCGACGCGATCACCGTAGCGCAGATCCATCGTCTCGAACCAGCCAATCAGGCGCTGTTGTTCCGAAATCGGCAGGCCGCTTGCGCTGGTGGCCACATCCATCGTGAAGGTGGCGCGTTCCACCACCGCCTGTTTGGTGCTGTAAAGCGAGGTATTGGTGGGCATCCCACCGCATCCCGCCAGCCCCAGGCCAAGCGTAACGGCAAGGGCGAGGGCGGGCATCCGTGCCAGCGTATTGTTTCGTGCAGGAGGCATCGTTTTGACCTTTCTCACGTTAGAGGCTGAAGCCCGGGGCAGCTGCGCTGGCCTCGCGTTCGTTCTTGCGGGTTTTCTTGTCGGCGCGGCGCGGCTTTTCAGGCTGCGTCGGTACGATTGCGGCCGGATCGGCTGCGCTCACTTTGGGCTCCGGCGCATCGGGCTGCGACGATGTCGGCGCGGGGCGCTGCTCACCCGAGACACCCGCATTTTCCTGGTAGCCAAGAAATTGCTGGAACTCGTTGGCGGAGCGGAAGCCATCAGTCGGCAGCTTGATGTCCTTGGCGTCCACCGGCTTGACCAGATAGGGGGTGACAACGATCACCAGCTCGGTTTCACCACGGCGGAATTCGCGGCTGCGGAAGAGGTTGCCGAGGATCGGCACGTCACCAAGGCCGGGTGCCTTGTCGAGCGTATTTTGCGAATTGGCGCTCATCAGCCCGGCGATCATGAAGCTTTGGCCCGAACCCAGTTCGACCGTGGTTTCAGTCCGGCGGGTTGTCAGCGCAGGCACCTGGAAGCCGTTCAGGACAATCGACCCCTGGGTCGACAGTTCCGAAATTTCAGGGCGCACGCGCAGCGAAATGCGGCCGTTTGACAGCACCGTCGGGGTGTAGGCGAGGCTGACGCCGAACTCGCGGAACTGCACTGTGACCTGGCCCAGACCCTGCGCGATCGGGATCGGGAACTCGCCGCCCGCAAGGAACATCGCGGTTTCACCTGAGAGGGCGGTGAGGTTCGGTTCGGTGAGCGTCGTCACCAAGCCGAGGCGTTCCGACAGATCAAGCGCGCCGAGTGTGTTGATACCAAAGAGCCGACCAAGGCCCGCGATCGAAGTTCCGTCAGCCGAATTAACCGAAGGCCCGACGATTTCGGTGCCGTCCGGCAGCAGCATAGACGTCTGCCCGGCGCCATTCCCGACACCCAGCGGCCCACGATAGTTGAACTCCTCCCCGCCAATCGAGCGGCCAGTGCCTACCCCGAAGCGGAAGCCGCCGGTGCCATCGGCGGTCTGCAGATTGCCGCCAATCTCGCGCAGCAGGCTGCGGCTGACTTCGGCGAACTTCACATGGAGGTTCACCTGCAACGGCGTAGCGGTCTTGAGGCGGCTGATGACGTTGGCTTCTTCGCCAAGGAAGGCCTGGACAAGGCGTTCAGCCTCCGCAGCGTCTTCGGGGGCAGCCACGGTGCCGGTCAGCAGCACGGTATTGGTGCCCATCGTCGACACGCTCACCTTGGCATCGGGCATCGCCATTGCCAGCATCTGATCGACGCTGCCAATGTTCGAGCCGACCCGGATATTGGCCGAAAAGATCACATCGCCGCTTGCGTTGCTGGCGTAGATGGTGGTTTCACCGCCCGCCTTGCCGAACACATACAATTGGCGCTGCGATTTGACCTGCACATCGGCAACGGAGTCATTGGCGACGAACACGTCCGCCATCGCGCCAGGCACCGTTACCAGCTCGCCGCGACCGATCGACAGGACGATTTCCTGCGCCGGGCTGACGACCTGCTGGGCAATCGCCGTGGTCGCGGGCATTGCCACCATCGGGACTGCCGCAAGGGCAGCCACCAGCAGCTTGGTCTTGAACTTGCGTGTCATGGGTTGTCCCCCCTCGGGTTTACCATTGCTCGCCTTGGTCGAAAGCGGACGAAACGAAGTGATGATCGGCATGGTGCGGTTCCCCTCAGAACGCCAAGGTCGAACCAGCGGCGGGCAGTTTGGCCCCGGCGCTGCGCGTGCCGCTCGATTGAGCGCTCAGGATGGCAGTGCTCGAGGCCTTGCTGCTGACCGGTGTTTCGGTGGTTGCATTGCCGCGGGTCACTCGCACGCTTGGGCCAACATTGACCGGCGCGCCGCCTCCACCCGAAGCCCGGGCAGGCGAGGAGTCATTGCTGGCCGGCGCATCCTTGACCCCTGCGGTCGAACGCTGGAAGCGCGACACGTCGGCACCGGTCACGAAGGACGCAGTCTTGTCGATCGGACGGGCCATCGCAGCTTTCAGCAGTTTTTCTTCCTGTTCGGGCGAGGCATTGGCCGGGATCTGGACATCGCCTGAGGCAATCGCCCGTTCGAGCTCCGACTGGTTGTCCGCGATCGAACGCAGCGCCAGATTGATCGTGCCAAAGGTCTGGCCCACCGCAATCTTCTCGGCGATCTTGGGCGTTACCTCGAGCGTAACGGTGCGGAATTCGGTCACCACGGTCTTGCCGTCTTCATCGGTGGTCTTTTCCGTGGTCTGGTCAGTGGCGAGCACACGCAGGTTGCGCACTATCGTTTCGGCAGCCCGCAGCGGCGGACCATCGTCCAGACTTGGGATTTCCTGGCTCAGCACCAGGTCGACACGGTCGCCCGGGAAGATGAACCCGGCAACCCCGGTCATCGCCGACACCGGCACCGTCACGGCGCGCATACCCGCCCCGAGCGCTGCGGCGAGGAAGCCACGGTCGCCCGGGCTTACCAGCGATCCTTGCGTGACTGGTTCACCAGCGGTGACGGGATAACGCACCACGGTGCCGAGCAGCTTGTTCATGTCGGCTTCGCCGTCGATGAAGTAGGCGTCCTGCACCAATTCTTTGGGCCAGGGCTGAAAGCCCAGCGCATCGATGGTGATGATTGTGCCTGCGGGCAGAGCGCGCTTGGCGACCAGAACCCGTGGGCCGGTTGGCTGAGCGGCGGCCTCGGCTTTGGGGGCCGCGTCTCCAACGAAGATGCTCCGAGCAGCAAAGGCTGTTCCGATCGCGATGATCAGCGCGCCGAGCAGCAGAACCAGTTTCTTCCTATCCATGGCTTGTATAGCCCCCTCGTAAATGCCCTTAGCTGGTTAGCGGGCAGGTATGGTTTCTGCGTGTAAGTCCCGATTGGTTAAAATCGGGTTCACAGCGACTGAGCCGCAACAGCGGCGCTCGGCAGATAGTTGGCGGCGAGCACCCACAGCCCGCCAAACGCGATGGCGACGCCGTAAGGGATCGCCAGCCGTTCCTTTTGCCGACGAATGGTGTGCCAGAAGAACATCACAATGGTCAGCACGCCTCCGGCGATCGCCATGATCACCAGCAGCTGCATGAACAGTTCGGGCCGCACCCACAGCGCGAGCACAGTAAGCAGCTTCACATCGCCGCCGCCCATCGCCTTTAGCGCAAACAGTCCGGCCAGCAGCGCGAACGCGGCGAGCGCCATGCCAAGCTGGATCGCAACATCGGGCCAAAGGGACAGGCCGCTTGACCACCAGAACAGCGGCGCGCCCAGCGCAATCGCGCCGTTCAGCCAATTGTCGATCTGACGCCGGCGGATGTCGGTAAATGCGGCTACCACCAGTGCAATTGCCAAGGCGATCAGCAGTCCGTAGGTTATGGTGTTCGTCAACATTGTGCCCCCGAAGTTGCCGTGCGATGCGCACGGGCGGCCCTTCATTGGGGACATTGCTACAGCTTATGACTTACCAAATAGTAACCATGCTGGGAGGCTGGCCATTCACGATAATTCAACAAGCGCGGCAACGGACAGGAGAGCGATCCCCGCTGATGCGCGTGAGAGCACATGGCAGGCGGGCGATGGCCATGCGATCCGGCGGATCGACTGGCCCGGAGCAGGCGAGGGCGATACCCCGCGCGGGTCAATCCTGTTCTTTCCGGGGCGCGGTGATTTCTACGAAAAATATCTCGAAACGCTTGATCAATGGCACCGTGAAGGCTGGCGGGTCACAGCGTCGGACTGGCGCGGGCAGGCGGGGTCTGGGCGATTGGGCAAGGATGCAGTCACCGGGCATATCGAGGATTTCAACGTCTGGATCGATGACCTCGCGTATTTCTGGCCGCGCTGGGTCGCCGCAACACCGGGGCCGCATGTGCTGGCGGCGCATTCGATGGGCGGGCATCTGGTGCTGCGCGCGTTGGTTGATCATCGGGTCAGCCCCGATGCGGCGGTGCTGAGCGCGCCGATGACCGGGGTCAGCGGCCCGCCATTGCCGCTGCCATTGCTGCAAGCGGTCGCCAAACTGATGTGCACCGTGGGCGATCCCACCCGGCAGGCATGGAAGTGGAGCGAGAAGCCGGGTGAACTGCCTGCCGACCGCGCTGACCTGCTGACTCATGACGCGGAGCGCTACGCCGATGAAATCTGGTGGCGCGATCACCGCCCACAACTGGTGATGGGCCCGGCGAGCTGGCGCTGGGTCGAGCGCGCCTATGCCTCAACGCGGCGGTTGGAGGCGGCTGGCGCGATGGAGGCGGTGGACGTGCCGGTGCTGATCCTTTCGACATCATCCGACAAGCTGGTTAGCCACCCGGCCAATGTCGCCGCCGCGCGCCGTCTTCCCAAGGGCGAATTGGTGGCATTAGGCGAAGAAGCGCATCACGAAATCCTGCGCGAAGTCGATGCAGTGCGCGACCGCGTGATCGCAGCCATCAGCGAATTTCTTGATCGGGAGGCACCGCAAAAGTGACCGCCGCGACGATCTATGATTTTGCCGTGATCGGGGCCGGAATGGCCGGTGCCAGCATCGCCGCCGAACTCGCGCCCCATGCGCGCGTGCTGCTGATAGAAGCCGAAGACGCGCCGGGATACCACGCCACCGGACGCTCAGCCGCGTTCCGCGAAGAATGCTATGGCGGGCCGGGCGTGGTGCCATTGACGCTGGCATCGGGGGCCTATCTTGAAGAGCACGGTTTTCTGACCCCGCGCGGCGCACTTTACGTCGGGCGGGGAAAAGACCGCGCGGCGATGGATGCGTTTTTCACCACCTTCGCCGGGACGGGCGTGACGATCGAACGCCTGTCATCCGCAGCGCTTGCCGACATGGTGCCGCATATCCGCCCTGATTGGAGCGAGGCGCTGTATCAGCCGGCCTGCGCCGATATTGATGTGGCGGGGCTGCACCAGCATTATCTGGGCGCAGCACGGCGGCATGGGGTCGACGTGGCCTGCCGGG
Source organism: Porphyrobacter sp. MBR-49 (assembly GCF_053628655.1). NCBI lineage: Bacteria > Pseudomonadati > Pseudomonadota > Alphaproteobacteria > Sphingomonadales > Erythrobacteraceae > Porphyrobacter > Porphyrobacter sp. MBR-49. Next base: position 137,257 of record NZ_JBRJGU010000003.1, read on the forward strand.
CGCGGGTGGCCCGGATTGATCGGCATGGCGGCGTGTCGACGATCACCAGCGAGCGTGGGCAGCAATGGCGCGCGGCCACGATTATCAACGCGGCGGGTGCGTGGGTGGACGAGGTGGCGCAGATCGCGGGCGTGCGCCCCATCGGCATCACCCCGCTGCGCCGCACCGTGGCGGTATTGCGGGTTGCTCCGCACGCGCCCGCTGATCTTCCGCTGGTGCTCGACATCAACGGCGGCTTTTATTTCAAGCCTGATAATGGCCGCCTGTGGCTCAGCCCGCATGATGAAGTCCCGTCTGATCCGTGCGACGCCGCTCCTGAGGAAATCGATGTCGCCATTGCCATCGACCAGTTTCAGCAGGTGACTGACTGGCGGATCGAAGCGGTTGAGCGGCGCTGGGCGGGCCTGCGAAGCTTTGCGCCTGATCGCCTGCCGGTTTACGGGGCGGACCCCGATCAACCGGGCTTCTTCTGGTTTGCCGGCCAAGGCGGATTCGGCATCCAGACCGCGCCCGCTGCTGCCCGGTTGGGGGCGCAATTACTGCTGGGGCAGGAGGCGGACGCGATGACCGCACGGATCGATCCGGCAATGTATGCGCCGGGGCGGTTTTACCTTACCAGACAAGCGCAAGCGGGCTAGCCAAGCTTTGCCCGATCTGGCAGGTTCGCTTTGTCAATCAACCACAAGGGAAGGGGAAAGCCGATGGCTCACAAGTTTGAAATCTACAAGGACAAGGCGGGCGAGTTTCGCGTGCGGTTCAAATATAATTCCGAGATCATGTTCTCGACCGAAGGTTATTCCAGCAAATCGAGCGCGCAGAATGCGATTGATTCGATCAAGAAAAACGGCCCCGGTGCCGAGGTTGAAGATAATAGCTGATTTGTGACGGTGCTGGCGGGGGCAGGCTGACGGTTGTCAGGCGTTCCCCGCCGCGATCCGCGCGGCTTCTGCGCTGGCGAGCGCATCGACCCGTTCGTTCTCCGGGTGGCCATTATGCCCGCGCACCCAATGCCATGTCACCTGATGCGGGCGCGCGGCTTCGATCAGGTCGTGCCACAAATCGGCATTGCGCACCGGCTTTTTGGATGCATTGATCCAGCCATTCCGCTGCCAGCCGTGAATCCACTTGCTCATTCCATCGAGCACATATTTGCTGTCAGAATACAGATCGACCGCGCACGGCTCGATCAGCGCGTTCAGTCCCATGATCGCGGCGGTCATTTCCATGCGGTTATTGGTGGTATCAGGCTCTCCGCCCGACATTTCCTTTTCGTGATTGCCCATCCGCAGCAGCACGCCCCAACCTCCGGGGCCGGGATTGCCTTTGCACGCGCCGTCAGTAAAGATTTCGACCTGTTTCATGGGCAAGAGCCTTGGCGGGCCTTGGTTCAGCCTGCAAGCACGTCCGCGCCTACAGTGTCGTAAAACTTCCAGCGGGCGGCGAATTGCATCGGGTCCTTGTGGGTGACCAGCGCATCATCGGGGGTGTCCAGCCAGTCTTCGGCGCGGCTGGCGACAAACCGCAGGCACGCGCCCTTCGCAATCGCTGGAAATAGCGCACGCTCCGCCAGTTCGAGCGGACGGATGCTTTCATAGCCTGCGATCAACGCGCTGCCGAGTTCGGGCTGAAACCGGTTCGCGCCATCAAAACACCACGCCGCATGGGTCACCGCCAGATCAAGCGCCATCGGCCCGGTGCAGGCGAAGTAGAAATCGATCAGGCCTGTCACCCGGTCGCCCAGCATCAGCACATTGTCGGGAAACAGATCAGTATGCGTCTGCGATACGGGCAGCGCGGCCAGATCGAGCGCCGCCGCCGCATGGGCGTGATCCAGCATCGCCGGAAGCTGCGGGTGAATGGTCGCCAGCCGTTCAGCACCGCAGGCATCAAGGATTGCCGCGGTTGCGGCGAAATCCATCGCATTGGCGCGGGTGCGCGGAAAATCGCGCGCGGCCAAATGCATCTGCGCCAGCACTGCGCCGACGCTGCGCGCCTGTTCTGCGGTGGGCCGGGCGGGTGAGACGCCGGGGAGGAATTCAATCAGCGCCGCCGCCTTATCCTCAACCATGCGGAACGACGCGCCTGACCGGTCGTGCATGGTGCGCGGCACCGGGCACCCTTTGGCCGACAGGTGATCGAGCAGGTCGAGGAAGTAAGGCAGATCAGCCGTTTCGATCCGCCGTTCATACAACGTCAGGATGAACCGTGCGCCGCACCCTTCAACGCCGGTGGTGTCCACCAGCCAGTTGGAGTTCGACACGCCTTCGGCAATGCCTTTGGCCGATACCAGCTCGCCCACGTCGTATTGCGCGATCAGGAGGGCAAGTTCTTCGGCCCCAAGGTGCGTATAAACCGCCATAGCGCGCGCCGTGCCGTTACTCGGTCAGCTGGCGCGGCAGTTTGAACACCATCTTTTCTTCCGCTGCGGTGATGGTTTTTTCCACGACCGGGCGATAGCGCCCCAGCGCGTCAACCACTTCGCGCACCAGAATTTCCGGTGCCGATGCGCCAGCGGTCAGCCCCAGCGTTGTCACCCCATCGAGCCAGGCAAAATCGATCTCGCTGGCGCGCTGGATCAGCTTGGCAGGCGTACCCAGCCGTTCAGCGACTTCGACCAGCCGCAGTGCGTTGGACGAATTGGGTGAGCCGATCACCAGCACCAGATCGCAATCCTGTGCCAGATCCTTGACCGCCGCCTGCCGGTTCGACGTGGCGTAGCAGATATCCTCTGCCCGAGGCCCGCTGATATTGGGGTAACGCCGTTCGAGCGCCGCGATCACTTCGGCCGTGTCATCGACCGACAAGGTGGTCTGGGTGAGGTAGGCCAGTTCCTCGTCGGAATCGAACGGCAGCTTGTCGACATCCTCGATCGTTTCTACCAGCGTCATCTGCCCCGGATTGACCTGACCCATCGTGCCGATCACCTCAGGGTGGCCTTCGTGGCCGATGAAAATGATGTGACGGCCCTTTTCGATCTGGCGTTCGGCCTGGCGGTGCACCTTGGAAACCAGCGGGCAGGTGGCATCGACATATAGCAGCTTGCGGCGCATGGCTTCGGCCGGAACCGCCTTGGGCACGCCATGGGCGCTGAACACCACCGGCGCATCATCGGGCACATCGTCCAATTCCTCGACGAAAATCGCTCCCTTAGCCTTCAGCTCATCTACAACGTATTTGTTGTGGACGATTTCATGCCGGACATAGACCGGCGCGCCATAGCGTTCGAGCGCCTTTTCAACGATTTCGATCGCCCGGTCGACTCCGGCGCAGAACCCGCGCGGGGCGGCGATCAGCAGGTCGAGCGGGGCGCGCGAAGCAATGGCTGTGTCGCGGTTGGTGGGGGCGGTGGCAGGAAAGGGCGCGTTCATGTCGCTTCCTCTAGCGCTTTGCGGTGTCTCTCGCTAGAGCGCGGTTGCGATATGGCTCTGCACAGAGCAGCGCACCGGATTGGGATTATAGGACGGCTTCTGATGATGCTTCGCATGCGTTCACTTTCTGCCCTTGCTGTCATGGCGGCGCTTGTTGGCTGCGCCAAGGAAGGTGATCTGGTGGTCGATCAGGGCGTTGGCGTCACCAGCGTGCTCACGCTGTGCCCGGCGGTCGGCATCCCTGACTATACCGGCGATGTCACCACCTTTCGCAGCGGCGATGATCGCAGTATCGACAGTCTTGATATCAGCGCGGCAATGACCAATCTGCGCGCCACCTGCAACGACACCGGCGAACAGGTCTACAGCGAGGCGACGTTTGATGTGAACGCCCGCCGCTCCGATACGCGCGGCGCGCGCACGGTGACCTTGCCCTATTTCGTGACTGTGCTGCGCGGCGGCAGCGCGGTGGTGAGCAAGCGGGTTGGCGAAGTCACCCTGACCTTTGCTGATGGGCAGGAACGCGCGAGCGCCGCTGGCAAGGTCGGGTCATACATCAACCGTGCCGATGCCGCGTTGCCCGACGATATCCGTGAAAAGATCACCAAAAAACGCCGTGCCGGGGATGCCGAAGCTGCACTTGATCCGCTGGCTGATCCCGAAGTAAAGGCCGCGATTGCGCGCACCCGGTTCGAAATGCTGGTCGGCTTCCAGCTGTCTGAATCGCAACTGGTGTATAATGTGACGCGTTAGTTTGTCCGCAGCCCATCCGGGCTGCGAAATCCTCGCTCATGCGGCCTGGCGGCCGCGTCGCTGCGGGCGGCCGGTCGGCCTTGCGACGCCTTTGGCGCCAAATTTTGGCTAATTCTATCGTCTTCCCGGGCTTGACCCGGGACCCCGCTTCCTTTCTTGCATCCGCGCAAGACGCAAGAGAAACCGATGACCGAAACCACAACCCTTTATGCCGCCTATGCGACGCTGATCGAAACCGTGCTGGGTGAACTGGTGATAGAAGGCGTGCTGCCTGCTGGCACGTCGTTCGCCAATGTCACGCTCGAACCGCCGCGCGATCCTGCGCATGGCGATTTAGCGACCAACGCGGCTATGGTGCTGGCCAAGGGCGCAGGCACCAATCCGCGCGCATTGGCCGAGGCAATTACCGCCAAGCTGCGCGCGCAGCCTGCGATCACCAACGCCGACATTGCCGGGCCGGGGTTCATCAACCTGCGGCTTGCGCCCGGCGCGTGGCTGGACGAGCTCAAAACCATCGCCGCGCTGGGCGATCAATATGGCCGTTCCAGCATCGGTGCGGGCCGCCGGGTCAATGTCGAATATGTCTCTGCCAACCCGACCGGGCCGATGCACATGGGCCATTGCCGCGGCGCGGTGGTGGGCGATGCGCTGGCCAGCCTGCTCGAATGGGCCGGGCACCGGGTGATCCGCGAATATTACATCAATGATGCGGGCGGGCAGGTGGATGTGCTCGCGCGCTCGGTGCACCTGAGATATCGTGAGGCGCTGGGTGATGATATCGGCGCGATTCCCGATGGGCTTTATCCCGGCGATTATCTGAAGCCGGTCGGCGCGGCGCTGGCCGCGGAGTTTGGCGACCAATATCGCACTGCGCCAGAGGATGAATGGCTGCCATTGTTCCGCAAGCAAGCCGTGGCGCGGATGATGGAACTGATCAAATCCGATCTCGCGATGCTGGGCATCCACCACGATATTTTTGCGTCAGAGGCCGAATTGCAGGCGGCAGGCAAGCCCGAAGCGGCGGAAGGCTGGCTGCGCGCGCATGATCTGGTTTACGATGGCGAGCTGGAAGCCCCCAAGGGCAAGGCCCCGCCCGAAGATTGGGAGCCGGTCGAACTTCCGCTGTTCCGCTCGACCAGATTTGGCGACGATCAGGATCGCCCGATCAAGAAATCGAACGGCGCATGGACATATTTCGGTGCCGATCTCGCCTACCATATGCAAAAGGCCGAAACCGCCGATGAGCTGATCGACATCTGGGGCGCGGATCACGCCGGCACGGTCAAGCGGATCAAGGCGGCGGTCGCGGCGCTGTCCGAAGGCGAAGGCCGCCCGATTCCGTTCGACGTCAAGCTGGTGCAGATGGTGCAGCTGATGCGCGGCGGTGAGCCTGCGAAAATGTCCAAACGCTCGGGCAATTTCATCACTATTGCCGATATGATCGATGAAGTGGGCAAGGACGTGGTGCGTTTCACCATGCTGACCCGCAAGCCCGAAGCGCAGATGGAGTTTGACTTCGTCAAAGTGGTCGAAGCGTCAAAGGACAATCCGGTGTTTTATGTGCAATATGCCCATGCCCGGATTCAATCGACGCTGCGCAAGGCGGCGGAAGCCGGGTTTGCGCCCGATCCAGCCGCGATCGACCGGTTGGGGGACGAGGAAATCGCGCTGATCCGCCGCGCCGCGCAATTCCCGCGCGAAATCGAGGCCGCCGCCCGCGCGCGCGAACCACATCGGATTGCGTTCTATCTCTATGATCTGGCAGGCGACCTCCATGCCTTCTGGAACCTGGGTAATGACCGTGTTGAAAAGCGGTTCATCGTGGAACAGGATGCGCAGCTGACTGCGGCAAGGCTTTTCCTTGGCACCGCAATCGGGCAAGTGATCCGCAATGGGCTTGGCGTGTTGGGCGTCCAAGCTGTAGAGACGATGTAGCCGTTTTTGGGGGAAAGCCACGAGGTTCGCCATGATCGATGCTGAATATGAAGAACTGAACGAGGCTGACGGCAAACTTGACCTTGCCGACACCGATAGCCTGCCGTGGCTCGAATCCGATGAGGAGGATGATGGCGCGGGCGGGCTGGATACGGCGCAGATCCTCGGCTTTGCCGCGGCGTTGGTGTTGTTGCTGGGCGCGGTTGTTGGCGGCGTTTGGTTCTTCACGAACAAGGCGGCTGGCGGTGATCTGGTGGCCGATGGCAGCGTGATCGAAGCCCCCGCCGGGCCGATCAAGGAGCGTCCCGAAAACCCCGGCGGCAAGACCTTTGCCGGAACCGGCAATGTTGCCCCCGTAGTGGGTGAAGGCGGCACGCGCCCGGCGGTGGTGGCGACCAAGGATGCGCCTGCGGCAACAACAGCGCCCAAACCGTCGATTTCAACAGTATCGAGCACAGATGCTGTTCCTGCCAGCGCGCCTGCCGCCATAACCGGCGTCGGCGTTCAGCTCGCCGCCTATGGCACGCGCGCGCGGGCCGAACAGGGGTGGAACGACCTGTCGCGCCGCACTGACAAGCTGGCGGGCGTGAAACACCGGGTGGTCGAAGGCAAGGTCGATATCGGCACGGTTTATCGCTTGCAGGCTGTGGTGCCGGATCGGGCTGCGGCCGAACAGCTGTGCGCGGCGCTGAAATCTGACGGGCTCGACTGCCAGATCAAGTAAGGGCGGCGTCAAAGGCGACCTATGCCAGCGCGCTGAGATGCTGACGCATCACGCGCTGGTTATGCTCAAGCGCCGCACGGGCTTAACCAAATCGCGATGGGCGATGCTCATCGCGCTTTGGTATTAGATCGGCTTTTCCCCGCCCTAGACACCCCCTTGCCCTTGCTTGCGCCGCGCTAGCCTGCGATTTTGCCCAGATGATTCCGGCAATCTTCGGCCTCAGCGGCCCGCATCTGACGGCAGACGAGCGCGCGTTTTTCCGCGATGCTGATCCGGCGGGCTATATCCTGTTCGCTCGCAATTGCGCCAGTCCTGAACAATTGCGCAGCCTGACCGATGACCTGCGCAGCATCCATGGGCGCGACCATCTGCTGGTGTCGATCGATCAGGAAGGCGGCCGAGTGGCGCGGCTCCGTCCGCCGCTGTGGTCGGCCTATCCCTGCGGTGAATCCTTTGATAAACTATATGAACTGGCACCGGCCAGCGCGATAGAGGCGGCCCGCGCCAATGCCACCGCGATGGGCCAGGAACTGTCGGCGATGGGGATCACGGTCGATTATCACCCACCGTTAGACCTGCGCCTTCCCGGCGCGCATGATGTGATCGGAGACCGCGCGCTGGGCCGCGATCCGATGCAGGTCGCCGCCTTGGGCCGCGCGATCATCGACGGGCTGGCCGCAGGCGGGGTTGCCGGGTGCATCAAGCATATGCCGGGCCACGGCCGCAGCGATGTCGATACCCACAAGGCGCTGCCCACCGTGACCGCGAGCGCTGCTGATCTGGAGGCCGACATCGCCCCGTTCCGCGCGCTGAATCAGGCGCTTATCGGCATGACCGGGCATTTGCTGTTCCCGGTGTGGGATGCGCAAAACCCCGCCACGCTGTCCCCCACCATCATTGCCGATATTATTCGTGGGTTAATCGGCTTTGATGGCCTGCTGCTGACCGATGATATCGACATGGAGGCGCTGGGCGGCACGATCCCCGAACGCGCCGCCCGCGCCCACGCGGCGGGGTGCGATATCATCCTCAATTGCTGGGCGAAGATGGCGGACATGCAGGGCATTTGCGCGGCGCTCCCGCCCATGTCAGCCGCCACCACCGCGCGGCTTGATCGCGCGCTGGCGGGCACGCGGATTGCCCCGGCGATGGCGCCCGACCATGCCGAATTGCTGGCGAAACGCGATGAATTGCTGGCGCTGACCGGGGCGGCGGCATGAACGACGTGGCCGAACCTTTCATGTTCCCGCAGACCGATCCGGCCAAGCCCGATACGGACGCGCTCTATCTCGAACTCGATGGCTGGGAAGGCCCGCTTGACCTGCTGCTCGATCTGGCGCGGCGGCAGAAGGTCGATCTCAGGCAGATTTCGATCCTCGCGCTGGTCGATCAATACCTGATCTATATCGAACGGGCCGGCGCGCTCAGGTTGGAACTTGCGGCCGATTACCTCGTGATGGCGGCGTGGCTCGCCTACCTCAAATCGGCGATGCTGCTGCCCAAGGCCGAGCAGGAAGACCCTTCGCCCGAAGAACTGGCGCTGCGCCTGCAATTGCGTCTGCAACGGCTCGGCGCGATGCGTGAGGCGGCGGCGCGGCTGATGGGGCGTGACCGGATCGGGCGCGATGTGTTTGTGCGGGGCGCGCCCGAAGGCCTGCGCACCGATCGCAAGACCGTGTGGCGCAGCGATATGTTCGCGCTGATCCAGGCCTATGGGCAGGTGAAAGCGCGCACTGCCCCGCGCATCTACCACGTCGCTAATCGCCCGGTGATGACACTCGATTCCGCGCTCGAACGGGTGTCGGCGATGTTGGGCGTGACGCTCGACTGGATGGATATCCGCGATTTTCTGCCTCCCCATGCTGAACCGGCACTGCGGCGCTCGGCATTGGCATCGAGCTTTGTCGCGGCGCTGGAACTGGCGCGGCGCGGGCGGGCGGAGTTGGCGCAGGAAGCGGCCTTCGCTCCCTTGCGCATCCGGCGGTTGAAGCAGGAAGCGTGCCCATGAGCAGCGAACCCGGAACGCTGGAACGCGCGGTCGAGGCGACCCTGTTCGCGTCAGACGAACCCATGACCATTGCCGCGCTGGCCGTGCATCTGGGCGGGGTTGAGCCTGCCGACTTGCGCGATGCGCTGAGCGCGCTCGCCACGCAGTATGCGGCGCGCGGGGTGCATCTGGTTGAGCGCGGCGGGCGCTGGCATTTTGAAACCGCGCCTGATCTTGCCCACTTGCTGCGGCGCGAAAAGGAGCAGGTGCGCCGGTTAAGCCGCGCGGCGACCGAAGTGCTGGCGATCATCGCTTATCACGAGCCGGTCAGCCGCGCTGAAATCGAATCGATTCGCGGGGTGCAGACCAGCGCAGGGACATTGGACGTGTTGATGGAGGCAGGCTGGATCAGACTGGCGGGCCGCCGCGAAGTGCCGGGCCGCCCGGTGATCTATGCCACCACGCCCGAATTTCTCGACCATTTCGGCCTCGCCAGCCGCCGCGATCTGCCCGGAATCGACGAATTGCGCGCCGCCGGGTTGCTCGATCCGGTCGATGATGCGCTGGAAGAAGCGATGCGGTTTGATCCCGATGATGCCGAAGCAGAAGGAGATAGCGCGTAACCGCGTTATCCTGCTACGAAGCCACCTGCGCAGCCGGGTGGCATCCCGGCGGCAAGGCCCCTATATAAGGGGCGCAACCCAACACGAGTCTCGCCCCATGAATATCGGTATCTGGCAAATCCTCATCCTCGCACTGGTCGTGCTGGTCCTGTTCGGGCGGGGGCGCATTTCGGAAATGATGGGCGATTTCGGCAAGGGCATCTCCAGTTTCAAAAAGGGGATGAGCGAGACTGAAGAGCCCGCGCCCAAGGCCCGGATCGAACCGCCTGCCAACGGCGCTCCCCCGGCAGAAACCCCTGCTCCGGCAGATAAAAACGACACGACCGGCGCGTAACCTCGCCTGAAGGAGGCGGTAGAGCCGCACCTCGCATGTTCGATATCGGCGCCGCAGAACTGCTGGTCATCATCATCGTCGCGGTCGTTGTGATCGGGCCGAAGGACTTGCCGCTCGCCATGCGCGTGGCGGGCCGGTGGATCGGTAAGCTGCGGCGGGTCTCGGCCCATTTCCGCAGCGGTATCGATACGATGGTACGCGAAGCCGAGCTGGAAGACATGGAAAAGAAGTGGAAGGCGCAGAACGAGGAAATCATGCGCCGTTCCGCTGCCCTGACCGAGGCTGAGGTGGCGGCCAGTTCCGATGCGGAGCTGATGGCCGGGCCGCCCCCGGTTGATGCGCCTTCCGATACTCCGGCGGAACCTGCGCCCGAAACCCCTCGCAAAGGCAGCGATCATGCTCAAGATTGATGATCTTGACGAGAGCCGCGCGCCGCTGCTCGATCACCTGATCGAACTGCGCACCCGCATCATCCGCGCCTTATTGGCGCTGGCGGTGGGGTTTGGGGTGTGCCTGTATTTCGCCGACGATATCCTCGGCTTTCTGGTGTGGCCATTGAAGCAGGCGTTCCCCGATGGCGAGGGCCAGCTGATTTTCACCAAACTGCCCGAAGTGTTCTTTGTCGAGCTGAAAGTCGCGCTGTTTGCGGGCTTCATGGTCAGCTTTCCGATCATCGCCAACCAGCTCTGGGCGTTTGTCGCACCGGGGCTGTATGCACGTGAGAAGAAGGCGTTTCTGCCGTTCCTGATCGCGACCCCGCTGCTGTTTCTGGGCGGCGCGTCGCTCGCCTATTTCGTGGTGATGCCCACCGCGTTCCGGTTCTTCCTCGGGTTTGGCGGGGAGGCGGGGGGGATGCAGCTACAGGCCTTGCCCAGCGCGGGCGAATATCTCAGTCTGGTGATGCAGTTTATCCTTGCCTTCGGGCTGACGTTTCTGCTGCCGGTGCTGTTATTGCTGCTGCACCGCGCAGGGATTGTCACCCGCGCGCAGATGGCGGGCGCGCGCAAATATGTGATCGTCGGGATTTTCGCGATTGCCGCGATTGTCACGCCGCCCGATCCCGGCTCGCAGGTGATTCTGGCGCTGCCGCTGATCCTGCTGTTCGAGGCATCGCTGGTGCTGATGCGGTTGCAGGAGCGCAAGGTTGAGGCTGGGCGCGTGGCCGACACCGAGGAACAGGCGGCGGCGGAGTAATTACTCGCCGCTCACCTTCACCCCGCCGATCCACACCTCATGCACCTGCGCGGCGCGAATATCGTCGGGCGAGGCGAGCAGCGGGTCGCGGTCAACCAGCAGGAAATCCGCGCGTTCGCCGGGGATCAATCGGCCGAAGCGCCCTTCGGCGAACCCGGCAAAGGCCGCGTCGGAGGTGAACCCTGCGAGCGCCTGTTCACGGCTGACGGTTTCTTGCGGCAACCACCCGCCGAACGGCTGGCCATCGGCATCGGTGCGGCTGATCGCGGCGGCGAGGCCCGTGAAGGGATCGGCAGGTTCAACCGGCGCGTCCGATCCGAACGCCAGCCGTCCGCCCGCTGCCACGATGCTGCGCCACGCATAGGCCCCGCCCAGCCGATCCGGCCCCAGCCGCGCTTCGGCCATTGTCCGGTCAGACGTCTGGTGCAGCGGCTGCATCGAGGCGATGATGCCGTGCTGGCCCACCCGCGCGATGTCAGCCGGATCAATGATCTGCGCGTGCTCAATCCGCCAGCGCCGGTCGCCGGCATAGCTTTCGGAAAGTTCCTCGATCGCCGCCAGAACATCGGCATTGGCCGCATCGCCGATGGCGTGAACGGCGGTCTGGAAATTGTCCATCGCGGCGCGGCTCATCAGGTTGCGCAATTGCGCCGGGGTGAGGAACGCCAGCCCCTTGACCCCGGCTTCATCGGCGTAAGGCGCCTTCAGGCTCGCCCCGCGTGATCCCAATGCGCCGTCGAGGTAAATCTTGATCCCGCCCATCCGCAGTTTGTCGTCATACAGCCAGCCAGTCGGCTGCGGCCCGGCGACCAGTTCCAGCGTGTCGAAACTGTCGGCATAGGCCATGATCCGGATGCGCAGCCGTCCGGCATCGCCCGCGCGGCGATAGGTGCCCCAATCAGCCATGTCGGTGCCCATATCGGCAACCGCTGTCACACCCTTGGCTAGCAGCACTTCCTGCGCGCGAAAGAAGGCGAGATCGCGGTCTTCGGGGCGCGGCGCGGGAACGACCTTGGCGACCAGACCGATGGCGTTGTCGATGAACACGCCCGTTGGTTTGCCGCTGGCGTCGCGGATGATCATGCCGCCTGCCGGATCGCGCGTTTCGGCGGTTACGCCTGCGGTGGTGAGCGCCAGCGTGTTGCCCCAATTGGCGTGATTATCCGCGCGTTCGAGCCACACCGGACGATCTGCCACCACTCCATCAAGCTCAGCCGCCGTGGGGAAGCGGCCTAAGCCCCACTTTTCCTGATTCCACCCGCGCCCCAAAATCCACGGGCGACCGGGATTGTCATCAGCAAACGCCTTGACCTTCGCCAGCGCATCGTCAAGCGAGGTGGTGTCCGATAGGTCGAGCGTCAGCGCGGCAAAGCCGATATCCATCACGTGCACGTGCGCGTCGATCATGCCGGGGATCATCACGCGCCCCTGCCCATCCAGCCGGAAATCGACCACGGGGCGTTTATCCCGGCGCCCCAGCACCGCCGCAACCTTGCCCTCATCATCGAACACCAGCCCGGTGAAGCGCAGCACCTTGCCTTCGCCATCAATCGTCACGCCATCGACATTATCGATCAGCGTATCGGCCAGCGCAGGGGCAGAAAGGGCGAGCAACGAGCAGGCGGCAAAGGCAAAAGCAAGGGTGCGGCGCATGGGTTTCCTTTGGGCAGGGTGATTGTGTCGGGCAAGACAGACCGGACGCGGTGACTATCGCCTTGCCGCGCGCTTGCCAATCGCAGCCGAATAGAAAATCCCTGCGTAAACAAATTGCCCTTGGCGCGCCGAGCCTCTAATCGCCGCGGCATCATGTCGACACAGCCTGTATCATCCCGCCCCAAAGGTGCCGCCGCCAGCCCGGCCGACCTTACCATTGACGATGTCCGCGCCGCCGCCGCGCGGATTGATGGCGCGGTGGTCAAAACCCCGATGATGCATTCGATCACCCTGTCGGAAATCACCGGCGCGGATATCTGGTTGAAGTTTGAAAACCTGCAATTCACCGCTGCTTACAAGGAACGCGGCGCGCTCAATGCTTTGCTGCTGCTCAATAATGAACAGCGCGCGCGCGGGGTGATTGCGGCCTCGGCGGGGAACCATTCGCAAGGCCTGTCGTACCACGGCACCCGGTTGGGCGTGCCCGTCACCATCGTCATGCCGCGCACCACCCCCACGGTAAAGGTGATGCAGACCGAAAGCGTCGGCGGCAAGGTGGTGCTCGAAGGCGAAACCTTCGACGAAGCCTATACCCATGCCCGGATGCTGGAAAAGGAACTGGGCCTGACCTTCGTGCATCCGTTTGATGATCCCGATGTGGCAGCGGGCGCGGGCACGGTGGCGCTGGAAATGTTCGCCGTGAAGCCTGATCTGGATTGCATCGTCACGCCGATTGGCGGGGGCGGGCTGATTTCGGGCATGGCAACCGTGGCCAAGGCATTGAATCCGGACATCGAAGTTATCGGCGTGCAGGCCGGGCTGTTTCCTTCGATGTTCGACCGAATCAAGGGTGAAAGCCACGATTGCGGCGGCGATACGCTGGCCGAAGGGATCGCGGTCAAACAGCCGGGCGATTTCACCGCGCAGGTCATCGCCGAGAAGGTCGACGACATTCTGCTGGTGGATGAACCCGCGCTGGAAAAGGCGGTGGCGCTGCTGCTCCAGATCGAAAAGACCGTGGTCGAAGGTGCGGGCGCGGCGGGGCTGGCGGCGGTGCTCAGCAATCCGGAGCGGTTTGCCGGCAAAAGCGTCGGCCTGGCGCTGTGCGGCGGCAATATCGACACCCGGCTGCTCGCCAATGTGCTGCTGCGCGATCTGGCGCGGCAGGGGCGGCTGGCGCGGCTGCGGATCACCTTGCAGGATCGCCCCGGCGCGCTGTTCAAGGTGATGCGCCTGTTTGACGAACACAACGTCAACATCATCGAAATCTATCACCAGCGGATTTTCACCACGCTGCCGGCCAAGGGCCTGATTACCGATATCGAATGCGAAGCGCGCGATGCCGATCAGGTCGATCGGCTGGTTGAAGGCCTGCGGGCCAAGGGATATTCGGTGCAGATGGTCGAACTGGCCTGATCCGCGCGAAACTTCGCCTTGCGGGGAAGGCGAAACCTCCCGATTCAAGCCATCGCCGATGATCTTCGTGCGGCAGACCGTGCATTCCCGCGTATAATTCGCATGGATTTATGGTTAAGGGACTTTTACCGCGGGGCCAGTGCAGGCATAAGATTTTCTTAACGCTTGCACTGACGCGATTCACGCGTGAAAGGATACGCCCAACCCGTGACGGCACCGATCCGCTTTCCCCGGTTCTTCGTGACCAGCCCGGCGCCGTGCCCCTATCTGCCGGGGCGCAGCGAACGCAAGGTGTTCACTGAACTTAAAGGCCCCCACGCCGATCAGCTGAACGAGGCTTTGGGCCGCATCGGGTTCCGCCGCAGTCAGACGGTGGCTTATCGCCCGTCCTGCCTCGATTGCCAGGCCTGCGTTTCGGTGCGGGTGGTGGCCGGCCAATTCCAGCCTTCAAGCACGCAAAAACGCGATCAGAAACGCAATGATGATCTGATCGTCACCGAATGCCGCCCGTGGGCGACCGACGAACAGTTTGACTTGCTGGCGAAATATCTCGGCGCACGCCATCCTGATGGCGGTATGTTGGCGATGGATGAACTCGATTATGCCGACATGATCGAACATACCCCGGTGTCCAGCGTAGTGACCGAATATCGCGAACCGGGGCTGGGCGGAGGTCCGGGGCGGCTGATCGGTGCCTGCCTGACAGACCGGCAAAGCGATGGCCTGTCGATGATCTATTCGTTTTATGATCCCGACCATCAAACGCGCGCGGGGCTGGGCAATTTCATCATCCTCGATCACATCCGCCGTGCTGCCGCCGAAGGCCTGCCCTATGTCTATCTTGGCTATTGGGTCGAAGGCAGTCCGCGGATGCAATACAAGGTGCGTTACCGTCCGCTGGAACGGCTGACCCGCGAAGGCTGGCAGTTGATGGATGCGGAAGAACAGCAGCGGCTGATCGCTGCGGCGACCGCGCCGCGACAGCCGCAGGACGCGCCGCTGGTCGGTGCGCGGGGCAAGGATGGCCAGCCTGTCAAGTTTCCGGAAAGCTGAGCTCCGCCGCTTTTTCAAGCTTGCTCTCGCACTCACCGCAGGATTGGGGCAGGGCGCGCTGGCGCTGACAGCGGTGCCGGTGGCGGCACAAGACGCGCCAGAGGATGTTGGCACCGCGGCAGAGCCGCCGGGCGAGGCCTTGCCCGCCCCGGATTTTGCGCCCGAACCAGCGCCGGTTCCGCTGTCGCTGGACGCGCTGATCCCGGTTGACGCGGTTGATGACCCCGATCTCTGGGCCGCAGCCGGGGTTGCCAATCCGGCCGCAGCATCCGAAGAAGTCGGCTTCGCGCTAGACACGTCCAGCCCCGTGCTTGACCCCGCCTTGACCGGGCTTGCCTCCCAGTCAGACTCGGCTTTGATGGCTGACATTGATGCGGTTTTTGCCGATCTGACACTCGATGCGCCAACCCCGCTTGAACCTGATCCCGAGCTTGAAGCGCTCGCCAGCATTGCCGCGCCAGTGTTGGCTGAGTTGCCCGAACTGGAAGAAATCCGGATCAATAAGACTGTCGTGGTGGCGGTGCCGGTGGCGCCGGATGCCTTTCCTGAGGGTCGTAGGTTTATACAACGGTTCAGAGAGTTGTCGAACTTGCGACAGATCGGCGACGATCCGGAATCGGTGCCGCAGGTGGCTTCCAGCGCCCGCGCGGACGAAGAATTGCTCGGTAATATGCTGCGCACTTACGGCTATTATGATGGCGACGTGGTGCGCCAGCTATCGGGTGGCCGCCGTGCGCGCGAAAACGGCGATGCCGATGTCGAAAATGTCGCCACACAGCCCAGCGTCCGGTTCGATATTCTGCCCGGCACCCGCTACCAATTCGGCCGCGTTGACCTCGGCGCGCTGCCTGCTCTGCCGGAGCCTGACGCCAGCCGGTTGATGGCGGCGTTCGCGATCAAGCCGGGCGATCCGCTTTATGCCGATCGGATCATAGAGCGCGAGATCGAACTGCGTGTGGCGCTGGGTGAAAGCGGTTATCCCTTTGCCAATATTGAAGAACCCGAACTGCTGATCGATCACGCCCGGAGCGAAGGCGATCTGACGCTGGATGTCCAGCCGGGCGGTAAATATGTGTTTGGCGAAATCGTTAGCAGCGACCCCCGGTTCCTGTCCGGGCGGCATTTTGCACGGATCGCCCGGTTCGACCCCGGTGATGGGTTCCAGCAGAGCCTTGAAACCGACCTGCGCCGCGCGGTGATCGCCACCGGGTTGGTGTCGAGCGTCACCGTCACCCCGCGCGAAACCCGCGCGCCCGAAGGCGATCAACCGGGCGAAGTCGTGCTCGACGTCGGGTTTGAACGCGCGCCGCTGCGCACCATCGCGGGGGCCATCGGGTATGGCACCGAAGATGGTTTCAAGGTCGAGGGTCGATGGGAGCACCGCAACCTGTTCCCGCCCGAAGGCGCGCTGCGGCTGCGCACGATCCTTGGCACGCGCGAAGCGCTTGCCAGCATCGGAGTGCGCCGCAACAATTTCCGTGGCCGCGATCAGGTGCTGAGCGTCGATCTGTTTGCCAGCGACATCACCACGCAAGCGGTGGATTCGCGTGGCTTCGGGACGCGCGCAACCTTTGAAAAAGTGTCGAACCTGCTGTTTCAGAAGCCGCTGAGTTGGCAAATCGGCGGTGAGTTGCTCTATACTGACGAGCGCAATCGCACCGTCAGGATAGCACCTGGAGGCCCGCTGCCGCGCCGCAGCTTTCTGATCGGCGGGCTGTTCGGCAGCGTCACATTGGATGGCAGCGATGATCTGCTCGATCCCACCAGTGGTTATCGCGCGACGCTCTATCTCGCCCCGGAAGCGTCACGTTCGCAAGGGGCGGGGTCGTTCTATCTGCGCACGCAGGGCGATGCCAGCTACTACCAGTCGGTTGGAACAACAGTGCTGGCCGGGCGTGTGCGAGTGGCAACCATTCAGGGCGCTGATGCCGATGATATCGCACCTTCGCGGCGGCTTTACGCTGGCGGCGGCGCATCGGTGCGTGGTTTCGGGTTTCAGGGTGTTGGCCCGCGCGATGCTTTCGGCAACCCGATTGGCGGGGCATCGCTAGTCGAATTTGCGCTCGAAGCACGGGTCGATACGCCGTTGTTCGATGGCGCGCTTGAAGTGGTTCCGTTCATCGATGCGGGTTCGGTCAGGCGCGGATCGACCCCCGGGTTTGATGAATTTCGTGTCGGCGCCGGGATTGGTATTCGTTACAAGACCACCTTCGGCCCGATCCGTGTCGATGTGGCGACCCCGGTCAATCCGACCCCGTTTGATAGCCCGGTGGTGGTCTATGTCAGCCTTGGGCAGGCGTTCTGATGGCCGATATGCCTGATACCGCGCCCTCAAAGCGCCGCCGCTGGGGCAAGCGGCTTGGGTGGGCGCTGGCGCTGTTGCTCGCCCCGTTTGTGCTGGTTGCCGGGTTTCTGGCTACACCAATCGGCAAGCGTGTCATTGCCGATCAGATTGCCGCCGCCGCTCCGGCATCGGGCCTGCGCTTCAAGGTCGGACGGATTGAAGGCGATATCTATAGCAAGGCGGTGCTGCGATCGGTCGAGGTAAGCGACCCCAAAGGCGTGTTCCTGACTATTCCCGAAGTCCGCCTTGACTGGCGGCCGCTGCATTGGCTGTGGAGCGGGCTGGATATTCGTGAGGTCACAACCCGGCGCGGGCGGCTTGAACGGCTGCCCGAACTGCTGCCCGGCGATTCCGATGCACCATTGCTGCCCGATTTTGATATCCGGGTGGACAAGCTCGCGATGGAAGACCTGGTGATTGCCAAGGGGGTGGCGACCGACAGCGATGAACGCGCCAACCTGCACGCCAAGGTTGATATTCGCGCAGGCCGCGCGCTGATTGATGCCAAGGCGCAATTGGGCGCGCAGGATCGCATTACGCTGCTGCTGGATGCAGAGCCTGATGGCGACCGCTTCGATCTTGATGGCGATTATCTTGCGCCTGCAGGCGGGGTGTTGGCCGGGCTTGCCGGGTTTGAGGCGGGCTATAGCGCCAAGGTGGTCGGGGATGGAACCTGGGCGCGCTGGCGCGGGGTGGCAGTGGCGCGGCGCATTGCAAAATCAGCCGATGGCGACAGGGTTACAGCGCCAGTGGCGGCGTTCCAGATTTCCAACGACGCGGGGCGTTACGGCGTGCTGGGGCAGGTGCGCGCCGGTTTGGGTGACCGAACCGTGGTTGCACGCGCGCTGGGCGACCAACTGTCGCTGGCCGCGAATTTTGCGCTCAAGGACAGCGTGATCGAAGGGCGCGCGGCGGCGGTATCCAACGCGATTGACCTGCGCAGCGGCGGGGTGGTCGATCTGGCGGATAAGGCGGTAGACGGCGCGCGGGTGATGTTGACGTTGCGCGATCCCGATCTGCTGGGGGCAGGGCTGCGGCTGGAGGGTGCCAAGCTGGCCGCCAATCTCAGCGGTGACTTTGATGACCTGGCGATCAAGCACCGGATTGATGTTGCTCGGCTGCAATCGGGTGACGTGACGGCAGATGGGTTGGTGCAGGAAGGCAGCGCGCGGTTCAATGGCAAAGCGATTTCAGTGCCGCTGGCGGTGACGGCTGAGCGGGTGACGACCGGCATTGCGCTGGCCGATCCGCGATTGGTCAAAGGGCGGCTGGGCGGCGCTCTGACCTATGATTTTGCGCGCCAGCGGCTTGATGCCGATAATGCCCGGATCACCTTCCCCGGTTTGGAGGCGGTGCTGGCGCTGCGCGGCGATGTGGCAGCTGGAGCCTATGCGCTGGCGGGGCCGGTCACCGCGCGCGGGCTCAAAATTGATGGCGCGGGTGATATCACCGCCAATGCCAAGATCCTTGCCAAGTTCGGCCCCACTGTGCCGTGGAGCCTGCGCGCCAATCTGGCGGGCGTGCTCGACGCGATCGGCAATCCCACCATCGTCAATCTGGCGGGCGAGCAGATTCGATTTAATGGCGCGTTGGGCATGGGGGCAGGCGAACCGATAATCCTGCGCGAAGTGGCGATCACCTCAGCCCGGCTCCACGCGCAGTTCGATAGCAAGCTGGTGCCGGGCAGCGATGGCACCCGCACGACGCTGGCGGGGAGCGGGCGGCAGGCGGACTACGGCCCGTTCACCTTCGATGCCGAAATCGCCGCCGATGGCCCGCGCGCGGTGATGGTGCTGGCCGATCCTTTGCCAGCAGCAGGCCTCAAGGATGTGCGTGTGGCGCTTGCGCCCAGCGACGAAGGGTTCGGGTTTGATGTCGCAGGCCAATCGCTGCTCGGGCCGTTTTCCGGCGCACTCGAACTGTTTTTGCCTGATGCCGCGCCAGCCAGGATCGCGGTCAACCGGCTTGAAGTCTATCGCACCAATGTGACCGGCGCGCTCACGTTGGGCGAGGCAGGCATGACGGGCGACTTGCGGCTGGCGGGCGGCGGGGTGAACGGCACCGTGAACTTCCGGCCACAGGCCGCAGGGGCAGTTGGTTTTGCGGTCAATCTGGCCGCCCGCAATGCGGCATTCGCAGGGGAAACCCCGATCAGCATCGCCCGCGCCGACATCGCCGCCACCGGCCGCTATGCCGATGGCAAGGCGCGGGTTGATGCCGATATCAGCGCGGCGGGGGTGGAATATGGCGCGCTCAACATTGCCAATCTCACCGCCAAGGCGGCGATTGATGATGGACGCGGCAAAGTGACAGGAGCGATTGCCGGGCGGCGGGCAGATCGCTTTGCGCTCAATTTTGATGCCACACTCGCGCCCGAACAAATCGCCGCTGCGGTGCGCGGGGAATATGGCGGGGAGGCTATCACCATGCCGCGCCGCGCGGTGCTGACCGCGCAGGAGGATGGCGGATGGCGGCTTGCCCCAACGCAGATCGGTTTTTCGCGTGGTTACGCCATTGCCGAAGGCCGCTTTGGCGGGGATGAGACCGCGCTAGAGGTAAAGCTGGCGCGGATGCCGCTGCGACTGCTTGATCTGGCGGGGGCGGGGCTTGGGCTGGGCGGGCGGCTTTCGGGTGTCATTGATTACCGCCAACAGGGCCGCGCGCCGCCATCGGCCACGGCGCGGGTGCGGATTGACCGCTTCAGCCGCGCCGGGCTGGTGTTGTCATCCAAACCGGTCAATGTGCTGGGGGTCATCGACCTTTCGGCAGATCGGTTGACGGCAGCCGGACGCCTTCTTGAAGGCGATGCACGGCTTGGTGATGTGGCGGTCAGGATCACCGGGTTGGGCGAGGACGGTGCGTTGATGGAGCGGCTGACGCGCGGGCGGCTGGATGCTCGGTTGGCGTTTGATGGCGCGGCGGAAACGTTGTGGCGGCTGGCAGCGATCGAGGCGTTCGACCTCACCGGCCCAGTGACCATCGCCGCACGCGCCACCGGAACGCTCGGCGACCCGCGCATATCGGGAACGCTGGCGAGTGATAATCTGACGCTCGAAAGCGCTGTGACCGGCACCCGCATCGAAACGGTGAAAGCCCGCGGGCGGTTTGCCGGTTCGCGGCTCGAACTCTCCCGCTTTGCCGGAAACACGCGCGGCGGCGGAACAATCACCGGCAGCGGCACGGTCGATCTGGCCGGGATCAGCGCAACGCGCGGCCCGCAGCTTGATCTGCGCGCTGCGGCCAGGAATGCGCGGCTGCTGGACGCAACCGGGCTGGAGGCGACCATCACCGGTCCCTTGCGGATCGTCTCCAGCGGGCGGGGCGGCACCATTGCAGGGCGTGTGACGATCAATCGCGCGCGCTGGGCACTGGGGGTCGCAGCCGAAGACGTCGCCCTGCCGCAAATCGCCACGCGCGAAATTAACGGCGAAGGCGGGGGCGGGCGCACGCAGGTATCGGCGCGGGACAACGCATGGCGCTATCTGGTCAATGCCACGGCCCCGAACCGGGTCGCAGTGGACGGCATGGGGCTTGAAAGCGAATGGGGGATCGACATTGCGCTGCGCGGCACGGTCAATGATCCGCGCATCGGCGGCAGTGCGCGGTTGGTGCGCGGGGATTACACCTTCGCCGGAACCCGGTTCGAACTCACCCGTGGCCGCATCCTGTTTGATGAGAACGAGCCGATTGATCCGCGGCTGGATATCCTTGCCGAAACATCGCGCAGTGGCACCAATGTCGATATTGCGATTACAGGTAACGCGCAGTCGCCCGCGATTGCGTTTTCGAGCGAACCGGCGCTGCCAGAGGAAGAAATCCTGTCCCGGCTGCTGTTTGGCGGGTCGGTAACATCGCTGTCAGCGACCGATGCTGTGCAACTGGCCGCTGCGCTGGCGGCATTGCAGGGCGGCGGCGCAGGACTTGACCCGATTGGCGAGCTGCGCCGTTCAATCGGGCTGGATCAATTGCGGATCATCAGTGCAGATCCGCTGATCGGGCGCGAAACCGGGGTTGCGCTGGGCAAGAATATCACCCGCAACCTTTATGTCGAATTGCTGACCGATGGGCGCGGATACAGCGCCACTCAGGTCGAATACCGGATCACCAGCTGGCTGGCGCTGCTGGGTACGGTATCGACCATTGGGCGCGACAGCGTGCTTGTGGAAGTGTCGCGGGATTATTGAAGGTAAAGTTCAGCCTCAGCCGCGCGGCGACGCACAAGCCCTTTGAGCACCCGCCCGCCCGCGCGGTTCCAGCGCGCAAATTCGCGCGCGGCGCCCTGATAGTCACCCACTATGTGTTTTTTCGTCAGCGTCGCACGGGCAATCGCGCCGGTGTTGTAGTGAAAGCTGACCAACGCATCGAATTGCGATTGCGTGGCGGGGGCTTCCCCCAGCGCGCGCGCAACATCGGCGGCATAGCGCACCAGATCATCGGTCAGCCGGGCATCGCATTGCGCCTGCGTCCAGACAGTGCCCTTGGCGATGCGTCCGCCATGCACATGATCGCGCCCCGTCGCGCCCCAGCCGATGGTCCAAGGATCGCCGCCGGTGCCGGGATCGGGGTAGGCCTCGACCAGCCCATCGGTGCGCAGCCGCGCGCAGCCTTCAAACCGCTTGATCAGGGCGATTCCGGCAGGGCCGATGGTGCGCGGCTGGCGCTGGCGGCGAATGGAGGGGACAGACGCGGTGGCAGGCTCCCTTTCCAGCGCCGGTTTCGGCCTTTCAACGTCATCGAGCGCGGCGTCGATTTGCCTGACCTCCGACTGCCGGAATCCGCGTCCAAGCAGGCGGTGAATGATGTCGAAGACCGGCTTGCGGTCGGGGGCGGCGGTTTTGGTCATGGGGGCACCTCGATGGCTGGGGGCGGAAACACGAGGTCTCCTGACTAGGCAGAAAAAGGTGGTGTAGGAAAATGCAAAATCGCCCGCGCGGCACCTGATTGCTTGCCGGAGGGGTCATTCCTGCCCGATGATTGCACCCGGCCTATGGCGCGGACCATGCGAGCGTGGCCGGGGCGTGTGTGACGATCCGCAAAGCGTGGTTCGACACCTCCGCCGTGCTGGCCGAGGTTGGCGGCAAGGTCGCACTCCACACCGCCGAACAGATCGCGGCTGCGGGCGGGCCTGTGACCAATGGGGGGCAGTAGGCCGTCCGGGCAACCGGGCGGCCTTCGTGCGTCAGGGTTACGGTTTGAGCGCGGTGAGCAGGGTTTCGCAGGCGTAATAGTCCCGTGCGCATTCCGCTTCGAGCAAGGCGGCGGCTCCGGCGCGATCGATGTCGCCGCCGCGCCCATCGATCATCATGTCGGCCAGCACCACGCAGCTGTCGCGGTCGCCGGTGTCGCAGCCCTGACGATAGGCGCGGCGCGCCTGTTCCCACGCGGCGGTCCGTTGCGCGTCAGTGGCAGCTCTGTCGCCAGCGTCGCAGGCTTCGGTCACGATCGCCCGAGCACCTTCGTTGTCGTATTGCGCTGCGGCAGCGCGCGCGGCTTCAACCGCCGGACTTTGTCTAGACGCGATTACTGGTGCCGCGAGCAAGGCCAGACCGGCAAGCATCTTCAAGAATGGCATCGAATTTCCCCCAAGGCCCCACAGGAGCTACGCGAATTCCAACGGGAATCGTCGGCGGGGGGAGCCGAATTGTGCAGGCTGGATGGGTCGTTCCTGTAAAGATCTCTTGACTGACAAGAGGTCTTTACAGTAAAGAGCTCTTTACAGGAACGAATCGCTGCAAGGGGAAACCGATTTGCTCAACCGCTTGAAGGAATATCGCGAGGCGCACGGCTGGAGCCAAGGCGAATTGGCCCGGCGGCTGGGTGTGTCGCGGCAGACCATCAACGCGGTCGAAACCGACAAATACGACCCCTCGCTGCCGCTGGCGCTGCGTATGGCAAAGCTGTTCGCGGTGAGCGTGCCCGAGCTGTTTATTGATGATTGGGAGCCCGAACAATGACGACGGATGGCAATGTACAAGCGGGCGGAAAATGGCGACCCAAGGGCCTTAAGGGTACGGTGATTCTGAGCATTTTCGGCGGTTTGGTCGGCTATCTTGTCGGTAAACTTGTCGCCAGGACTGGATTGGATATCGACACCTCCATGCTGGACGCACTCGGCCTGTCGGGCATCGTAGCGCTCAGCATCGGGGGCTTATACCTGATTGTTGGACTGATCCTGCTGGCAGTGCTTGCCGCGCCCAAGGTCGGGCAGAATTTCCTGACGGGTCCGAATGCGCAGGACCTTGAGGATTCCCGTTCGCTCTATCTCTTGCAGACTGCGGCAGTCGTATTTCTGGGGCTGGCTCTGATTGTCCTGACGTTATCAGGACCCAGCATTTGGCTGAATCCGATGGCCGGCGGGGTAATTTTCTTCGTGTTGATGATCGTAGGTTTGGCGTTCTGGATGAAGAGCCTGCCCCTTATGGACGAGCTGGTGCGCGCGGCGACCCTCGAATCGGCTGTCTGGACTTATGGCTTCATGCTGGCAATCGGGGGCAGCTGGGCAGCAGTGGGGTATCTTGGCCTCGTCAGTGCACCGTCTGCGCTGGATTGGCTCAGCCTTTTTTGGGGGTTCTCGCTTGTGGGATCGTTCATCGCGGCAACCAAGCGGGGCATGCGGGAGTGTCATTAATTTCGTGTTTGGGCGGGCGGTTTAACATTACGCCGCCATGGCTTTGGTAAAGCGCTCACCGAACATGACGGCGAACTGGGCCTTTGCCATGGTCCATTCACGAGGCGGCATCTTCCACTCTTTTTCCGATCTGTTCAAGATCAGATAGAGCAGTTTCATTGCGGCGTCGTCACTCGGGAAGTGCCCTCTGGCCCGGACCGCCCGGCGCAGCTTGGAGTTCAGCGCCTCGATCGCGTTGGTCGTATAGATAATCCGGCGCACTTCGGCCGGGAACGCGAAGAACGGGACGACCTCGGCCCAGGCGCGCCGCCAGCTCTGGGCGATAGCGCCATAACTCTGGCCCCATTCGCTGGCCTCAAAGGCGACGAGGGCCTCTTCTGCGGCTTTGGCATCGGCGGCACGGTAAATGGCCTTCAGCGCCTTTGCCAGGGGCTTCCTGTCTTTCCAGGACACAAAGCTCATCGAGTTGCGCAGCAGATGGACGATGCATGTCTGAACGACAGCATCAGGGAACACTGCCGTGATCGCATCGGGGAAGCCCTTGAGGCCGTCGACCACTGCCAGCATGATGTCGTCGACGCCGCGGTTCTTGAGCTCGTTCATGACGCGCAGCCAGAACTTGGCGCCTTCATTCTCCTCGATCCATAACCCCAGGACTTCCTTGCGGCCATCGGCGCGGACACCCAGGGCAATGTGGATGGCTTTGTTACGCACCAGGCCTTCGTCGCGGATCTTGACCCGGATCGCGTCAAAGAACACCAGCGGATAGGCCGGATCAAGCGGACGCGCCTGCCAGGCCGCAACCTCTTCGAGCACCGCATCAGTCACCGTCGATATCAGGTCGGGCGATACGTCGAGACCGTACAACTCACGCAGACAGCTGGTGATCTCACGCGTGCTCATACCACGTGCATACATCGCGACGATCTTGTCATCGAAACCGGGAAAGCGGCGCTGGTATTTGCCGATCAGTTGCGGATCGAAGCTGCCGGATCGGTCGCGCGGAATCTCGATGTCGATCTTGCCGTTGTCGGTAAACACAGACTTCTGGCCATAGCCGTTGCGGATATTGCCTGCCTGCTCATCAGTGGCCAGATGATGGTCCATCTCGGCATTGAGCGCCCGTTCGGACAGCGCCTTCTTCAACGCATCGAACAGACCTCCCTGGTCAAATGCCGCACTGACATCGCTGCCAGCAAGCAACTGGTCGAGAAGTTCATTCGGAATACTGGGTGCTTTGCGTCGTGACATAGTGGGTCTCCTTTTGATCCATTATGCCCGCCCAAACACGAAATTAATGACACTCCCGGGCATGCTCGACGAATGAGCCGTCCCGCCAACCACCTCACCGCATCAGCAGGAACACCGTGTAACCCGCGAACAGGCTGACCAGCAACGCACCTTCAACCCGCGACAGCCGCCAGCCGCTGCGCAGTTGCACGATCAGCAGCGCGGTCACGCCAAGCATCACCCAGACATCGATCCTGGCAATTTCGGCAGGCACCTCAATCGGATGGATCATCGCGGTAAGGCCCAGAATACCGCACAGGTTGTAGATGTTCGACCCCACGACATTGCCCAGAGCGACATCGCCGTGCTTACGGATCACCGCGATCACGCAAGCGATCAGTTCGGGCAGGCTGGTGCCGATTGCGACCACGGTGAGGCCGATCACGCTTTGCGAAACCCCAGCCGCGCTCGCCAGCACGACTGCGCCGTCAACCAGCAGTCCTGCACCGAAAATCGCGGCGGCAAGACCGGCGATAATCAGTCCGCCCAACACCACCGGGCCCGTATCGGGCGGCACGGTGTGTTCTTCAGCTTCGGCTTCGTGGCGGTGCGCTTCATCGTCATCCGACGCGCTTTCGGACTTGTACGCCCACCAGATATAGCCCGCGAGCGCGCAAAACAGGATGGCGCCCGGCACCATCCCGATCACGCCGAGCATCACTGCCCCTGTCGCCAGCAGAGCGGCCCCGCCCATGGCGATCGAATCGCGCTTGAATGATGCCGGGTTGACCGCGATCGGCAGGATCAGCGCCGACACCCCAAGCACAAGCAGACTGTTGGCGACATTCGACCCGATCACATTCCCAAGCGCAATCCCCGGTGAGCCGCCCATCGCGGCCTGCACACTGGTGGCCAGTTCGGGCATCGAGGTGCCAAAGCCAACGATGGTAAGCCCGGCGAGCAAGGGCGATATGCCCAGCCGTGCCGCCATCCCCACCGCGCCACGCACCAGCAATTCGCCGCCCAGTGCCAGCAGCACCAGCCCCCCGGCCACCAGCAGGATTGAATTGGTCATGATTGTTCCTGATGTTGTGACACGCACGCGGCCATAGCCTTGCGCGAAGGGCAGAGAAAGGGGTGACATTTGAGAAAAAGGGCCGCCCGGATCACCGGACGGCCCATTGCATTTTACCAGACTGCCTCTGCCCGTGGCGGGTTGAGAGGCGCAAAATCACATCGAATAATACATGTCATATTCGACCGGGCACGGGGTGGTTTCGGTGCGCATCACCTCTTCCCACTTCAGTTCAGCATAGGCATCGATCTGATCTTTGGTGAACACGTCGCCCTTGAGCAGGAATTCGTAATCGGCCGCCAGCGAATCGAGTGCTTCACGCAAGGAACCGCACACCGTCGGCACCTCGGCGAGTTCGGCCGGGGGCAGATCATATAGGTTCTTGTCCATCGCCTCGCCCGGGTGGATCTTGTTCTCGATCCCGTCGAGCCCCGCCATCAGCAGCGCCGCATAGCACAGGTAGGGGTTCGCCATCGCGTCGGGGAAACGGAATTCCACGCGCTTGGCTTTGTCGCCCGATCCGTACGGAATGCGGCAAGACGCCGAACGGTTGCGCGCCGAATAGGCCAGCAGCACCGGCGCTTCGAAGCCCGGAACCAGCCGTTTATAGCTGTTTGTGGTCGGGTTGGTGAAGGCATTCAGCGCCTTGGCATGCTTGATCACGCCGCCGATGAAAAACAGGCACATTTCCGACAGGCCAGCATATTCATTGCCGGCAAACATCGGCTTGCCTTCTTTCCAGATCGAGATGTGGGTGTGCATCCCCGACCCGTTATCGTCCTTGATCGGCTTGGGCATGAAGGTTGCGGTCTTGCCATAGGCGTGGGCAACCTGATGCACGACATATTTGTAGATCTGCATCCGGTCGGCGGTCTGCACCAGCGTGCCGAAGGTCAGGCCCAATTCGTGCTGCGCCGCGGCGACTTCGTGGTGGTGTTTGTCACACGGAAGGCCCATTTCGAGCATCGTGGTGACCATTTCGCCGCGGATATCCACGGCACTGTCGACCGGCGCGACCGGGAAGTAACCGCCCTTGGCGCGCGGGCGGTGGCCCATGTTGCCGCCGTCATATTCCTTCGAAGTGTTGCCCGGCAATTCGATATCGTCGATCGCAAAGCCTGAACCGGCATAGCCATCTTCAAACCGCACATCGTCGAACATGAAGAATTCAGCCTCGGGGCCGACATAGACGGTATCACCGATCCCGGTTGATTTCAGGTAGACTTCGGCGCGCTTGGCCGTGGTGCGCGGATCGCGCGCGTACCAATCGCCGGTTGATGGCTCAACAATGTCGCAGTTGATGATCAGCATCGGCGAAGCGCTGAATGGGTCGATCCAGGTTTCGGTCAGATCGGGCTTCAGGATCATGTCGGATTCGTTGATCACCTTCCAGCCTGCGATTGACGAACCATCGAACATCAACCCGTCTTCCAGCTCGTCTTCGCCCATGACGCCGGCGACCATGGTCAGGTGCTGCCACTTGCCCTTGGGGTCGGTGAAGCGCAGATCGATCCACTCGATTTCTTCGTCCTTGATCAGTTTCAGGACGTCTTTTGCTTTTGACATTTGTTTGGTGACTCCGGGTTATTCTGGCGTGTTAGGCAAAGCCGGCCTGCCATTGCGGCAGGCAGGAGAGGGTGGAAAATCAGATCGCATCGTCGTTGGTTTCGCCGGTGCGGATGCGCAGCGCGCTTTCGATCGCGGTGACGAAAATCTTGCCGTCGCCGATGCGGCCGGTCTGCGCGGCGGCGGCGATGGCTTCGACCACACGTTCGGCCTGATCATCGGACACCACCACCTCAAGTTTTACCTTGGGCAGGAAATCGACGACATATTCAGCGCCGCGATAGAGTTCGGTATGGCCTTTCTGGCGGCCAAAACCCTTGGCTTCGATGACGGTGATGCCGGACACGCCGATTTCGTGCAGCGCCTCCTTCACTTCGTCGAGCTTGAAGGGTTTGATGATCGCTTCGATCTTTTTCACGTTTTCCCCATCCGCGCCTGGCTGATTGCTGACCAATTCTTAACAAGAATCGTGCCAAGCATCATGGTGCTCGCATTGAACGATCCTTGCCGCCTGAAGACTCAGGACGAAGGATGTCTTTCGTCGAAGGCCAGCGGTTAGCAAGATTATGGTGCACTGCGCAATGGTGCACAGCATCTGATCGGGGCTTGCCTAAATTTTAAGCAGGCCCGAGGCGCAAGCCGGTGGTTTCGGGCAGGCTGCACATCAGGTTGAGGTTCTGGATCGCCGCGCCCGATGCGCCTTTGCCGAGGTTGTCGAGCACGGCGACAAGGCGGGCGTGCCAGCCCCCGTCGTTGCCAAAGACGTGCAGCGTCATCGAATCGGACGGCGCGGCCGCGCGTTCCAGTAGAATCTCGCCCGCGTCACAATTTTTACTAACCGAAATCACTTCTGATCCGGCGTAGAACTGGCCGAGCGCATCGCGCAATTGGTCGGCGGTCGGCTCACCGCGCATCGCGCCAAGATGCAGTGGCACTTCGACCACCATCCCGCGATAGGCCGGGACGACTGCGGGGGCGAAAATCACGCCATGTTCCAGGCCCGCGTGCAGCTGCATTTCCGGGCGATGTTTGTGCGCCATGTCATACCCATAGGAGCGGAACGCGGGCGCGCCTTCGGCTTCGAACCGGGCAATCAAGGCATTGCCGCCGCCCGAATATCCGCTCACCGCGTTGACGGTATAGGGCCAGTCGACGGGCAACAAACCCGCGCGCACCAGCGGCGCGATTAGCGCGAGGAAGCCGGTGGGATAACAGCCGGGATTGCTCACCAACCGCGCGTTGGCGATGGCAGAGCGCCCGATGATTTCGGGGAAACCGTAAGTCCACCCCTCGGCCACGCGGTGCGCCGATGAGGCGTCGATGATGCGGGTGCCAGACCCTTCAGCCAGCTTCACCGCCTCTTTCGCGGCCTCATCCGGCAGGCACAGAATCGCAATATCGGCGGCGTGGAGCGCATCGCGGCGCGCGGCTTCGTCCTTGCGCTGGGCATCGTTGAGCACGATCAGATCGAACTCATCGCGCCCCTGCAACCGCTCGCGAATCTCAAGGCCGGTGGTGCCTGCCGCACCGTCGATGAACAGGCGGATCGCCATGGCCTACGCGCCTTCCGGGGCGAGTTCGCCCGTCCGGCACCAGCCTGCGGGGCCGTGCGGGCCGGGGCAGCCCCATACCCATCCGCCAGCGACATCGAGCAATTCGAACCTTGTGCCGGGGGCAAGCTGCGCAAACACCTCGCTATCATCGCGCGGGGCGATCCGCAGGCCTGCGCCAGCTTCGCCCACCACGCGCACCTGCGGGATCACGTAATGCGCGGCGAGATGCGTTCCGGCGAGCGCGATATGCGCCAGATCCCCGCGCAGCGGCAGCGCGCCGGGCGCAGGCTTTTCGACCGGGCCTTTCAGACCCAGCACGCCCGCAGGCACAGCGTATTCCGTTTCCTCGCGCGTCGCGCCGCTCATTTGCGTTCCGTCAGCTAAAGTCGGTGTGGCCGCGCTTTCCCCGGCGGCGGCGTGGGAGGCCCGTTAGCGACAAGTCGCGATCAGAGCAAGCGGGCGGCCATCACCGTCACCCGTCATAACGCGCCTTAATCGCGTGCCAGGCAGCGCGCAGCCCCAAACCGCGCCCGCCGCGCGCGCGTCCGGGCTTGGGCGCGGGGTTCCACGCGAAGGTATCGAAATGCACCCAGTCCAGCCCTTCTGTCACGAACCGGTCGAGGAACAATCCAGCGACGCTCGCCCCGGCAAAGGGATTGGCCGAGGCGTTGGTCATATCGGCGACGTCCGATGATAGGTATTCGCGGTAAGCCTCGGGCAGGGGCAGGCGCCAGGGCGGATCATCATTGGCTGTGCCCGCCGCCAGAAACGCCTCCGCCGTTGCGTCACTGCGCGCCATCATCGCCGGATAATCGGGGCCAAGCGCCACCCGCGCCGCGCCGGTCAGCGTGGCAAAATCGACGATCAGATCGGGGTTCTCCTCGCTCGCGCGGGTCAGCGCATCGCCGAGGATCAGCCGCCCTTCGGCATCGGTATTGTGGATCTCAACCGTCAGGCCCTGACGGCTCTTGAGCACATCGCCGGGGCGGAAGGACGAACCCGAAATCGCGTTTTCCACCGCCGGGATCAGCAGATGCAGCCGCACCTTCAGCCCCGCGCCCATGATCAGATCGGCCAGCGCCAGCGCGTGGGCCGCGCCGCCCATGTCCTTCTTCATCAGCCGCATTCCTGACGACGGCTTGATATCCAGCCCGCCAGTATCGAAACTCACCCCCTTGCCCACGATGGCGAGCACCGGGTCGCTGTCCTTGCCCCACACAAGGTGCATCAGCCGCGGCGCATGGTGGCGCGTGGCGGCGCGCCCGACCGCATGAACCATCGGATAGCCTTGTTCCAAAGCATCGCCGCGCACGACGGTGAGCTGCGCCTTGTGCGCCTTGGCAAGCCGCTCGCACTCGGCCTCCAGCGCGGCTGGCCCCATGTCTTCGGGCGGGGT
Organism: Porphyrobacter sp. MBR-49; assembly: GCF_053628655.1. NCBI lineage: Bacteria > Pseudomonadati > Pseudomonadota > Alphaproteobacteria > Sphingomonadales > Erythrobacteraceae > Porphyrobacter > Porphyrobacter sp. MBR-49. Next base: position 168,089 of record NZ_JBRJGU010000003.1, read on the forward strand.
GTTGACCAGATCGCGCACCAGACATTCGGCCTCGGCCTCGGCTGTGACAGCGCCGATTTGCCCGACCTGCGTGGTCAGTAGCACCCGCGCGCCTACCGGCTTGTCATCGCTGCGATAGCGGGCAAAGCGATATTGCCCGGTGATCCAGCCGAACATCGCCGGGCCGGGGCCAGAACCTTCAGCGCCATTCGCCACACGATAGGTTCCCTCGGGCAGGTCTTCCGCCAGCTTGGCAAGGCACCAGCTCGACAGGCTTTCGGGGTCGGCAACCCCGCCCACCGCGAACCAGCTATCGCCATCGGGGACGATCCCGACCTGATAGCCGCCGCCTTCAAACTTCTGGCCCGCAAGGCTTGCCCGCTGGCCAGCCGACAGGGTCTTGGTGAAGGCGGCAAAGCCATCCTTGTTCACCAGATGGATGGCAATCGCGTCGGCTCCGCGATCGGGCTGGATCAGTGCTTTGGGTTTGCTCATGCCTGTTTCATAATCGCGGCTGGCGGCTTGTCACCCATAGATTGAGATTGCCCGGCAGCGCGATGGCGGCAAGCCGAATGTTTCACGTGAAACATTGACCAAGGCGGGCCTAGAAGGGGTCTAGCCGGGGTCTGGGCGGAAGTTTGGGCGCAGATGACGTGGCCGCTGGCCCATGCGCGTGAAATGTAGCTTTTCGCCGCGCGCGGCGCTATATGGCCGCTATGCACCAATACCAACTCGTTGACAGCGATCAGACCGTTTACCGCGACGGCACCATCAAACTGCATGGGCCAGAAGGCTTTGACGCGATGCGCAAGGCGGGGCGGCTGGCCGCCGAAATCCTTGATGCCTGCGTTGATCTGGTCAGGCCCGGCGTTACTACCGGCAGCATCGACGATGCGATCCGGGGTATGATGCTGGATGCAGGCGCGGTGCCCGCGACGCTCGGCTATCGCGGCTATGCGCATTCGTCGTGCATTTCGATCAACCACGTGATCTGCCACGGCATTCCGGGTGACAAGGTGTTGAAGGATGGTGACATTCTCAACATTGACGTGACCCCGCTGGTCGATGGCTGGCACGGCGACACATCGCGGATGTTCTACGCGGGTGAGCCGTCGTTGAAGGCGAAGAAGCTGGTCGAAGTCACCTATGAATGCCTGATGCTGGGCATCGCGGCAGCACAACCCGGCGCGCGGCTGGGCGATATCGGCGCGGCGATTGAAGCCCACGCCAACCAATTCCGTTACGGCGTGGTGCGCGAATTTTGCGGCCACGGCGTCGGCCGCCTGTTCCACGACGCGCCCGAAGTGGTCCACGCGGCCAAGGCCGGGACGGGGCCGGAATTGAAGCCGGGGATGTTCTTCACCATCGAACCGATGATCAACCTCGGCAAGCCTTGGGCCAAGGTGCTGGGCGATGGCTGGACCGCGGTGACGCGCGACAAGTCGCTGAGCGCGCAGTTCGAACATTCGATTGCGATCACCGACACGGGCAACGAGATTTTCACGAAAAGCCCGACGGGTCGGGATTGCCCGCCTTACGTTTAGGTTTTTCGCACGCCCCTCCGGGCGCGCGATCCTCGCTAGACGGGCAGCAAAGCTGCCCCCGCTGCGGGCGGGCGCCCCATCTCTTTGGCGCCCTTGCGGCCCTGAGGGCCGAGACAACACTGCGTCATCCCGGACTTGATCCGGGATCCCGCTTCCTTTTGATCTCCGGGCAGCGACAATGCGCGATCTGATCGAGAATGCGAGCCGCCAATTGTTCCCGCGTTGAATAAGCTGGACCCCGGATCAAGTCCGGGGTGACGATGGTAGTCAGTTCTCCCGCGCCGCGCGGATTGCGGCTCCGGCGGCAAATGGGGCGATGGCCACCAGCGCTAGGCTGATTGCGGCGACGAAGCCGAGGCTGACCTGATCCTGACGCGCCAGCGCGCCCGCGCCGAAAATCAGGATCGGCAGCGCAAGCGGGATCAGCAGCAGGCCGGACAGTGCCGCGCCTGCGCGCAAGGAGGCGGTGAGCGCGGCGATCATCAACCCGATTGCCGCCAGCCCCGGTGTCCCGACCAGCAGGCCTACAGCCAAAATCTGCAAGGTCTCGCCCTCGATCTTCAGCAGCGCCGCCGCGGGGAAGGTCGCCAGTACCAGCGGCGGGCCAAAGCTGAGCCAGTGGGCGATCAGCCGCACTGCCATCATCGCTTCTTCCGCCATGCCACGCAGTTTCAACTGGTCGAAGAAACCGAGTTCAATATCGCGCGCCACCAGCTTTTCCAGCGGCAGGATCGCCGCCAGCAGCGCCGCGATCCACACCACCCCGCCGCCCGTCCGCGCCAGCAGATTGGCATCCGGCCCAACCGCGAAGGGGAACAGCATCGCCACCGCGACGAAGAACACCACCGGCAGGGCTGCACCACTTCCCGTGAAGGGGAAGAGTTGCGCCAGATCGCGTTTGAGAAGCGCGGCGATCATGCGCCGTGCTCCTGAGGCGCGAAGTCCTCGATGGCGAAACTCGTCATCCTCGGCACATCGAGCATCTGGTGCGATGCGATCAGCGCGATCCCGCCGCCATCGCGGTGTTCGCGCACCAACGCGCTGACGAGCGTCTGCGAGGCGGCGTCGAGGCCCGACAACGGCTCATCCAGCAGCCAGATTTGCGCCTGCTGGCCGACCAGGCGGGCGAGCGCGGCGCGCTTCTTCTGCCCGGTCGAAAGAAACCGCACCGGCACTTCGAGCAGGCCGCCCAGACCGAGCCGATCACAGCAGCTTTCCAGCGCGAGGAACCCGGCCCGGTCGATCTGCGCCCAGAACGCCAGCGCGCGGCCCAATGGCAGATCGGGATCAAGCCCGCTGGCTTCATCGAGCAACCCCAGCGCGCCCTCGCGCCGAACCTCACCCGCATAGGGCGTCATCAGCCCCGCCAGCGCGCGGATCAGCGTGGTCTTGCCCGTGCCATTCGCGCCCGTCACATGGCACGCCGCGCCAGCTTCCAAGGCGAAGGACAGCCGCCGGAACAGCAACCGCTCACCCCGCCGACAGGCGAGGTCATGCACAGACAGGGCGGGCGAGGGTGCTTGCATTGGCTTGCCGCGTTAGGGAAAAGAGCGCCTGCAAACAAGCGACACCCAACAAGGAACCTGCGCCATGGCCGTCCCCGAACTCGACCCCAGCGAAATCGAACAACTCCTCGCCGATCATCCTGCATGGAGCCTGACGCGCGATGGCAAGGCGATCACCCGCACGTTCCAGTTCAATGATTTCTCTGAGGCCTGGGGCTTCATGAGCCGCGTCGCCCTGCTGGCCGAGGCGCAGGATCACCACCCCGAATGGTTCAACGTCTATGCCAAGGTCGAAGTGACCCTGACCACGCATGATGCCGGGCCAAGCGGCGGCTTGTCCCACCGCGACGTGCGGCTGGCGCACGCGATTGATGCGCTTTTGTGATTTCGCACGCCGTCCGGCGTGCGGTATCCTCGCTCATGCGACCTGAAGGTCGCATCGCTGCGGGCGGCCAGTCGGCCTTGCGGTCGCTGGCGCGACCGTTTCAGCACTACCCGGTTGCATCCGTCGCTTAACTTACTTCCCCAGCAACCCCTGCCGCCCGGCGGCGCGTTGCTGTTTGCGCACCTTGCCGGGCATCCAGCGCTTGGCAAAGGCCAGCTGGCGCGCGGTCTTGCCGACCAGATAGTGCAGATCATCACCGTGGACCGCGTTCCACACCGCCTCGGCGACCTGCTCTACCGGAGTGATTTCCAGCCCTGCGGCTTTGACCCGCGTGCGGATATCCTCGTTGGCGTTGCGATTGCCGGTGCCATCCAGCAGCGGGGTATCGATGAAGCTGGGGCAGATCGAGGAGACTTTGATCCCGTCCGGCGCCCATTCGGCATCAAGGCTTTCGGCAATCCCGCGCACCCCGAACTTTGTCGCGCTGTAAACGCTCATCCCGCTGCCGCCGTTAAGCCCCGCCGCGCTGGCGATGTTGACCAGCGCCGATCCGGGCGCGCTTGCCTTGAGATAGGGGTAGGCCGCCTGCGCGCCATACAGCACCCCGCGCAGATTGATGTCGAGGCAGGAGTCGATCTCGTCCTTGCTCAATTCGGCCAAAGCGCCGCCGGTGCCGATCCCGGCATTGTTGATCATCGCGTCAATCCGCCCGCCTGCCGCGGCGGCAAAGGCCGCCAGCACATCGTCCCAAGCCGCGCGGTCACGCACATCAAGCCGGTGCGCGAATTTTGCATCGCCATCGATCAGGGATAGCGTTTCAGCCATCCCGGCTTCGTTGACATCGGCAATCCCGACAAACCACCCGTGCGCGCCGAAATGTAGCGCGACGGCGCGGCCAATGCCCGATGCCCCGCCGGTGATGAAGATGCTGCGCTGCTGTGCCATATGATCCCTCTCGATTGCGTTTTGCAACCTGTGTAGAGCGGTCTGCGGCGCTTGTCAGCAGTGCGAATGCAGCGTCCCCGGGGCTATCCCCCGCGCGTTGCCTCAAGGCCCTGCACGTGCTGTGCGCCTTCGACGATCTGCGCGCTTGACGGCACCAGCGCATCGCCCAGCGGTTCAGCCCGCCCGCCAAGACATTCGGCGAGGAAATTTTCAGCGATGGCGTAGAAGGCAATGCTGTTTTCGGGGCGGGCAAAGCCGTGGCCTTCATCCGGATACAGCACATAGGTCACTGGTATCCCGGCGGATGTCATGGCGCTGACGATCTGATCGCTTTCCGCCTGTTTGACGCGCGGATCATTCGCGCCTTGCGCGATCAGCAACGGCTTGATGATCTGGTCAGCCTTGTAAAGCGGGCTGGCGGCGCGCAGCAAGGCGCGGCCTTCTTCGGTATTGGGGTCGCCCATGCGTTCGTGGAAGGTCTTGACCACCGGTGCCCAATAGGGCGGGATGGTTTCCAGCAGGGTTTGAAGGTTCGACGGGCCAACAATGTCGACCCCGCAGGCAAAGGTTTCGGGCGTGAACGCCAGCCCCGCCAGCGTGGCATAACCACCATAGGAACCGCCCATGATCGCCACCTTGTCGGCCTGCGCAATGCTCTTGCCGATCGCCCATTGGGTCGCGTCGATCAGGTCATCGTGCATCTTCAGGCCCCACTGCTTGTTGCCTGCATTGATGAAGTCCTTGCCGAACCCCGTCGAGCCACGGAAATTGACGCTGAGTACCGCGTAACCGCGATTGGCGAGCATTTGGTGGGTAGAATTGAAGCCATAGGTATCGCGCCCCCACGGCCCGCCATGCACCAGCAACACCATCGGCACCGGGCTGTCCGGGCGGCCATCGCCATCGGCATCGCTGCCCGGCGGCAAGGTGAGGTAGGATGGCAGGGTAAGCCCATCGCGGCTGGGGATTTCCAATCCGTGCATCACTTGCAACGGCATCCCGGCCAGCGCGGGCCGCGACGTGTAAAACGGGGTCAGCGTTTTGGCGGTGCGATCATAGATGTAGGTCGATACCGGCTGGGTCAGCGGATCATTCCAGACGATCCATGTCTGGTCATCATCGGTGCGGCTGGAGACGCCGAAATCGCCGTCCAGTCGTTCGCCCAGCCATGCCAGCGCAGCGCCGATATCAGGATCGATCGCAGTCCATTCGGTCTTGAGGTAATCGACCGCATAGGCCTGCACCTCGCCTGTCAGCGGATCGCGCATGGTGCTGACGATATCGGCCTTGGCATCTTCGGCAATCACCCGCTTTGCGCCGGTCGATGTGTCTTGCGCAAACACGGCGGCGGTGTTGCGCCCGCGGCTGTCGATCCAATACAGCGTGGCACCATCAGTGGTGTATCCGGCGGGCATGGTGGTGAGCGCATCCTCCATCGCCGTGGTCTCGAACGGCTCAGCCGCGACAACATCATTTTCAACGCTGAAATAATCAGTTCCCCCCGCCGCGTTCTGGCGCATCGCCATGCGCAAGGTCAGGCTGTCATCGGCCATGAACCGGGCGTAGGAATTATTCTGCAGCACCAACGAAAGCGCGCCAGTCGTCAGATCAAGCAGGTGGACATCGTGCCAGCGCGGATCGCGGTTGTTGATGCCGATCAGCAGCTTGTCCTTGTGGGTGGTCGACCCGCCGACGATCTGAACCCGCGTGTTTTCAAATGGGGTCAGCGTGGTTTCTGCGCCACTGGCGATATCGATGCGGTAAAGCAGGAAATTTTCGTCCCCGCCCTTGTCTTGGATATACAATACGCCGCGCGAATCCGGCGACCAGAAATGCTGGCGGATCGGACGGTCAGTCGCGCTGGTGATCGCGCGCGCAGCGGCCGGATCATCGGCCGGAGCGACCCAGATATTGAGTACCCCGTCCTTCGGCGCGAGCCAGCTGAGCCATTGGCCATCCGGGCTGATCTGCCCTGCCGCACGGGTCGGGTTGCCGAACAGGGCACTGCGCGCGATCAGCGGGGCGGTTTGCGTTTGGGCGGTCATTGCGGTTCCATCAGTGGCGGTGTGATTATTGGCAAGAACAGCAGCAGGCAGCGCCACAATGCTCGCCGCTACGGTGGTCAGGAAACGGGCCCGCGTGCGTGTGAATGGCGACATGACTGCTTTCTCCCGATCAGAGCCGGACAGGCTAAGTGTGTTGCATACGTAATACACAAAGACAGTAAGCGCAAGCGCTGGGATGTGCCTTACAATGCCGGGTTGGCGTAGAAATGCCACGTAAAGATCGCCATGCTGCCGCGCTGCGGGGCCCAGCGTTCGGCAAGCTGGCGGGTGGCCTTTTCCGCCGGGCGTTCGGGCAGATCGAGCAAGCGTTTCACCCCTTCCTGCACCGCCAGATCGCCCGCAGGCCAGATATCGGCGCGGCCTTCGGCGAACAGCAGGTAGATTTCGGCTGACCAGCGCCCGATGCCCTTGATCCGGGTGAGGTGTGCGATCGCGTCCTCATCGTCGGCAGGCAGTCCGCCCAAATCAAGTTCGCCAGCCTCAACCAATTCGCACAAGGATCGCGCATAGCCCTGTTTCTGATGCGATAGCCCGCAGGCGCGCAGGGTATCGAAATCGCGGGCGAGCAGGCAGGCCGGGGTGAAATCCGCGCCCAGTTCGGCCTCCAGCTTGCGCCACATCGAAGCCGCCGCCGCAACCGAGACTTGCTGGCCGACGATGGTGCGCAGCAGCGTCTTGTACCCGCGTTCCCGCAGGCGCGGTTCGGGATAGCCGATCCGTTCAAGCGCACTCGCCAGCTGCGGCTCGCGCAGCGCCAGCGCGCCCAGATCCGCGCGCAATCGTTCCGCCGTCAGCCCCACTGCCACTTTCCTTAACTTGCCTTGCGCTTCAGACTATCTTAGCAGCCCGCCAAACACCCTCACAGCGCACTCCCTTGCGCGCAATAGCCCAAAAGGAAGTTTGATCCATGCCCAGACTGGTCGTCACCAACCGCGAAGGCGAAACCAGCGAGATTTCCGTCGGCGATGGCCTGACCGTGATGGAAGCGATCCGCGACAATGGTTTTGATGAACTGCTGGCGCTGTGCGGCGGGTGTTGTTCGTGCGCGACGTGTCATGTCCATGTTGATCCGGCCTTCGCCGACAAGTTGCCGAAAATGAGCGAGGACGAGGATGATCTGCTCGAATCCTCCGATCACCGCGCGGCGACCAGCCGGTTGTCGTGCCAGATTGCCCTCACCGCCGATCTTGATGGTCTGCACGTCACGATTGCACCGGAAGATTGATCGCGGGGCGTTGGGAGCAGGCCGGTGGACGATGATCTGGCCCGTTTCCTGCGCGAAGAACTGGGCCATGCGCCCACCGGCTCTGCGGGGCCGTGGCGGGTGTGCGGGACGGTGTGGCTGTGGCAGGGCAGCGCTGGCGCTGCAACCAAAGGCAGCTGGTTTTTCCTGACCATCGACGGCGAGACGGCGGCCGCGATCCGCGCCCACGCTGTCAATGCCGCGGCCTGGGGATCGGTGTATGTCGTGGCGACGATTGGCGCGACGACATGGCGAACGTCGCTGTTCCCTTCCAAAGCGGCCGGTGGCTGGTTGCTGCCGCTAAAGGCCGCAGTGCGCAAGGCAGAGGGGATAGACGAAGGCCTTGCGGTCGAGGCCATGCTCGCGCTGGCATCCTGATCGCTGGACGCGCGCCTTGACCGTTGCGGCGAGCGGCGCGAGCGACTAATCCCTGACGCATGAACATTACCCGCCCCTTTGGCGATACGCTCGCCCTGATCGGTAACACCCCGATGGTAAGGCTTGCCGGCCCCAGCGCGGTGGCGGGCTGCGACATCTGGGGCAAGTGCGAATTCGCCAACCCCGGATCGTCGGTCAAAGACCGCGCGGCCTTGTGGATCATCCGCGATGCCGAGGCGCGCGGCGAATTACTGCCCGGCGGCACTGTGGTTGAAGGCACGGCGGGGAACACCGGGATCGGCATCGCGCTGGTCGCCAATGCGCGCGGTTACAAGACGATTATCGTCATGCCCGACAACCAGTCGCAGGAGAAGATGGACACGCTGCGGGCGCTGGGTGCGCAGCTGGTGCTGGTGCCGCCGACCAAATTCGCCAATCCCGGCCATTTCGTCCACACCTCGCGCCGCTTGGCCGAAGAAACGCCCGGTGCGGTGTGGGCCAACCAGTTCGACAATATCGCCAACCGCCGCGCCCATATCGAAGGCACCGCGCCCGAAATCTGGAAGCAGCTGGGCGGGCGCATCGATGGCTTCACCTGCGCGGCGGGCACCGGCGGAACGATTGCGGGTGTGGGCCTTGGCCTGAAAGCGCAGGACGAAAATATCCGCATCGCGTTGACCGACCCGCACGGCGCGGCACTGTATAATTACTACGCTCACGGCGAATTGCAGGCAGAAGGCTCCTCGGTTGCCGAAGGGATCGGGCAGGGGCGCATCACCGCCAATCTCGAAGGTGCAGTGATCGACACGCAATACCGCATCAGCGACGAAGAAGGCCTGATGTGGGTCGCGCGGTTGTTGAAGGATGAAGGCCTGTGCCTTGGCCTGTCATCGGGGATCAATGTGGCCGGTGCGGTAATGCTGGGCAAGGAGTTGGTAGCCGAAGGGCGCGCCAATCCGCAGGTGGCGACGATCCTTTGCGATACGGGCTTTCGTTATCTTTCAACGCTCTATAATCCAGAATGGCTGGCGGCCAAGGGCCTGCCGGTGTTCGATTGGCTGGTAAGCGCGCAGGAGAGCGGCGCATGACCGGGCCTTCGCTGCTTGATCGGTTGCGGGGCATGAACCAGCGCAGCCTGTTCGGGCCGGGAAGCGGTCGTCGCGGCCTGTTTTCCGATGAGCCGGGCGAGGGCGAAGGCCCCGCACCCGCGAGCCAAACGCGCGCCGAGGCGATCCAGCGGCTGCAGGTCGGGCTGTTCGGGATTGGCGCGATGGTGCTGCTTGTCGGGTTGGCGAGCATCATCGGCAGCCAGGCCGATCTGGCCGATGAAGCCGCCGTGCCTGATGCTGCACCGACTACCGAGCCAAGCCCCGCGCCATCGCAGGCCAATCCGCTCGCCGATGCCGGGGTGGTGCCCGATATTACGCTTGAGCCAAGCCCCACGCCATCACCCACCCCGCTCGACCTGCCGCCGCCACCGCGCCCATCCGGTTCGGGCAATGCCGCGCCGTCGCAGTAATCGCGGCCATGTGCTGGCGGCGATGCTGCTGGCGATGGCCGGATGCAACCCTGCGCCGACCGACGAGACGGGTGCAGCGCAATCGCCGCAGCAGACGATCGGATTGATGACCAGCCTGCCGCTATATTGGCCTGAGGGGGCGCAGCTGCACGAACTGGCCGCCGGAAACACCGCGCCGCCATGGCAGCGCCAAGCGATTGAGGCACGCTATCGGATTGCCCCGCTCGACACGCTCTCCCCCATTCCTGCGCTCCCCCCGGATGCGGCCGAGGTTGATCCGCTGGCCGGACTTGCACGGCTGGCAGTGATCCAGCCGCGCGGATTGTCGCCTGCGGATAATGTCGCGCTGGATGCATGGGTGCGGCGCGGGGGGCGGTTATTGCTGGTGCTCGATCCGGCGCTGACGGGGGATTACGATGCGCCGCTGGGCGATCCGCGCCGTCCGGTGGATGGCGCGCTGATCCCGCCCGTGGTGGCACGCTGGGGGCTGGCGATCAGCTTTGACGAAGGCCAGGAACTGGCAGTCACCACCACGACGCTGGCAGGCGGGCAATTGCCGCTGGCGCTGGCGGGGCGCATTGCCATCACCGATCCCGGCGTGGCTGATTGCACGCGGCTGGCCGCAGGTGCAGCGGCAAGCTGCCGGGTGGGCAAGGGCCGGGTGATGGTGATCGCCGATGCGGCGCTGTTCGAGCATCCGGAACTGGCGGGCGAAGGCGGGGAGCGGCTGCACGAAGTGCTGGCCGCCGCGCTGGATTAACCACCCTTGGGGAAATCGCGGGAGCAGTCAGACTCGGAGTCGCGACGCCCGGCAAAACCACCACAAATCGGCTGATTCGCGTGCGTGTCACGGGGAGATATCGCGTCAATCACCTGCCGAGTGAGCGCCCTGATATTGGCATTAATCAATTAAAAACAATATTATAGCAAGTTATCCCGCATTTTCCCGTAAAAATCCCTTCCATCTCCGTGTCTTCCCCGATATTACCGGGGGGTATCAGACATGCTTGCTCGCACCGCGCCCGGCTGATGGGCGTCGGCGCACCGCTCGCGCTTGCGCGGGCGGCGGGGAAGAAGGCGTGTTGCACAGGGCGAGAGGGGATCAGGGAGGGTGTCTGCGTTTGGAGGATATAGCGGCCAAGCCTACTCGCCTTCGGGCGATAAGGGCCGCTTTGTCCTGCCGCCCGCCTTCCGCAAGGCTGTAAAGGAAAGTTCAGGCGGCAACCGCATCCTGTGCCTTGCCGCGCATGACCGGTTCGATTGCCTGATCGGGTTCGGCCTGTCGCGCACTGACAAACTCAACCAGCAACTCGAACGCGAAGAAGAACGCGCGATCCGGTTGGGCGATGCCGATTTCGACCGCGATGTCCGCGCCCAGCAGCTCTTCGGCTTTGAACAGCTCCCCTTCGACGACAGCGGGCGCTTCATCATGCCCGAACATCTGCGCGATCTCGGCAAGGTTGGCGATGGGCTTTATTTTCAGGGCGCGGGCGATTTCTTCTTCGTCTGGAACCCGGCCGAACTCGCGCGGATGGACCCCGCGTGGAAGGGCGCGCAGGCCGCTTGCGCCAAGCTGATCGCCGCCGCAAACAAGGGGGCGGCGTGATGGTCGACGCTCCGCACATCCCCGTGCTGCTCGGCGAAGTGATCGCGGCGATCAAGCCTGCCCCCGGCATGACCATCATCGATGCGACCTTCGGCGCGGGCGGCTATACGCAGGCGCTGCTCGATGCGGGTGCGCAGGTGCACGCGTTTGATCGTGATCCCGATGCCATTGCTGCCGGGCAGGTGATGGTGGCGCAATATCAAGGCCGCCTCGCGCTTCACCCGGCGCGCTTTTCCGCGATGCGCGAAGAATTGGCGCGGCTCGGCATTGCGCAGGTCGATGCGGTGGTGATGGATATCGGCGTGTCCTCGATGCAGCTTGATCAAGGCGACCGGGGCTTTGCCTTCATGCACGATGGCCCGCTCGATATGCGGATGAGCCGGGATGGCGAAAGCGCGGCCGATTTCCTCAACACAGCCGATGAAGAAGCAATTGCGAACGTGCTCTATCGTTACGGCGAAGAACGCCAGTCGCGCCGCGTCGCCCGCGCGATTGTCGCTGCGCGCCCGCTGGCGACCACCGGCGAACTCGCCCGCGTGGTGCGCCGCGCGCTGGGCCACAAGCCGCACGACAAGAAAGACCCCGCCACCCGCACGTTTCAGGCGGTGCGTATCCATGTGAACGATGAATTGGGCGAGCTCGAAGCTGGCCTTGCCGCGGCCGAGGCGCTGCTGGGCGAAGGCGGGGTGTTGGCGGTGGTCAGTTTTCACAGCCTTGAAGACCGCATCGTCAAACACTTCCTGCGTGAACGCAGCGGCGCGGGGCGTTCCGTATCGCGCCACCTGCCCGGCGAAATCCCCGGCCCGCCGCCGACCTTCGCCAACCTGTCAAAGGGCATCCGTCCGACCGAAGCGGAACTTGCCCGCAACCCGCGTGCCCGTTCATCCACCTTGCGCCATGCAATCCGCACCGGCGCGCCAGCCAGGAGCATTGCAGCATGATCAGCAGCACTCAGGCAAGGTCGCTGGGATGGATGGCGGTGCTGGCGGTTTGTTTTGCGCTGGTCGTCATCCTCAGCTTCAAGGTTCATGCGGTCAAAAGCCAAGTGCTGCTGGCCGAACGCCAGGTGATCGCGCTGCAACGCGAGACGCTGCTGCTGGAAACCGAATTCCAGACCCGCGCCAGCCAGCGCCAGCTTGCCATGTGGAACACTGTCGAATTCGGTTACGCCGCCCCGCGTGCCGGGCAATTTCTTGATGGCGAACGTCAGCTTGCCAGCCTTGGCCAGCGGCCCGGCCCGAATGCGCCCGCACCGATCCGCCTTGCGCGGGCGGACATCCCCGATGGGAGCCTTGCCGCCGAAGCCCCGATGCGTTCACCAGTGTCGGGCGCGACCGTCACGCTCGCCTCGGCCGTCGGCGAAAGGGGCGCGGGCGAAGTGTTCAGCGATGCCTTTGGCGATTTCCTGATCGAAGCCTCCCCGATCCGCGCCGCGCAGGCCCAAACCATCTCCGCCAAGGGTGTTGGCGAATGAACACCATGACTGCCACCACGGCAGTCCCTTCAATTCCGGCTGGCCGCTTGCAGAGTGTCAATCTGCGGGCGCAATTATTGTGGACGGCCCGGTTCCGGGTGCTGTGGATCTTTGCCGCATTTGCCCTGATTACGCTGATCGCGCTGTTGCGGATCGCTTCTTTGGGGCTGGCCGGGCAAACCCCGCAGCGCACCAGCCTGCAGGACGCCTTGCTGCCTTCGCGCGGTGAGATTACCGATCGCAATGGTGCCCCGCTGGCACGCGCATTTCCGGCCTATGCCTTGTGGTTCGATCCCAAGGCAATGGGCGATGTTGGCGCGCCGCTGGTGCGCAGCCCGCAGGACGTGGCGCGCGAATTGAAGGCGATTTTCCCCGATATCGACGAAGCCCGCATGGCCAGCCGCCTGGCATCGGGCCGGGCGGGCTATCTGCGCCGCCGCCTGCTGCCCGAAGAGGCCAACAAGGTGTTTGCGCTGGGCGAAATCGCGCTGGAAATCCCGCGTGAGACTGATCGTTACTATCCCCAAGGCACGCTGGCAGCCCATGTGCTGGGCTATGTCGTCGAAGGCAAGGGCGGTCAGACCGGGATGGAGCAGGTGCTCGATGCGCGGCTCAGCAATCCCGATACGCGCGCAGAGCCGGTGGCGCTGTCGATCGATGTGCGGGTGCAGGGCGCGCTTGAAGATGAATTGCGGCGCGGGATGCTGGCAACCAACGCGATTGGCGCAGCGGGGATCGTGCTGGATGTCGATACCGGCGAGGTGATGGCGATGGCCTCCTTGCCCGAATTCGATCCCAATACCGCGGGCGCAGCCGGGGCCGAAAACGGGTTCAACCGTGTCACCAACGGGGTTTATGAACTGGGTTCGACCTTCAAACCGCTGAGCATTGCCGCCGCGATTGATGCAGGCGTGGTGCGCGATTTGGGCAAACCATGGAATGCCGCCCCGATTTCAGTTGGCCGCAGCACGATAAGGGATCTCAGGCCCAAGGGCGAAACGCTCAATGTCCCGCAGGCGCTGGTTTATTCCTCCAACACCGTGACCGCGCGGGTGGCGGATGAACTCGGCGCCGAACGCCTGCGCCGCACCATGATCGATCTGGGCATGGACAGCCGCCCGTTTATCGACCTGCCCGCGCGCGGGTTTCCGTTGTGGCCCAAGGGCAAGTGGACCCGCATCACCAACATGACCGTCAGCTATGGTCACGGCCTCGCCGTCACGCCGCTGCATCTGGCAAGCGCCTATGCCGCGATGGTCAATGGCGGGATCTGGCGTCCGTCGACGCTGATGAAGCTTGATCCGGCCGATGTGCCGCGTGGGCGGCGGGTGTTCAAGGAATCGACCTCGTCGCGGATGCGGCAGATGCTGCGGATGATCTCGCTTTATGGCACTGGCAGGAACGCCGATGCGCCGGGATACCGGGTCGGAGGCAAGACTGGCTCGGCCGAGAAAGCTTCGGGCGGGGGGTATAACAAAACCTCGCTGGTATCATCCTTCGCTGCTGCGTTTCCCATGGATGCGCCGCGATATGTGGTGGTGATCGTGATCGATGAGCCCAAAGGCACAGTGGCATCATCATTCCAGCGCACCGCCGCGTTCAACGCCGCGCCGGTGGTGGGCCGGCTGGTGCCGCGCATCGGCCCGATGCTGGGGGTGCAGCCCGATGAGCGGCGCGATGTCGATATTTCCGATCTGCAATATCTGGTGGACAAGCACTGATGCGGCTGGCCGACCTGATGCAGCGCGCGGGGATTGCGCCGGGCGGGGCGGGCGATGTCAGCGTCACCGGCTTTGCGATCGATCACCGCAAGGTTGCCCCCGGCACGGTGTTCGGCGCGTTTCAGGGCGCGGCGGTCAATGGTGAGGATTTCATCGCCGCCGCGATTGAGGCGGGCGCGGTCGCCATCGTCGCCCGGCCCGAAGCGCGGGTTGCAGGCGCGCTCCACATTGCCGATGCGCAGCCGCGCCGCGCCTTTGCGCAGCTGGCGGCGGGGTTCTTTGCCCCGGTGCCGCACACCATCGTGGCGGTAACGGGCACCAACGGCAAAACCTCGTGCGTGGAAATGACGCGGCAAATCTGGCGCATGGCGGGCGAACGCGCGGCGAGCATCGGGACGCTGGGGGTGACCACCCCCGATGGCTCGGTTTCGACCGGGCTGACCACCCCCGACATCGTCACCTTCCTCAGCAATATGAGCGGGCTGGCGCGTGAAGGCGTGACCCATGTGGCGTTTGAGGCATCAAGCCACGGCCTGTCCCAATACCGCAACGAAGGGCTGTGTGTGGCAGCCACCGCCTTCACCAATTTCAGCCGCGATCACCTCGATTACCATGGCACGATGAAGGGCTATTTCGCGGCCAAGATGCGGCTGTTTACCGAAGTCGCCGCACCCGGAACCCCGGCGGTGATCCATGATGCGGGCGATGGTTCGAAATGGACAGCACAGGCGATCG
Source organism: Porphyrobacter sp. MBR-49 (assembly GCF_053628655.1). NCBI lineage: Bacteria > Pseudomonadati > Pseudomonadota > Alphaproteobacteria > Sphingomonadales > Erythrobacteraceae > Porphyrobacter > Porphyrobacter sp. MBR-49. Next base: position 183,189 of record NZ_JBRJGU010000003.1, read on the forward strand.
CCACCGCCTCAGCGCGCGGCTTGGATGTGTGCACCGTGGGTGAGGGCGGCAGTTTTTTGCGGCTCGTCAACCGGGAACCCGGCCATCTTGGCCAGACGCTGGTGATTGCGCATGGCGATGAGACGCGCTCGGTCAATCTCCCGCTGATCGGTGCCTATCAGGCTGCCAATGCGCTGGTTTCCGCCGGACTGGCGCTGGCGACGGGGATCGCGCCTGCTTCGGTGTTCGATGCACTCACCCGCCTGCAACCGGTGCGCGGGCGGCTGGAACGCGCCGCGCTCAACCCTGCCGGTGCGCCTGCCTATGTCGATTATGCCCACACCCCCGATGCGCTGGAGGCCGCGATTGCCGCGCTCCGCCCCCACGTGGCAAGCGGCGGCCGGTTGATCGTGGTGTTCGGCGCGGGCGGTGATCGTGACACCGGCAAACGCGCGTTGATGGGCGAAGTCGCCGCGCGCATGGCTGATCTTGCCATCATCACCGATGATAACCCCCGCAGCGAAGACCCCGCCGCAATCCGCGCCGCCATCATGGCCGGAGCAGGCGGATCAGCGCGCGAAATCGGTGATCGCCGCGCCGCCATCGCCGCCGCAGTTGGGGAAGCCGGGCCACGCGACATTGTGCTGATCGCTGGCAAAGGGCACGAGCAGGGACAAATATTCGGGTCTGGAGAAACTATGCGGATCGAAGCCTTCGATGATGTCGAGGTCGCGCGCCAATGCGCCGCGTTTGGTGGGAGCGCGCCGCGATGAATGCGCTGCACCCGATGCTGCGCCAATGGCCCGTTGCCGCGCGCGATGCCCTGCAACACGCATTGTGGAGCGCTGCTGAAATCGAAGCGGCGACGGGCGGGATTGCCAGCCACGATTTTCAGGCCGCGGGCGTCGAAATGGATTCGCGCGATGTCAAACCGGGCGATGTGTTCGTGGCGCTGCGCGGCGAAGCGATGGACGGTCACAAGTTCATCACTCAGGCCTTTGAAAAGGGCGCGGTTGCCGCGATTGTCGATCGTCCGGTCGATTTTCCCCACGTGCTGGTCGCAGATACAACCGCCGCGCTCCACGCGCTCGCCCACGCCGCGCGGGATCGGGCTGCGACGGTGCGGATTGCGATCACTGGATCGGTCGGCAAGACCGGGGTGAAGGAAGCGATTTTCGCCTGTCTTGACCGCGCCAGCCGCGGCGCAGCGCATCGCTCTGTGCGTAGCTACAACAACCATGTCGGTGTACCGCTCAGTCTTGCGCGGATGCCTGCGCGGGCCAAGTTCGGCGTGTTCGAAATGGGGATGAACCACGCGGGCGAAATCGCGCCGCTGGCCGATCATGTGCGCCCGCATATCGCGTTGATCACCACCATCGCGCCCGCGCATATCGAAAACCTTGGCAGCCTCGAAGCGATTGCCGACGAAAAAGCGCAGATATTTACCGGGCTGGTTCCCGGCGGCACGGCGATTATTCCCGCTGATGCCGAACACGCCGACCGGCTGATCGCCCATGCAAAGGCGTTCGGGGCGAGGGTCATCACGTTCGGGCGCGCAGATGGTGCGGACGTGCGCCTGCTCGATGCGATCCCGGCAGCCAGTGGCGGGGCGCTGGTCACGGCGGATATGGGCGATATCCGGCTGTGCTACACGATTGCCGAACCGGGCGAGCACTGGGTGCTCAATTCGCTTGGCGTGATGGCTGCGGTGCGCGCGGCGGGCGGCGATCTGGCGAGCGCCGGGCTGGCGCTGGCCGAAATGGGCGGGCTGAAGGGGCGCGGTGCGCGCCATACCTTAAATGTGCCCGGCGGCAGCGCGTTGCTGATCGATGAAAGCTACAACGCCAACCCCGCATCAATGCGCGCGACGCTCAAAACACTCGCCGCCACCAACGCCGTCCGCCGCATCGCGGTGCTGGGTAGCATGAAGGAACTGGGCGATTTTGCCCCCGCCTTTCACCGCCAACTGGCCGAGCCCTTGGCCGAAGCCGGGGTGAGCCACGCAATTCTGGTGGGTGACGAGATGCGCGCGCTGGCGGAGGAACTGGGGAAACTGCCCGCCGCCGCGCTTGGCAAGCCCATCACCTTCGCGCATTGCGGAACACCTGCCGAAGCCATCGCGGCGCTCGGGCAATATGGTCTTGCTCCGGGGGACGCGGTGCTGGTCAAGGGTTCCAATTCGGTCGGGTTGGGCCGGCTGGTGACACATTTTACCGATAACGCCCCTGCCGGAACCGCAGCGGGAGGCTGAGGCCCGAAGCACCGGGCGCCGAGGAACGATTAAATGCTCTATCTGCTTGCCGAGTGGCTTGGCTTCGAAGGCATCTTCAATCTGGTGCGCTACCAGAGCTTTCGCGCCGGGGCGACGCTGATGACAGCGTTGCTGATCGGCCTTGTAATCGGCCCGCGCTTCATCAACCTTTTGCGCGTGCGGCAGGGCAAGGGCCAGCCGATCCGCGAAGACGGGCCGCAAACCCATTTCGCCAAGCGCGGCACTCCCACGATGGGCGGGTTGATGATCCTGACCGCGCTGACGCTGTCGCTGCTGTTGTGGATGGATTTGGAAAGCCCGTTTGTCTGGGCCTGTCTGGCGGTGACAATCGGGTTCGGTTTCATCGGTTTCCTTGATGATTATGACAAGGTATCGAAGAACAGCCACGCAGGCGTTTCGGCGCGGGTGCGGTTGGCGCTGGAATTCGTGGTGGCCGGGGTGGCGAGCTACCTGATCGTCAGCCAGATCAACACCAACCTCTATCTGCCGTTTCTGACCGGCGTCAGCATCCCGCTCGGCCCGGCCTATTACGTGTTTGCCGCGTTTGTGATTGTGGGCGCGGGCAATGCGGTCAACCTGACCGATGGGCTGGACGGGCTGGCGATCATGCCGGTGATTATCGCTGCCGGCACCTTTGCGATCATCGCCTATCTGGTGGGACGGACTGATTTCAGCAGCTATCTTGGCATCCCGCACGTGCCCGGAGCGGGCGAGTTGGCGATTTTCTGCGCGGCGATCATGGGCGCGGGGCTGGCGTTCCTGTGGTTCAACGCGCCGCCCGCTGCGGTGTTCATGGGCGATACCGGATCGCTGGCCCTTGGCGGGGCGCTGGGCGCGATCGCGGTGGCTTCGCACCATGAAGTTGTGCTCGCCATCGTCGGCGGGCTATTCGTGCTTGAGGCGGTGTCGGTGATCGTGCAGGTGTTTTGGTTCAAGCGCACCGGCAAGCGAGTGTTCCGCATGGCCCCGATCCACCATCATTTTGAACAGCTCGGCTGGAGCGAAAGCAAGGTCGTGATCCGGTTCTGGATCATCGCTATCGTGCTCGCGATGATCGGCCTGTCGACGCTGAAGCTGCGGTAAGGGGCGATGCGCGCGTGATCACCTCCCCCGCCTTTGCCGGTCAACGCTTTGCGGTGCTGGGCCTCGCCCGATCGGGCGCTGCGGCGGCTGAGGCGTTGATGGCCAGCGGGGCAGAGGTGGTCGCGTGGGATCGGCAGGACGTGGCGCGCGCGCCGTTTGAAGGCCGTTGCCAGTTGGTCGATCCGCTGGAGCTTGACCTGACTGGGTTTGCGGGCGTGATCGTGTCGCCCGGCGTGCCATTGAACACCCATCCGATCGGGCCCCATGCGTGGCAATATGGCCTGCCGGTGATCGGCGATATCGAGCTATTTGCGATGGCACGGGCAAGCCTGCCGCCGCACAAGGTGGTCGGCATCACTGGCACCAACGGCAAATCGACTACCACCGCGCTGGTGCATCACATCCTGACCGAAGCTGGCGTGCCATCGGTTATGGGCGGCAATATTGGTGAGGCGATTCTGGCGCAGGAACCCTTGGCCGAAAAAGGCGTCTATGTGCTCGAACTGTCGAGTTTCCAGCTCGATCTCACCTTCACGCTCGATTGCGATGTCGCCGCGCTGACCAACATCACCCCCGATCACCTTGATCGCTATGCCGGGTTTGCCGCCTATGCCGCGTCCAAGGAACGCCTGTTTGCGATGCAGGAAACCGGCACCGCGCTGATCTGCGATGAGGATGCCCCGACCAGCGCGATTGCCGATCGCATCGCCGCAGCGGGCAAGCCGGTCGTGCGGGTCAAGACCGATGATCTGGCGGCCGCCGGGTTTGCCGAAGGGCGTTCGCCCTCGCTCGCCGGGCCGCATAATGCCCAGAACGCGGCGGTGGCGGTTGCCATCTGCCGCCAGCTTGGCCTGAACGATGCGACCATCGCCCACGGGCTCGCCTCCTACCGCGGCCTGCCGCACCGGATGGAGCGGGTGTGCGACGTCAATGGCGTGGTCTATATCAATGACAGCAAGGCGACCAACGCCGCCTCTGCCGCCCCGGCCTTGGCCGCGTTCACGCCCGATGCAGCCATCAATGACGGCGCGCCGCGCATCCACTGGATCGTTGGCGGCCTGCCCAAGGAAGATGGGCTGGGCGCCTGCGGTGATCACCTTGGCAATGTCGCGGCGGCCTATACCGTGGGTGAGGCTGGGCCGGTATTTGCCGACCTGCTCGAAGGGCGCGTCCGGGTTGAACGCTGCGAACTCATCAGCGAAGCCGTGCGCCGTGCTGCCGAGGCCGCGCGGCCGGGAGAGGTGGTGCTGTTGTCCCCTGCCTGCGCCAGCTATGACCAGTTCCGCGATTACGAAAAGCGCGGGCACCATTTCCGCCAGATGGTTGGTGCGATCACCGGCTGCGATACTGGCACAGGTGGCGCTGCAAGCCGGAGCCCCTTGCCATGACCGCGCCGACCTATACCGCAGCGGCGCGCGGACGCAGCAATTCGCTCACCCCGGTTTCGATCCAGCGCCGCTGGCGTGATGCCCTGCGCATCTGGTGGAGCGAAATCGACAAGGTGTTGCTGGCGCTGATCGTTACCCTGATGGCGGTCGGCATCGTCGCGGTGGCCGCCGCGTCACCTGCCAGCGCCGATCAGCTTTCGACCGCCACAGTCACGCTCGACGAATTCATGTTTTTCAAACGCCACATCGTGTTTCAGCTGATGGGCCTGACGCTGATGATCGGGTTGTCGTTTGCCAGCCGGGATCAGGCACGCCGCATCGGCATTCTGGTCGGAGCGATCATGCTGGCGCTGATGTTTCTGGTGCCGATCATCGGTGAGGAAAAAAACGGCGCGCGGCGCTGGATCAATCTGGGCATGTCGCTGCAACCGTCGGAGTTTCTCAAGCCCGGCTTTGCGATCATCTGCGCGTGGATTTTAAGCTGGCGGCTGCGCGATCCCGGCCTGCCGGTGATTCTTTATGTCAGCGCGCTGATGGCGCTTATCGCCGGATTGCTGATGTCGCAGCCCAATCTGGGAGATGCGATCCTGTTTGCGGGCATCTGGCTGGTGATGGTGTTGCTGGCGGGCATCCCCTGGCAACGCATCGGCGCAGTGATCGCACTGGGCACGGGCGCTTTGACGCTGGCCTATTTCTTCTACGACAATGCCCGCCACCGGATTGACGGGTTTCTGGGCGGCGGCACCGCGTTCGATCAGGTTGACCTAGCGCAGCGCACGCTGACAGCGGGCGGGTGGACGGGCAGCGGCTTGTGGCTCGGCATCCGCAAGATGAACCTGCCCGAAGCCCACACTGATTATATTTTCTCCGTGATTGGTGAGGAATTCGGGCTGATCATCTGCGCCCTGATCGTATTGTTATATTGCGGGTTGGTGCTGCGCGCGTTGATGCGGTTGGTGAATGAAGACAACCTGTTCGCGCTGCTCGCCGGTGCGGGGCTGATCACCCAATTCGGCGGGCAGGCCTTCATCAACATTCTGGTGAACCTCAAACTGTTCCCGTCCAAGGGGATGACTTTGCCGCTGATATCCTATGGCGGATCATCGACACTGGCGGTGTGCTTCACGCTTGGGCTATTGCTGGCGATCACCCGGCGCAATCCGTTCCTCGCTCGTGAGGGCGGCGGATTGCGCGGGTTGATCGATCGCAAGGAGGAACGCGCATGACCAGCCAGATACCGACAGGCGCGTCACGCCATTTCGTGTTGGCGGCGGGCGGCACCGGCGGGCACCTGATCCCGGCCTTCGCGCTGGCGGCAGAACTGCACGAGCGCGGGCACCACGTCGCGCTGATCACCGATGAACGCGGGGCGAATATCCCCGGCAAGCCCGATTACCTGACCGCCCACGTGTTGCCCGCAGGCCGGTTTGGCAAGAACCCGCTGGGCTGGCCTGCGGGTGTGCGTGCTGTGCTCGAAGGGCGGCGCATGGCGCTGCGGCTGTTTGACGCGTTCGAGCCTTCGGCCATCGTCGGCTTTGGTGGCTATCCCGCGCTGCCCGCACTGCTGGCGGCGACGGCGGCGGGGTTGCCGAGCGTGGTGCACGAACAGAACGCGGTGCTGGGCCGGGTCAACCGGCTGCTGGCGGGCCGGGTCGATGGAATCGCGACGTCTTATGCCAAGGTTGACCGGCTGAACCCGAAACACGCCGACAAGGTGCACCTGACCGGCAACCCGGTGCGCGCCGATGTGGGCGCTTTACGCGAACAGGATTTCCCCGCCTTTACCGAAGACAGCCTGCTGCGCATCCTTGTTACCGGCGGCAGTCAGGGCGCACGGGTCTTGTCCGAGGTCGTGCCCGATGGATTGGCGATGCTGCCCCCGGCGCTGCGTCAGCGTTTGCAAGTGACCCAGCAATGCCGCGCAGAGGATATCGACGCGGTGCGGGCGCGCTACGCCGAACATGATATTCCCGCCGAACTCGGCACCTATTTTGAAGATATGCACGAACGGCTGGCGGACGCGCATCTGTTTATCGGGCGCGCTGGCGCTTCGACCATTGCCGAGCTGACGGCGGTCGGGCGGCCCGCGATCCTGATCCCGCTGCCGATTGCGACCGACGACCATCAGGCCGCCAACACCCGCGAGATGGTCAAGGCGGGCGGAGCGCGGATGATCCGGCAGGCTGCGTTCCAGCCGAAAGAACTGGCCAAGCAGATACAGGCGATGGCGATGAACCCCGCCAGCCTCGCCAATGCGGCGCATTGTGCGTTCAATTGCGGGCGGCCCGATGCGGCGAAGGACTTGGCCGATCTGGTCGAAAGCATGAGCGGGATTGATCTGATGGACGTGATCCGGGTGGGAGAGGGCGCGCCCCGCGCCGCGCAAACCGCCACGCGCCCGCAGACCGCAACCCGCAAGGCTGCCAAGGACAGGGCCTACCCATGAAGGGTGTTGGAACCGATATCGGCACCATCCACTTCGTCGGCATCGGCGGGATCGGGATGTCCGGCATTGCCGAGGTGATGCGCAACCTTGGCTATACCGTGCAGGGCAGCGACATCGCCGAAGGGGCGAGCGTAGAACGCCTGCGCGCGCGCGGGATTACCGTGCATATCGGCCACGCGCGGGAGAATGTGGAGGGCGCGGCGGTCGTCGTCACCTCGACCGCGGTGCGCCGCACCAATCCCGAAGTTGCCGCCGCGCTGGAAAACCGCATCCCGGTGGTGCGCCGCGCGGAAATGCTGGCGGAACTGATGCGGCTCAAATCCACCGTCGCGGTGGCGGGCACGCATGGCAAAACCACCACCACCAGCATGATCGCGACCTTGCTGGATGCAGGCGGGGTCGATCCCACCGTCATCAATGGCGGGATCATCGAACAATATGGTTCGAACGCGCGGCTGGGCGATTCCGATTGGATGGTGGTTGAAGCCGACGAAAGCGATGGCAGCTTCCTGCGATTGGACGGCACCATTGCGGTCGTCACCAATATCGATCCCGAACACTTGGATCACTACGGCGATTTTGATGGGGTGAAACGCGCGTTTGTGGAGTTCATCCACAATGTCCCGTTCTACGGCGCGGCGGTCTTGTGCATCGATCACGCCGAAGTGCAAGCGGTGATCGGGCAGGTGCGCGATCGCAAGGTGGTGACTTACGGCTTCTCGCTGCAAGCCGACATCTGCGGGGTCAATGTGCGCAGCAGCGCAGGCGGGAACACCTTCGATGTGATCGTGCGTCAGCGCGGGGCGGAGGACAGGCGCATCGAAGGCGTGCACCTGCCGATGCCGGGGCGGCACAATGTCCAGAATGCACTCGCCGCGATTGCGGTGGCGATTGAAATGGGCTGCTCTGACGAAGTGATCCGCACCGGCTTTGCCCGGTTTGGCGGGGTGCGGCGGCGCTTCACCAAGGTTGGCAGCGTGGCGGTGGATGGCGGCGCGGCGACGATCATCGATGATTACGCCCACCACCCGGTTGAAATCCGCGCGGTGCTTTCCGCCGCGCGTGAGGCTGTTTCAGGCACGGAAGGCCGCGTGATCGCGGTCGCCCAGCCGCATCGCTATTCGCGGCTCAATGATCTGATGGAGGCGTTCCAGTCCTGCTTTGACGATGCCGATATCGCCTATGTCGCCCCGGTCTATTCTGCGGGTGAGGAGCCGTTGCCCGGTATCGATCACGCTGCGCTGGTCGCAGGGATGAAGGCGCGCGGGCACCGGGCGGCGCGGGTGATCGACGGAGCCGATACGCTTGCCCAAGCGCTGGCGGACGAACTCGCGCCCGGCGATATGGTTTTGTGCCTTGGCGCGGGGGATATTACCCGCTGGGCGGCGGGCCTTGCCCCGGCGATTGCCGCGAAGCGAGGCGCGGCATGAACCAGCCGGGCGATGATTATGAATATGATAGCGGCGCGGCCCCGACCTGCGCGGTTGATGGTGCGGTTGCCGCGCCCATCCCGCTCGAAGGCATTCGCGGCAAGCTGACCTGCAAGGCACCGCTTGCGCCCTATGTCTGGTTCAAGACCGGCGGCGCGGCGGACTGGTTGTTTGAACCGGCGGATCTGGATGATCTCAAGACCTTTCTCGAACGGCTTGGCGGGGAAATCCCGGTGATGGCGCTGGGCCTCGGATCAAACATGATTATCCGCGATGGCGGGGTTCCCGGCGTGGTGGTGCGGCTGGGCAAGGCGTTTGCGGGCTGCGCGGTGACGGGCGAAAACGAGCTTACCTGCGGCGGCGGGGCGAGCGGCATTCTGGTCGCCTCCACCGCGCGCGACAATGGCATTGCGGGGCTGGAGTTCCTGCGCGGCATCCCCGGTACGGTCGGCGGGTTTGTGCGCATGAACGGCGGGGCTTACGGGCGCGAGGTGGCCGATATTCTCGTCACCTGCGACGTGATTTTGCCCGATGGCGAGTTGGTGACGCTGCCGGCGGATGACCTTGGCTATACCTATCGCCATTCGGCGCTGCCTGACGGGGCGATTGTGGTTTCAGCGCGGCTGCGCGGCCACCCCGGCGATCCCAAAGAAATCGGCGCGGAGATGAACCGCATCGCCGCCGCGCGCGAAGAATCGCAGCCCTTGCGCACCAAGACCGGCGGTTCGACCTTCAAGAACCCTGCTGGCATGAAAGCGTGGCAGCTGGTCGATGAGGCCGGATGCCGGGGGTTGACGCTTGGCGGGGCGCAGGTCAGCGAAAAGCACACCAATTTCCTCATCAACACCGGCACCGCCACCAGCGCCGATATCGAAGGGCTGGGCGAATTGGTGCGTGAAAAGGTCTATGCGAACTCGGGCGTGAGCCTCGAATGGGAAATCCAGCGGGTGGGGCGGCCATGAGTTTCGACACCCCCCTCCACGTTGCAGTCCTGATGGGCGGTTGGGCGAACGAACGCGAAGTCTCGCTCTCCAGCGGCGCGGGCGTCGCCGATGCGCTGGAAAGCAAGGGCCACCGCGTCACCCGCATCGATATGGGGCGTGATGTTGCGCTGCGGCTGGCCGAGGCGAAACCCGATGTCGTGTTCAACGCACTCCACGGCGTTCCGGGCGAGGATGGCAGCGTGCAGGGGATGCTCGATCTGATGGGGCTGGCCTATACGCACTCAGGCCTCGCCACCTCGGTGATTGCGATTGACAAGCAGCTGACCAAACAGGCGCTCGTCCCCCACGGCATACCGATGCCCGGCGGGCGGATTGTCACCTGCGAGGAACTGTTCGAACGCGACCCGCTGCCGCGCCCCTATGTGCTCAAGCCCGTCAACGAAGGATCGTCGGTCGGCGTCGCCATCATCACCGAGGGTAGCAATGTCGGCAACCCGATCAGCCGCGATGCGAAAGGCCCGTGGCAGGAATTTTCCGAACTGCTCGCCGAACCCTTCATCAAGGGCCGCGAGTTGACTTCGGCGGTGATAGACAGCGCGCAAGGCCCGCGCGCGCTCGGCGTCACCGAACTCGTGATCGAAAACGGTTTCTACGATTACGAGCACAAATACACCGCCGGGCGCACGCAGCACATTTTCCCCGCGCAACTGCCGCCCGAAATCACCGCCCTTTGCGAACATTACGCGGTGCGCGCGCATCAGGTGCTGGGTTGCCACGGCACCAGCCGCACCGATTTCCGCTGGGACGACGAAGCGGGCGAGGCGGGGCTGTTCGTGCTGGAAACCAACACCCAGCCGGGGATGACCCCGCTCAGCCTCGTCCCCGAACAGGCGGCGCATTGCGGCATTCCCTATGCCGATCTGGTCGAAATGCTGGTGGCAGAGGCGCTGCGGGTGCACGCGCTGAAACAGGCAGGAGGATCGCATGGCGCAGCAGATCCGGCGTAATGGCACCACCGGGGTGCGCCGCGCCGCCAAGGCGCAGAGCCGCAGCCTGACCGCGCGCCGCGCGCAAGGGCGGGCAAGCCGGTTCCTCGATTGGCTGATGGGCCTGCTGCCGTTCACCGAAGACCAATGGAGCCGCATCTGGCTCGCTATGATCATCGGCGGCGCGGTGGGGATCGCCTTCGTTATCGCTAGCCTCGCCGGTGTGCCTGCGCTGGCCGAAGCGCAGGTGGCGCGGATTGCCGCCGATGCGGGCTTTGAAGTGCGCAACGTGCGCGTCACCGGCACGTCCCGCATGGACGAACAGCAGGTCTATGCCCGCGCGCTTGCCCAGCGCAATCAGGCGATGCCCGATGTGGATATTGCCGCCCTGCGCGCCGAATTGCGTGCACTGCCGTGGGTCGAGGACGCGCGGGTTTCAATCCAGCTGCCGCACACGCTCGCCATCGATATCGTCGAACGCACGCCCCACGCGGTGCTGGAAAAGGCCGACCGGCTGGTGTTGATCGACGCGGGCGGGGTTGAGCTTGAACCGATCAGCGCGGACAAGGCCAAGGGAATGCTGCACCTGTCCGGGCCGGGGGCTGCCAAGCAGGCCCGCAATCTGGAACAATTGATCGCCGCCGCGCCCGCGCTTGGCCCGCAGGTCGAAGCCGCCGAATGGGTCGGCAACCGCCGCTGGAACCTCACCTTCAAGACCGGGCAATTGCTCGCGCTGCCCGAAGGCGAGGTTGAGGCCGCCACTGCTCTGGTCAAATTCGCGCGGCTGGACGGGCAGAACCGCTTGCTGGGCGGCAAGGTGCTGGCCTTCGACATGCGCTCACCCCCGCGCCTGTATATGCGCCTGCCCGAAGGCGTGCGCGAAGGGCCGGTCATCGCCGCCAATGATGGAGGGGGCGAATAATGGCGTCGCGCGCTGCCCCCGCTCGCCGGCTCGCCCGCACCTTTGCGGCTGTGAATGTCGGCAGTTTCCGCATTTCTGCGATGATCATGGGCGAAACCGAAAGCGGTGAATTGCAGGTGCTGGGATCGGGCCACCGCGCCAGCGCCGGGATCAAACGCGGTTATGTCACCGATATGGAAAGCGCGACCTTCGCCATCCGCGATGCGGTGGAACGCGCCGAAAAAAGCGCCAACAGCAACGTGCGCAGCGTGTGGATCGCCTGCGCCGGGGCAGGGCTGGCGAGCAGTGTGGTCGCGGTCGATATCGAGATTGGCGGGCGGCGGATCGAGGATGAGGATGTCGAACAGCTGTTGATCCATGCGCGCGCCATGATCCAGCCTGACGGGCGCACTGTGCTGCACGCGCAGCCCGCGCATTACACGCTCGACGGCGCGCACGGGGTAGCCAATCCGCGCGGGCTCCATGCCGAACGGCTGGGGGTCGATATCCACGTGATGCTGGCCGATGGCGCGCCGGTGCGCAATCTGACCGAAGCGGTGCAGAACGCGCATCTTGAAGTTGAAGGCGTGGTTGCCGCGCCGCTGGCAGCGGGCCACGCCTGTCTGTCGGTCGAAGAACGCGAATTGGGCGTGGCGCTGGTCGAAATCGGCGCGGATGTTACCAATGTGGCGGTGTTTGCAGGCGGGATGCTGCTGGGGCTGCGGGCCTTGCCAATTGGATCGGCTGATATCACCGATGCGATAGCCAGCAGTTTCGGCATCCGCCGTTCGCAGGCGGAGCGATTGAAATGCGTCGCCGGATCGGCGGTTGCCAGCCCGGCTGATCACCGCGAACTGATCCCGGTCAGCGCGCCCGGAGAAGCAGGGGGCGAAGCCGGCGGTGACACGCCCGTCGGCCCGCTGGCGCGCGGCGCGGATGACAAGAACCGGATCGTGCGCGCCGAACTGATCTCGGTCGTCACCCAGCATCTGGAAATCCTCACAGGTGAGGTCGGCAAGGCTCTGAAGGAAATGGGATTTTCCGGCGCGCGCGCAGGGCAAGTGGTACTCACCGGCGGCGGGGCAGAAATGGCCGGGATGGCCGATTTCGTGCAGGGCGCGCTGGGGATGCCGGTGCGGCTGGGGCGACCGCCGCAGCTTGCCGGAATGCCCGAAGCGCATCACGCCCCCGGTTTTGCGACGTTGGCGGGGCTGTGCCTTTACGCCGCCGAAGACCCGGTTGATATCCGCGCAGTGGGCGCTGGGCGTGGCGGGGTCTATCGCGGTTTCGCGCGTGAAAGCGGGACGATGGCGCTTGCAACGCGGCTGTTTCGTGCGCTCAAGGAGTATTTCTGAGGTGGCTGATCATAGGTTCGCCGCGACCTGTCACCTGACCGAGCATTGTGGATAAGGCCTTCGCAGCTATAAAATGTGCAACCTTATTATGTCACAGAGGAAATAAAGTGGGGCGCGCGTCGAACATTCTGATTACCTGCGCCTGGAGGGCAAGCTGATGAGCATCAATATCGGACCTGCGGTGATCGACGATATGCGTCCGCGCATCACGGTTATCGGCATTGGCGGCGCGGGCGGAAACGCCATCGCCAACATGATCCAAGCTGAGATTGAAGGCGTCGAATTCATCGTCGCCAACACTGATGCGCAGGCGCTGAGCACCTCGCCAGCGGAACGCCGCATCCAGCTTGGCCCCGAAATCACCGGCGGCCTTGGGGCAGGTGCGCGGCCCGAAGTTGGCAAAGCCGCTGCTGAGGAAACCGTTGCCGAAGTCGAAAGGGCGCTCGAAGGCGTCAACATGTGCTTCATCGCGGCGGGCATGGGCGGGGGCACCGGCACCGGGGCCGCGCCGGTCATCGCCGAAGCCGCGCGCCGCATGGGCGTGCTGACAGTAGGCGTCGTCACCAAACCGTTCCTGTTCGAAGGCACGCGCCGGATGCGCGCCGCCGAAGCCGGGATTGCCGAACTGCAAGACCATGTCGACACGCTGATCGTCATCCCCAACCAGAACCTGTTTCTGGTCGCCAAGGCTGAAACCACTTTCAAGGAAGCGTTCCAGCTTGCTGACGAAGTGCTGCAGCAGGGCGTGCGCTCGATCACCGATCTGATGGTGATGCCGGGCCTCATCAACCTCGATTTTGCCGACGTGCGATCGGTCATGAGCGAGATGGGCAAGGCGATGATGGGCACGGGTGAGGGTGAGGGAGAAAACCGCGCGCTCGAAGCCGCCGAACAGGCGATCGCCAATCCGCTGCTCGACGGGGTGAGCATGGCCGGTGCCAAGGGCGTCATCATCTCGATCATCGGCGGCGAGGATATGCGCCTGCTCGAAGTCGACGAGGCCGCTAACCACATCCGCGAACTGGTTGATGAAGATGCCAACATCATCTGGGGCAGCGCCTTCAATCCCGATCTGCAGGGCAAGATCCGCGTTTCGGTGGTCGCCACCGGGATCGAACAGAGCGCCGCTGGTGCGGTTGAACGTTCGCAGCCGGTATCGCTCGGCGTTTCGCGCGCGCCCAAGCGACCGGTGCTGGAACTGTCCGAAGACGATGGGCTGATGGAACTGCCGTCCGAAGAGACCGAACAGCCTGCCGCCGCTGCTCCTGTCATCCCCGCGTTTGAACTGACCCCGCCCGAAATGTCGCCTGCGGCTTATTCGGATGAGGACGGGGACGAGGATGAGGCGCTGGAGCTTGCCGATGAGGCAGAGGAGCAACCGGCAGTTGCTGCGCCGTTTGATCTTAGCGGGATGCAGGAATCAGATGGTTACGCCGATGAATATGATGACGATGTCGATGGCATTGTCGATCCGCTCGCCGGACTTCGCAGCGATGAAGATGAGGGCCTTGGCTCCGATTCGTCCCAAGCCGCCCCGGCGGTATCGGGCGAAGATGATGACGCGCTTGAACTCGGCGAAGAATACGCACCCTACACCGATGCAGAGGACGAACCCGATGCAAGGGGCGGGCCGGTGCAGGATGATCTGCTTGCCAATGCCGACCGGCTGGCCGCCGAAAACCGCCCGGTCGAAGCGAAGCTGGGCGGCAATCGTCGGCGCTCGCTGCTTGGCGGTGCGGACGGTGATGGCGGCGATGCCGGTGCGGCTTCCAATGCTGGCAGCACTTTGTTTGAACGCATGGCCAACCTGTCGCGCAGCACCGCGCGCGATGACGATGATGATGGCGACGATGATGGCCCCGCGCTCAGCATCCCGCGTTTCCTCGGGCGGCAGAATAACCAGTAACCGTTGCCAGCCAGCAATTGCCGCAGGAATGCGCCCGGCGATCCATCCGGCGTATTGGCGGTGCCATTCGCCGCTTAGGCAGGCTGATGGCTCTGGCGGGCGACGGTTGGTCGGCTAAATGCAACTGATGAAAGCTGGTTTCCTTGGTTTTGCCCCGCTGACGCTGACGTTGGCGGCGGTCGCCGTGCCGTTCGTCGCATCCCCCGCAGCGGCGCAGGATGTGATCGCGCGCGAAGTGGTGCAGCCACTGCCTTCGCCCGAAGTCCAGCGCCTGAACCGCGCATTGGTCGCGCTGTCCAAGGCCCCGCGTGACCGCGATACCTTGGTTGAGGCCGGGGCGGCGGCGATGGGCGTTGATGATCTTGACGCCGCGATAGGGTTCTTTGGCCGGGCGGCGGAACTTGACCCCAACCATCCGCGTGTGGCGCAGGGGTTGGCTGGGGTTTACCTGCGATCAGGCCGCGCTGGTGAGGCTTTGGTGCAGTTTGAACGGGCGCTGGCGGCGGGGGTGCCGGCGCGTGAGGTGCTCACCGATCAGGCGCTGACGCTTGATCTGGTGGGGGAACAGGCGGCGGCGCAGGCGGCCTATACGCGCGCGCTGGAACTCGATCCGGCGAATGACGAGGCCCGCCGCAGGCTCGCGATCAGCCATGCGATTGCGGGCAACCGTGTGCAGTTTGAAGAAGCCTTGCGCCCGCTGATCGGCAATCGTGATATGGCGGCGCAGCGTGCCCGTGCCTTCGGTCTTGCGATCCTGGGCGATAGCGACCGCACGGCGGCGATTGTCGAACAGATCATGCCGCGCGATATGGCGACCCGGCTGGTGCCCTATCTCGGCTATATGCCGCGCCTGACCAAGCCGCAGCAAGCCGCCGCCGCCAACCTCGGCATTTTCCCGCGCGCTGCTGACATTGGCCGTGATGATCCACGTCTGGCCCGGTTCGCGGCAGAAGAACGCGCCGATAGCAGGCTTGCCCCGGCAGGCCCGCCGCTCGATGCGCGCACAAGGCCGCCGTCAACGCTCGCAGAACTCGTGCCGCCCGCTCCTGCCCCGGTTAAGCCTCCGGTCGCGGTGCCTGCGCCAACGCCAACGCCCGCCCCTGACCCCGCTCCCGCGCCAGCGCCGCCCCCTGCTCCACCTGCGCGGGTGGCCGATGCCTTTGCTGATCTCAGCAGCGCGGCGTTGCCCGATGCGCGGGTTGGCGGCGATGCGGTTGACCTCAGCCGTATCACCGTCAAGCGCGAAGCCCCGCCGCCGCCGCCTGAAAAGCCCAAGCCCAAAGAGCCGGTCAAACCCGTCCATCCTAGCCGCGTGTGGGTGCAGGTTGCAACCGGCCGGAACGCCAAGGCGCTGGGGTTCGATTGGCGCCGCATTTCGCGCGGCGGCGGCGATACGCTGGCCAAGCTGAAACCGCACACCACCCCTTGGGGTGAGGCGCACCGCCTGCTGGCCGGGCCGGTCGACACCCGCGAAAAGGCGCAGGCAATGGTGCGCGAGCTTAAGGGCAAGGGGATCGACAGCTTCCTCTATGTCAGCCCGGAAGGTGAAGAAATTCAGCTGGTTAAATAGTAATTTCCGGCTCTCCCCCACTTTCTTTGCACAGGCTTTGCACAGCTCTATCCGGTTCTCCCCAGCCACTGGGCGATGGCGCATTGCCAACCCCCGCGGTCGGCGTCCAAACGTGCTTCGGACGGCGTGATCGTGCCTTCCCCCCAAGCGAAAGAGCGCCGATGAGAGTGAGCAATATGGAATATTCCGCCGAGGACGATGCCGCCCCCGTCGAAATGCTCGCCAACCTGTTCGCAGCGCGTGGCTGGCCGTATGAGATGGTTTCCGACGACGAAATGAGCGGCGAGGTGCAGGGCAGCTGGACCAATTACCAGCTGCGCGCGATCTGGCGCGCTGAAGACAGTGTGCTGCAATTCCTGTGCCTGCCCGATATCCGCGTCACCGATGACAAGCGCGCGTCCGCCTATGAATTGCTGTGTCTGGTCAACGAACAGATGTGGCTGGGGCATTTCGATATCTGGTCGAACGGCGATGTGCTGCTGTATCGCCACGGCGCGTTGCTGGGCGATGACGGGCGGCTGAGCCTCGACATGGCGCAGGCGCTGGTCGAATGCGCGATCGACGAATGCGACCGGTTCTACCCGGCGTTCCAGTTTGTGCTGTGGGGCGACAAGACCCCGCGCGCGGCGCTGGAGGCGGCAATGGTTGACGCGGCGGGCGAGGCCTGAGAGGTTCGACCTCATATGATAAACCAACTTCTCATTATCGGATGCGGCAATATGGGCGGGGCCATGCTTGCCGGGTGGCTGGCGGCGGGGGCTGACCCTGCGCGGTTTGCGCTGCTCGACCCCGGCCTGCCCGCTGCGCCCGATGGCGTAACACTTTATCGCAGCGCCGATGATGCCGCAGCGGCGGGCGCGCATGACGCGGTGATGCTGGGGTTCAAACCGCAGCAATTGGGCGCGCTTGCGCCGGGATTGCAGCGACTGACCGGCAGCGGCGTTACGGTGTGTTCGCTGCTCGCCGGGATGACCTTGGCGCAGCTGGCGCAGGCGTTTCCCGATGCGGGCGGCCATGTGCGGGTGATGCCCAATCTGGCGGCGCGGATCAACAAATCGCCGGTCATCCTGCTCGAACAGGGCTTGGATGAAGCCGCCCGCACCGATCTGTTTGCACTGTATGACCTGCTCGGCAGTGCCGTGTGGCTGGACGATGAGGCGCAATTCGATCTCGTCACCGCGCTGGCCGGGTCGGGGCCGGGCTTTGTCTATCGCTTTATCGATGCGCTGGCGGGCGCGGCGATCGATCTGGGGCTGGATGCCGATACGGCTGCGCAGCTTGCGCTCGCCACGGTTGACGGCGCAGCGACGCTTGCCGCCGCAGCCGATGTCAGCCCCGCCGCGCTGGCCGACCGGGTGGCAAGCCCCGGCGGGATGACCCGCGAAGGGATGAATGTGCTCGACAATGGTGATGCCTTGCGGCGGTTGTTGGCCGAAACCTTGCGCGCCACCCGCGACAAGGGCGCGGCGCTTTCCAAGGGCGATTAACATTAACGCCCGTTAAGATGAATGAAGTGCATAGTTTGCAATCCGGTTTCGCTTGAAAAGCGCACAGGAAAGCCCGATATTGCCGATCATGGAGAGCGCGACGTTTCGCGCTTTGATTGCAAGGATTAGAGGTTTCGCAATGGCTGACTGGAAAGACACCTCGCGCGATGCGCAGCGGTTGAGCTCCGTGCCCCGCGCGGGCGGCGATGTTGCCGGCCGTGCAGGGTATGATGAGGGCCTGCGCTCATACATGCTCTCGATTTACAATTACATGACCTCGGCGGTGCTGCTGACCGGGATCGTGGCTCTGGTGGCTGCCAGCAGCGGCTTTGCCGCCGCGATGGCGGGCACTCCGTTGATGTGGGTGGTGATGCTTGCCCCGCTCGGCTTTGTGCTGGCGATGAGCTTTGGCTTGCACAAGATGAGCCGGGCGACGCTGAACATCCTGTTCTGGTCATACGCGGCCGTGATGGGCCTGTCGCTGTCAACGATCTTCCTGGTCTTCACCGGGGAATCGATCGCCGTGACCTTCTTCGCGACGGCGGGTGCCTTTGCCGGTCTCAGCCTGTGGGGTTATACCACCAAAAAGAACCTGTCCGGCTGGGGCAGCTTCCTGATTATGGGGGTGATTGGCCTTATTATCGCCAGCGTCGTCAACCTGTTCCTGCAGTCGGGCGCGATGTCGTTCGTGATCAGCGGGCTGGGCGTGCTGATTTTTGCGGGCCTCACCGCCTATGATACGCAGCGGCTGAAAATGCAGTACGAACATCTGCGCGGCACCCAGTTCATGGGCAAGGCCGTGATCATGGGCGCGCTGACGCTGTATCTCGACTTCATCAACATGTTCATGTTCCTGCTGCAGTTCCTCGGCAATCGCGAGTAGCCGCTAGTTCCGGGTCAAAACCTGACGCGGACGCTGAATATCCGATGCCCGGAACCTTTCGTCAGGTTCCGGGCATTTGCTTTGTTGCGTGACGCCGCTATCTCGCGCACTTCAGCTTTGAGCAAGCTGGCGGGCGCGATATAAGCTCGTCAAAGCGGCTGCACCGCTGACAACAAGAGAGGTTGATTGATCCATGAGCGCGGCCACCCACAAGCCTTCGTCAACGTTCCAAAGGCGCAGCGCCGCGCCGCGCGCGCCGTTCGGGTTGAAGATCACCACGGTTGCGGTCGGCAGCGCCTTGCTGGCGGCCTGCGCCACGCCCGCTCCGCCGCCGCCTCCACCGCCGCCGCCGCCCCCGCCTCAGGCCGTGGTTGAGGCCGCGCCCTATCGCCCGCTGCCGCCGGGCGGCGCGCATTACCTGATGGAGATTCCGGCCCGCGGGCCTGATGGGCGGCGCGTCACCGTCAACAGCAACCTTTCTGACGACCAACTGGTGTGGAACTTCCGTTCAGCCTGGAACGTCGCGGCGCTCAATTGCCTTGCGCCCGAATATCAGCCGATCCTTGATGGCTATCGCGCTTTTCTGAACGGCAATGTCCGGCCATTGAAGGCGGTGAATGACCGGATCGAAAAGACCTATACCAGCCGTTTCCGGGCGCGCCGTGATGCGATGGTGGCGCGCGATGGCTATACCACGCAGGTCTATAATTTCTTCGCACTGCCGCCCGCGCGCGCCGGGTTCTGCCGCGCCGCGCTTGATGTTGCCAACCGTATGCTGGCCGCGCCGCGAACCGATCCGCTCAGCTTTGCCCGCGCCAATTTTGATGTGCTGTTGATGCCGTTTGACCAGTTCTTCAACGAATACGAAGCCTATCAGCAGGCCTCTGCGCAGTGGGATGCCAAGTGGGGCGCGCAGTATGGTGCCTCGCAGCCCGGCTGGGTGGTGGTGCAACAGGCCCGCGCCAGCGGTGCCACCGTGCCCAATTTCGCCAGTATGGTCAGCCAGACGGCGGAGGCGCAGACTGTGATCGACCCGGCAACCGGCGTCGCGGTGCCGGTGATCCCGGTCACCGAAGGGTTCGTGTCGCAGCCGGTGGTGGAACCGATCACAGCCTCGCCCGGAAGCCAATCCGGCGAGTAGTGGTGCCGTGCCAGCAGCGGTAAAATCTTGCGTTGCATGGGTGCGTGCTTCGGGTTAATGCGCGCGCCTGCCTGATCGGGGTGCCCGTCAGGCCAACTTGGAACGGGGCCGTAGCTCAGATGGGAGAGCGCGTCGTTCGCAATGACGAGGTCAGGGGTTCGATCCCCCTCGGCTCCACCAGGTTGACCAGGATGCGCGGCGAGGATCGCGAACAGGCAAGGTGCTATGGAAGCGCAAGGGCAAACGGGCGTTTGAGGCCGATGATGACCTGCAATAACCATCCGCAATTGCAATCATCACCCAGCGCAGCACGATAGTTTCGCCACGTCCTTGTCAAACGTCTGCGCGGCCAGTTTCAGCCCTTCGACTGTCGTCAGGTAGGGGAAGATCGTCGCACCCAGTTCTGCCGTAGTCATGCCGTATTTGATCGCCAGCACCAGCGTCTGGATCGAATCCGCGCCTTCGGGGGCCATGATCTGCCCGCCAAGCAGGCGGTCGGTGCCCTTGTTGGCCACAAGCTTGATCATCCCGCGCGTATCGCGCGCCGCCAATGCGCGGGGCACGGCGTCGAGCGGGAGCAGCGAGGTTTTCACCTCCAGCCCCTGCGCCCGCGCCGCCGCTTCGGTCAGGCCGACGCTGGCGACCTGCGGATCGCTGAATACCACGGCGGGCATGGCGGCATTGTCATAACGGTGCTGGTTGCCGGTAACGGCATTGCGCGCGGCCAGTTTTGCCCCGTAGGCCGCCATGTAAACGAACTGGTCGCGCCCGGTGACATCGCCTGCGGCATAGATGCCGGGGACGCTGGTTTCGAGGTATTCGTCCACCACGATCCCGCCCTTGCGATCCAGCGTGATGCCGCGCCCTTCCAGCCCCATCCCATCGCTGTTGGGCTGGCGGCCGGTGGCGATCAGCACCTGCTCGGCGGCGATGACCGCGCCTGCTTCATGGCCATCGCAGGTGAGTTCGACCCCTGCGGCAGTTTGCGCAATGCCTTGATACCGCACCCCGGCACACACTCGCACGCCCTCTGCCTCCAGATAGGTTTGCAAGGCGGCGCTCAATTCTTCGTCGAGTTCGGGCAGCAGGCGGCTGCGGCAGCAGATGGTGACCTCAACCCCCAGCCGGGCAAACATCTGGCCCAGTTCCACGCCAATCACCCCGCCGCCGATCACCAGCAGCGATGTGGGCAGGCGTTCCAGCGCCAGCGCCGTGGTGCTGGTGAGGAAGGGCACGGCCTCCAGCCCTGGGATTGGCGGCACGGCGGCACGCGCGCCCATCGCCAATATGATCTTCCCCGCCTTCATCGGCGCATTGCCGACCATCAGCGCCGCACCATCAAACCGCACCTTGCCCTCGATATAGCTGACGCCTTCGTAAGCGGGCAGCAGATCGGCATATTTCTTCTGCCGCAAGTCGCCCACCAGCGCATCCTTCGATGCCGCCAGCGCGCTCCAGTCTTCAAGCTGCACAGCGCCGCCAACGCCGGGGAAGCGCGCGGCGGCGCGTCCGCCATGCACCGCCTCGGCCGCACGGATCAGCGCCTTTGACGGCACGCAGCCGACATTGACACAGGTGCCGCCGATCGTGCCGTGGCCGATCAACGCCACGCTCGCGCCGAGTTCCGCCGCCGTGATCGCAGCGGAAAAACCCGCCGATCCCGCGCCGATAACGGCCAGATCAAATCCGTCCTGCCGGGGCAGGGTGCAACAATCGTTCATGTGTTAACTTTCAACTGGCTTCAGATGGCCCGCGCCGGATAGCCCGCATTGGTCGATGCAGCGGCAATCGCAGTGGCGCTGGTGCGCTTTGGATCATAGCTGGCGCGCGCGGTCTTGGCGTCGAAATCCACTTCGACAGCGCTGACCCCGGTAACGCCTTCCATCGCCGTCCTGACGGTGATCGGACACATCGCGCAGGTCATGTTTTCGATGGCGAAAGTGGTCTGCGCCTGCGCGGCATCGGCCACCACGACGCGGTCTGCGCCGCCATTGCTGAGCGCAAGTGTCAGCCCGCCGCCAGCCAGCGCCAGAACCGCGACGCCGATCATCATTGTCTTATTCATGCGATTATTCCTTTTCAGTAAAACCAAGGTGCCCACCAGTCGATGGTGAGCGCAAGGAGCACGATGGCGAGGCCCAGCCACAGCACCGTCTTTGTGGTGCGCGCCGACTGTGGCCGCGCGCAGTAAGAGCCATCTTCGCACAGGTCTTTCGGCTTGAAATAGACGTGCCAGAAGCCATAGCTGATCAGCGCCAGCGTAACCGCGCCGACATAGGGTTTATACGGTTCCAGCGCGGTCAGATTGCTGATCCACGCGCCCGAAATGCCCACCGACACCAGCAGCAGCGGCACGATGCAGCAGGCCGAAGCCAGCCCCGCGCCGATCAGCGATCCCGTCGCCAGCCAGTTTGCCGGTTTCGGTTCCGGTATTTTGGCCGGGTTTGGCAATCCGGTTTCCGGTGTTGATGCCATATTCTGATTCCTGCCTTCCAAGTTGATGATTCGGAGTATAGTGTCTGTAGCAACCACAGGCTCAAGAGGTTTTTTCATGACCCATCAGAGTGGCATCCTGCGCGCGCAGCTGGCGCGGCTGACTGGCTGCAATCTGGAAACGATCCGCTATTATGAAAAGGTCGGACTGCTGCCCGATCCGCCGCGCAGCGCCAATGGTTACCGCGTCTATCCGCCCGATCTGGTGCAGCGGTTGCAGTTCATCATGCGCGCGCGCGATCTGGGGTTCACGATGGAGGAAATCCGCTCGCTCTTGTCCCTCACCGATGCCGGGGAGCAGACCTGCGCCGAGGTGATGGCGCGCACGCAGGATCACCTTGCCGATGTGCGGCGAAAGATTGCCGATCTACAGCGGATCGAGGTGACACTTACGAACTCGCTGGCCCAATGTTCGGGTGATACCGCACCCGATTGCCCCATATTGGACGCGCTCAACTGCGCCTGAGGTGCACCCACTTTGTTTCACGTGAAACATTGGGTCAAGTGCGGCCTAAGGCGGGTCAAGGGCATGGCAAGGCCAACCTAACCTCCACGGTTCCCGCAGTTGCTGGTCGGGCTTGCAGGCGGGCGGGGCGAGCAGTAAGGCAATGCGCCCCATGCAAGAGAGTTACATGCAGGAAACGCAATCAACCCCCGCGCTCACTGGCCGCCCGGTCATTTCTGCCACTGGCCTTTTCACGCCCACAGAGTCGATCACCAACGAAGAACTGGTGGCCAGCTTCAACGCTTTTGCCGATCGCCACAATGCCGCCAACGCGGCTGCGATTGCTGCGGGAGAAGTGGAACCCCTGCCGCATTCCTCGGTCGAATTCATCGAGAAGGCGAGCGGGATCAAAGCGCGCCATGTGATGAGCAAGGCGCCGATCCTCGATCCTGACGTGATGGCCCCGCGCTGGGATGAGCGCGGCAATGACGAAATCTCGATCATGGCCGAAATCGGCGTCGCAGCGGCGCGGGCTGCGCTGGAACGGGCCGGGCGCGACCCGCAGGATGTGGACGCGGTGCTGTGCGCAGCGTCGAATATGCAGCGCGCCTACCCCGCGATGGCGATAGAGATTCAGCAGGCGCTGGGGATCGACGGGTTCGGGTTCGACATGAATGTTGCCTGTTCTTCGGCCACCTTCGGCATTCAGACCGCCGCCGATTATATCCGTTCGGGCAACGCCAAAAGCGTGCTGGTGGTCAGCCCTGAAATCACCTCGGGCCACCTCAACTGGCGCGACCGCGATAGCCATTTCATCTTTGGCGATGTCGCCACTGCTGTGCTGGTCGAGGATGCGGCGATTGCTCCGGCGGCGCATTGGGACATCCTCGGCACCAAGCTCAAGACGGTGTTTTCCAACAACATCCGCAACAATTTCGGCTTTTTGAACCGGGCGTCGCCCGAAACCGAAGGCACTGCGGACAAGCTGTTCGTGCAAGAAGGGCGCAAGGTCTTCAAGGAAGTGGTGCCGATGGTGGCACAGATGATCCTGGATGAAGCCGCGCGACTGGGGATTGAGCCTAGCGACTTGCGGCGGCTGTGGCTGCATCAGGCCAATGCCGGGATGAACCGGCTGATTTCGCAGCGGGTTTTGGGCCACGAAGCCTCGGAGGATGAAAGCCCGACCGTGCTCGACACCTACGGCAATACTTCAAGCGCGGGGTCGATCATCGCGTTTCACCTGCATCACGATGATCTGAACGCGGGTGATACCGGGCTGATTTGCAGCTTTGGCGCGGGCTATTCGGCGGGCACGGTGTTCGTGCGCAAGGTTGGCTAGGGCCACTTGCGCGCCGACTTGCTTGCGGGCGCGGCCCCCACTCCCTAGAAGCGCTCCGATGGCAGGTGAAATCCTCGATAACAAAGGCCGCGGTGAGGCAGGCTGGAACTGGCCCGCAATCCATCCGGAAGGGCGCAAATTCGGGCTTATTGCGACCGCGATCAGCCTGTTTTTCCTGCTCGTTCTGGGTTGGGACATCGTCGGCTGGCCGCTGTTATTGCTGTCGGCCGGGGTATTCGCGTTTTTCCGCGATCCCGAACGCGTGGTGCCGCAGGCCGATTCCGCGATTGTTGCGCCCGCTGATGGGTTGGTGACATTGATCGAGGAAGTGCAACCGCCGCTGGAATTGCAGATCGATGATGGGTCAGGCATTGCCGGTCTACCTACCGGCCCGGTCACGCGCGTTTCGATTTTCATGAGCGTGTTCGATGTTCACATCAACCGCACGCCGGTGGGCGGAACGGTGCGGCGAGTGGTGTATATCCCCGGCAAGTTCATGAACGCCGAGCTTGATAAGGCGAGCGACGAGAATGAACGCCAGCATATCCTGATCGAACGCGGCGATGGGCTGAAGATCGGTTTCACCCAGATCGCCGGACTGATGGCGCGGCGGATTGTTCCGTTTGTGAAGCCCGGCGATATGGTGGCGAAGGGTCAGCGGGTGGGCCTGATCCGGTTTGGCAGCCGGGTGGATATATATTTGCCCGCCGGAACTGATCCCAAGGTGATGATCGGGCAGACGACGATTGCGGGTGAGACGGTGCTGGCAGAAATCGGCCAGCGTGGATTGATCGAAGGGATCGCCCAATGAGCCGCGCTCCCAAACAGCGCCGGATGCCGTTTTTCCCCGCGCGGCTTGGCCCCAAGGCGGCTGAGGATGAAGATGTGGGCGACAGTTTGCGCCATGCCAGCCCTGCTGGTGGCCTGACCCTTCGCGCGATGTTGCCCAATGCGATTACGGCAGCGGCGCTGTGCGCGGGGCTGACGGGCATCCGCTTTGCGATCGATAGCAACTGGTCTTACGCGATCCTGCTGGTGATCCTTGCAGGGGTGCTTGACGGGATCGATGGGCGGATCGCGCGGTTGCTGAACGCGCAGTCGCGGTTTGGGGCGGAACTGGACAGTCTGGCGGATTCGCTATCCTTCGGGGTGGCCCCGGCGCTGATCCTGTTCCTGTGGTCGCTCAAGGATTTGCCGAGCTTTGGCTGGTTTGCTGCGCTCGCCTTCGCAATTTGCTGCGCGCTCAGGCTGGCGCGGTTCAATGCCGGGATTGATACTGACGAACAACCGCATAAATCCGCGGGCTTCCTGACCGGGGTGCCTGCGCCGGTGGGGGCGGGGCTGGCCTTCACGCCGTTCTATCTGTGGACTGAAACCGGGGTGGAACTGTTCCGCAACCCGGTGCTGATGACCATATGGCTCGCCGTGATCGCTGTTTTGATGATTTCCAACATGGCAACGTTGAGCTGGGCCTCGCTGCGGCCGCGAAAGACCATCCGGCTGGGGCTAATCGCCTTTGTCGGGCTGGCCTTTGCCGCGATGCTGCTGGAACCGTGGTGGACGCTGAGCGCGATCAGCATCATCTATCTTGTGTTGATGCCCTATGGCCTGTTCAAATATGGGCGGATCAAGCGGCGGCGCAGGCAGGAACAGACCGCATCCGCCGCGCCTGCGGACGGCGAACCGGCGTAACCCGCACCGCATCGCGCCGCACCCGCAATTCGGGCGCATTGACCTGCACCGCAAATCCCGTCTGCATCAGCGCGGCTTGCTGCATCAACTGCACATAGGCTTCGCGCGCCTTGATCGCGCTGTCGGTGATGGTGAGCACCGCAAGGATTGCGGCGAAGGTGAACAGCAGAGTGATGGCAAGTGCAAGCATGGCGGTGTCCTTAACTGACAGTCGTTCATTGTTTGTTCTTTCGCTATGTTCCCCATATGATCCGCCGTGTCAAGCGGCTTTCCTACAGGCGCGGCGGGGATTTTTTGCGGGCAGGGCAATCGGGGCTGGATTTTGTGGCCGCGCAAAGCTAAGGGCGCGCTCGCACGTTGGTGGGCATAAGGCTCCCCCGCGCGCAAATTCACATGGAAGGCGCACATACCGGTGCCGTTTGCGGGAGCTCCGCAGCGCGGTTCCAGCCTTCCAGAGGAACAACCGGAAAGGAATTACCTATGGCGGCACCAGTCGTCACGATGCAGCAATTGATCGAGGCCGGCGCTCACTTCGGCCACCAGACCCACCGCTGGAACCCGCGCATGAAGCCGTATATTTTCGGCGCGCGCAACAGTGTTCACATCATCGACCTGTCGCAGACCGTGCCGTTGTTCGCGCGCGCGCTCGATTTCGTCGAATCGACCGTGCGTTCGGGCGGCAAGGTGCTGTTTGTCGGCACCAAGCGTCAGGCGCAGGAACCGATTGCCGAGGCTGCGCGCATGTCGGGCCAGCATTTCGTCAACCACCGCTGGCTGGGCGGGATGCTCACCAACTGGAAGACGATTTCGGGTTCGATCCGCCGCTTGAAGGCGCTCGAAGAACAGCTTTCGGGTGACACCAGCGGTCTGACCAAGAAGGAAGTGCTCCAGCTCACCCGTGAACGTGACAAGCTGGAAATGTCGCTCGGCGGCATCCGCGACATGGGCGGCATTCCTGACGTGATGTTCGTGATCGACGCCAACAAGGAAGACCTCGCGATCAAGGAAGCCAACGTGCTTGGCATTCCGGTGATCGGGATTCTCGACACCAACGTCGATCCTTCGGGCATTGCTTTCCCGGTTCCCGGCAACGACGACGCCAGCCGCGCTGTGCGTCTGTATTGCCAGGCGATCGGTGAAGCCGCGCTGGCGGGCAAGGGCAAGTTCCAGGCTGACGTGTCGAGCGATTTCGGCGCGATGGCTGAACCCCCGGTCGAAGCCGTGGCCGAAGCTGTGGTCGAAGCTCCGGCTGCCGACGACGTTGCTGGCGAAGCCGCCGAAGCCTGATTTCTCGTGTGACCGGCGCGCATTTTTGATGGGTGCGCGTCAATCACCCGTCACAATCTCTCTATAGCGCGCCCGGCATTGCCTCCCTCTGCGGAAAGGGCAGGGCCGGGCGCCCTTGAAACTGAATGAAAAGGATATTCTCATGGCTGATTTCTCCGTCGCCGACGTGAAGAAGCTGCGCGAGCGCACTGGCGCTGGCATGATGGACGCCAAGAAGGCGCTGACCGAAGCGGGCGGCGATATCGAAGCTGCGGTTGACGCGCTGCGCGCCAAGGGCCTCGCCACCGCGCAGAAGAAGTCGAGCCGCACGGCGGCTGAAGGCCTCGTCGGCGTCGCGGTTGTCGGCACCCGCGGCGTTGCGGTTGAAGTGAATTCGGAAACCGATTTCGTCGCCAAGAACGAACAGTTCCAGGATTTCGTGCGCAAAGCCACGCAGGTAGCGCTCGGGCTGGGCAGCGATGATGTTGATGCGTTGAAGGCGGCGGCTTACCCCGACGGCGGCACCGTGGCGGACAAGCTGACCGACAATGTCGCTACCATCGGTGAAAACCAGCAGATCCGCCGGATCAAGTCGGTGGCCGTCGATAAGGGCGCAGTGATTTCGTACATGCACACTGCCGCTGCCGAAGGTCTGGGCAAGATCGGCGTGCTGATCGCGCTGGAAAGCGAAGCGGGTGCCGACGTGCTCGAACCGCTGGGCAAGCAGCTGGCGATGCACGCCGCTGCCGCCTTCCCGATGGCGCTGGATGCCGATGGGCTTGACCCCGAAGTGCTCGACCGTGAACGCAAGATTGCGGCGGAAAAGGCTGCCGAAAGCGGCAAGCCTGCTGACGTGCAGGCCAAGATGGTCGATGGCGCGGTGAAGAAATTCGCCAAGGAAAACGCGCTGCTCAGCCAGATTTTCGTGATGGACAACAAGACCGTCATTTCCGATCTGGTCGCGCAGGCCGGCAAGGCTGCGGGCACCGCGATCGTGCTCAAGGACTATGCCCGCTTCCAGCTGGGCGAAGGCATCGAGAAGGAAGTGAGCGACTTCGCAGCGGAGGTCGCCGCAGCAGTCGCAGGGTAATTGCCCGAATCGTCGGGAAAAACGCACGGGTCGGGTGGTATTGACCATCCGGCCCGTTGTTTTTGGGGCGAGCCCGGCGCAACCGGTCGTTGCGATCGACAAGGGGGTTTCATGAATTTGTGCAAGTGCGCGTTGGTCGGTTCGATGTTGCTCGCCGCTTGCTCCGCCCCGCTTTCCTCGCAAGCGGGCGTCAGTGCTGACAGCGCACTTCCCAGCCAGCGCGGTGCAGGGCAGGCATACGAGCTACTGGGCTCGCAAGTCTTCGACCTGCCCGACCCGGCCAGCGGCATAACCTATCAGGCCTATGTTAGCCTGCCACCAAGCTATGATGATCGCAACGCGCGAAGCTATCCGGTCGTTTATGTGACGGATGCCGATTACGGTTTCCCCATATTGCGCCTGATTGGTCGCCGCATGAACGGGGCCGGCCCACGGATCGAGGAATTCATTCTTGTCGGTCTGTCCTATGGCAAAGGGCAAGATCCGATGGCCAGCCGCCGGCGCGATTACACCCCGACTGTCAACGGTGCCTCCGGTGCGCCAGCCGGAGCCGTCCATGGAGAATCGCTGCGTTATCGTGATTATCTGCGCGATACGGTGCTTCCGTTCGTTGAAAGTCGCTTTCGTGCGGCACCGGGCCGGCGTGTTTATGTCGGCCATTCCTACGGCGGGTTGCTGGGCGCGCAAATACTGATGACGGAACCGCAGATGTTCAGCGGCTATGTGTTGGGCAGCCCATCGTTCTGGTACGACAGGAAATATCTGCTGAGACAAACGCGAAGCCTGCTGAATCAGATTACTGCAATCGATACCGATGTTTATGTCTATGTTGGCGAATTTGAAGCACAACGAGCAGGTGATAAGCGCTACAATCAAGAGGTGGATATGGTGGCCGATAACGCGACCTTTGCCGGTCTGCTCAGCGCCCAAAATTATCCTGGCCTCAATCTGAAAGCAGAGGTGCTGGCGGACGAGGATCATCTGTCGGTGGCGCCACGCGGCTTCACCAAAGGTCTGCTGCACACGCTTCCGGCGCGCACTCAGGCGGAATAGGCCCTCACCCTAAACTGGGCCTTTCCCTTTGCGCATTGGCCGATTGGCGGTTAAGTGCGGCGCACTCAAATCATTGGCTCAAGATTCCACCCGGAGCATCGTAACCCCATGTCACTCCCTCCGATCAAGCGCGTGCTGCTCAAGCTTTCGGGCGAGGTGCTCATGGGCGGACAGCAGTTCGGAATTGATCCGGCCTTCGTCGCCGAACTCGCCAAGGAAGTGAAGGCGGCGAAAGACACCGGGCTTGAAATCTGCCTGGTGATCGGCGGCGGCAATATCTTTCGCGGGATGGCGGGCGCAGCAGCGGGCATGGATCGCGCGCAGGCCGATTACATGGGGATGCTGGCGACGGTGATGAACGCGCTGGCGATGCAGAACGCGCTCGAACAGATTGGTGTCCACACCCGCGTGCAGAGCGCGATCCAGATGGATCAGGTGTGCGAACCGGTGATCCGCCGCCGCGCTGAACGCCATCTGGAAAAAGGGCGCGTGGTGATCTTTGCCGCAGGGGTGGGCAGCCCCTATTTCACCACCGATAGCGGCGCGGCGCTGCGCGCGGCTGAAATGAAGTGCGACGCGCTGCTGAAAGGCACCAGCGTGGACGGGGTGTATGACAGCGATCCCAAACACAACCCCGCAGCAAAGCGTTTCGATACGGTAACTTACGACCGGGTGCTCGCCGATAATCTCAAGGTGATGGACGCATCGGCGGTGGCGCTGTGCCGTGATAACGAAATCCCGATTGTGGTCTTCTCGATCCGTGAGCAGGGCAACCTTGCCCGCGTGCTTTCAGGTGAAGGCGTACAGACCATTGTGCAAGATAACTGAAACGCAAGACAGCTGATAGAAGAGGGGAGCCTACCCATGCCGCAATATGACAAGGCCGATGTCGAGCGCCGAATGAACGGCGCGGTGGAATCCTTGAAGGGCGATCTTCAGGGCCTGCGCACGGGCCGCGCCAATACCAGCCTGCTCGATCCCGTCGTGGTCGAAGTCTATGGCGCGATGATGCCGCTCAATCAGGTCGCCACGGTATCGGCGCCCGAACCGCGTATGCTGAGCGTGCAGGTGTGGGACAAATCGAACATGACCCCGGTGGAAAAGGGCATTGCCCACGCCAATCTGGGCCTCAATCCGATCATTGACGGACAGACTCTGCGCCTGCCGATCCCCGATCTGACGCAGGATCGCCGCAAGGAGCTGGCGAAACTGGCCGATCAATATGCCGAAAAGGCCAAGATCGCGATCCGCAACGTGCGCCGCGATGCGATGGAAAGCCTGAAGACCGACGAAAAGAAGAAGGAAATCTCCGAGGATGAGCGCAAGCGGTCTGAGGATGAAGTCCAGAAGCTGACCGACAAATATGTCGCCGACACCGACGAGGCGGCGGCGAAGAAAAAGCAGGAAATCCTGACGCAGTAAGGCGGGGGGTATCGGATCGTTAGGAACAGATTTGGATCAGGACCGCGCAAAACACGTTGCCATCATCATGGATGGCAATGGCCGCTGGGCCAAGAAACGCGGGCTGCCGCGCGCGGTTGGGCATCAGCGCGGGGTGGAGGCTGTGCGGCGCTTGGTGCGCGGGCTGGAACCGATGGGCCTGGAATGCCTGACGCTCTATGCCTTTTCGTCTGAAAACTGGAAACGGCCCGATGATGAGGTCGATGATCTGATGAACCTGATGCGGCGGTTCATCAAATCCGACCTTCCCGAATTTGTCGCCAACAGCGTCAAGCTCAAGATCATTGGCGATTGGCAGTCGCTCGCGCCGGATATCGTGGCGATGCTCGAAGATGCGCTGACACAAACTGCAAATGGCACCAAGACACTGGCGGTGGCGCTTAATTACGGCGGGCAGCACGAGATTGCGCGTGCGGCGGCGAAGGCCGCGGCGATAGGGGCCGTCACGGTGGAGAGTATCGCCGCGCAGCTCGACACCGCTGATCTGCCGTCGCTCGATCTGCTGATCCGCACCAGCGGCGAAGTGCGCCTGTCGAATTTCCTGCTGTGGCAATCGGCCTATGCTGAAATGCTGTTTGTGGACACGTTATGGCCCGATTTTGAACCTGCGCATCTGACGCAGGCGCTGGATGATTTTGCCCGGAGGGAGCGGCGCTATGGTGGACGCTGAAACGCCCCGCGTGCCTGACTCCAAAGGGGGGGCTTCGGATTTGCCTGTGCGGCTGGCGTCGGCCATCGTGATGTTGGTGATTGCAGGCGGGGCGCTGTGGCTGGGCGGCTGGTTCTGGAGCGCGTTCATCCTGCTGCTGGTAGGCGGCGTGCTGTGGGAATGGAACCGCTTGGTTGGCCGCTTTGGCGTGTCAGGGCTGGCTGAAACGCTGTGGTTCTTTGCCGGGGTGGTTTATATCGGCGGGGCAGGCCTTGCGATGATGGCGCTGCGCAACGGGCCGACCTTTTTCCCGGTGGATGGGCAAAGCTATGGCTACGGCCCGTTTGAGGTGCTGGCAGGCTATATCCTGCCGATCATCGCGGTGGATGTCGGGGCCTATTTCGCGGGCCGCACGATTGGCGGGCCAAAGATTGCACCGCGCATCAGCCCGTCCAAGACCTGGGCCGGGTTGGGGGGCGGGGCGACGGCGGCGGCTTTGGTTGCGGTTGTGATCGAACTCACCGATTTCGGCCCGGCAGCAGGCGCGCCCGGCTATAATCCGCTCAGCATTGGCTTTGCGGTGTTCGCCGGGGTGTTGATCGCAGTGTTGGCGCAGGCGGGCGATTTCTTTGAAAGCTGGATGAAACGCCGCGCCGGGGTGAAGGATTCGGGCGCGCTGATCCCCGGCCACGGCGGGCTGTTTGACCGGCTCGATGGCTTTCTTGCGGTATTCTTTGTGCTGTTTGTGATTGCCACAATGCTCGCTTTGCTGGGATGATGGGGCAATGACGCGTGCTCTTACCCTGCTAGGTGCCACCGGATCGATTGGCGCATCGACGCTCGATCTGGTGCGGCGTGAGCGTGAACGATGGCGCATAGAGGCGCTGACCGCGCATTCGAGCGCTGCCGAACTGGCCGCGTTGGCGCGCGAATTTGGCGCGAGAATCGCCGTGGTCAGCGATGAGGCGTGCCTGCCCGCATTGCGCGATGCGCTGGCGGGCAGCGGGATAGAAGCCGCTGGCGGGCGAAAGGCGCTGTGCGAAGCGGCCGCGCGCCCGGTGGATGTGACCGTGGCGGCGATTGTCGGCTGCGCAGGCCTCGCCCCGGTAATGGCGGCGATCGAACGCGGCGGCACCATTGCGCTCGCCAACAAGGAAGCGCTGGTTTCGGCGGGCGAGGTGATGATGCAGGCGGTCGCCCGTCACGGCGCGACCCTGCTGCCGACCGATAGCGAGCATAATGCGATCTTCCAGTGCCTCAGCGGCAATCGCCTGTCGGATGTGGCGAAAATCACCCTGACCGCCAGCGGCGGGCCGCTGCGCACGTGGAGCGCCGAGCGGCTGACGGCGGCGACCCCGGCAGAGGCTGTGGCGCATCCCAACTGGTCGATGGGCGCGAAAATCAGCGTCGATTCCGCGACTATGATGAACAAGGGGCTCGAATATATCGAGGCCTTTCACCTGTTCCCGGTCGGGCTGGACCGGCTGGGCATCGTTGTCCACCCGCAAAGCGTGATCCATTCAATGGTGGAATTCCGCGACCGGTCAACGCTGGCGCAACTCGGCCCGTCGGATATGCGCGTGCCGATTGCTTCGTGCCTCGCCTGGCCGCAGCGGATGGAAACGCCGCTTGCCCCGCTTGATCTGGCGGCGATTGGCGAGCTGACCTTTTTCCCGCCCGATGAAACCCGCTTCCCTGCGACGCGGTTGGCGCGAGAAGCGATCGTGGCGGGCGGAAGTGCGCCCGCGATCCTCAACGCCGCGAACGAGGTGGCAGTCGCCGCCTTCCTCGCCGGTCAGATCGGGTTCACCCGCATTGCCGCAATGGTGGAGGAGACGTTGCAGCGCAGCAATGATGCTCCGCGTCCGGCCACGCTTGATGAAGTTCTGGCCGTCGATCAATCCGCGCGGCGGCAAGCGCTCACTCTGTTGGAGACCAACGCCTTTGTTTGATGCACCCCCGTTCTGGATGTATGCGGTCGGCTTCCTGCTGCTGCTCGGCCCGCTGGTAACCGTGCATGAACTTGGCCACCTGCTGGTCGGGCGGTTGTTCGGCGTCAGGGCCGATGCGTTCTCGGTCGGCTTCGGCAAGGAAATCGCCGGGTTCACAGACCGGCAGGGCACCCGCTGGAAACTCTCGGCGCTGCCTTTGGGCGGTTATGTCCAGTTCAGGGGTGATATGAACCCCGCCAGCGTGCCCGATCCCGATGCGCCCTGCGAAGAAGGCAGTTTCCAGCACGCCGCCCTGTGGAAGCGCGCGCTGATCGTGGCGGCGGGGCCGATCACCAACCTGTTGGTGGCGGTTGCAATCTTTGCCGCGTTTTTCGCCATTCTGGGCAAACCGACCATCACTGGCGATGAAGATTCGCGCACCATCGGCCGTTTTACCGAAGCCAGCGTGGCAGAAGCTGCGGGGCTTCAGGTGGGCGATACGGTGGTTGCGATTGATGGCCGCACGATTGCTGATTTCAGCGAATTGCGCACCACCGTTGCCTTGCATCCGGGCAAGCGCATGGTGTTTACGGTTGAGCGGGCAGGCGAGCAGATCACCATTCCGCTCACCACCGCGCGGGTAGTGGAAACCGACGGTTTCGGCAATCAAAGCGCGATTGGCCAGATTGGCGTTGCCGCTGCAGGCGGGGCCTATGAACTCGAAGAGGTTGGCCTGCTTGAGGCGATCCCGTTGGCGGTCAAGCAATGCTGGGATCTGATGGGCATGATGATCACCGGCATTCAGCAGATCATCATGGGCGATCGATCGGTTGATGAACTTGGCGGCCCGCTCAAGATCGCCAAATTCTCTGGCGAACAGATGAGCCTTGGCGCTGTTGCCTTCATCAATTTTGCCGCTTTGATCTCGCTTAATTTGGCATTCATCAACTTCTTGCCAATCCCCGCGCTCGATGGCGGACATCTGATGTTCTATCTGGCCGAGGCGATCCGCCGCAAGCCGGTAGGGCCGCAGGTGACCGAATGGGCTTATCGCACCGGCATTGCGCTGGTGTTGGTGTTGATGGTGGTGGTGACGGTGAATGATCTGTTCTCGCTTCCCATCTTCGGCTCTTGAGGCAAGACTGGCGCGGGCCAGCGGGTTTGCCGGGGAAAGCGCCCCGGTCCGTGTCCTATCCGCGCCGGTGCGGCTTGATTGCGATGGGCACATCGGGCAGAGGCGGGGGCCAGATTTTCAGGGTGCGACAGGCGATCGCACATAAGGTCACTTGCAAGGGTGCATATTGAGGGTCGCAAGGGTGTGACGCCAATACGGCACGGACGGTTGGAACGGGATTTTAGCTGCATGAACGCAATAAGCGAGGCGGGCGTAATGCCGGTCAATGGCAATCTGGCGCATTCGCTGCCGCAGCGCGCGCGCTTTGTCGCGCTGCTGTGCTGTGGCTCGATGCTGGCCGGTGTGCCGGGGGCCGCCTTTGCGCAGCAGCAGGACGCCGCAACAGCGCCCGTTGCCCAGCCTGCCGCAGAGCCTGCGCCCGCCGCGAGCAGCAACGTGATCCGCACGATCAACGTCGTCGGTTCCGAACGGTTGGAGCCGACCACCATCCTCAGCTATATCCGCCTGCGGGTTGGTCAGGAATACACAGCGGTAGCCGCCGACGAAGCCCTCAAGGATCTTGGCGCGACCGAGTTGTTCGCCAATTACACGATCGACAACAGAAACGGCAACGTCGTCATCACCGTGGTCGAAAACCCGGTGATCAATCGCATCGTGCTCGAAGGCAATAAACGCCTCAAGCCCGACAAGATACTGCCTGAAATCAAGCTCGCCCCGCGCCAGATATTCACCCGTTCCAAAGTGCGCGCCGATGTTTCCCGCATTCTTGAACTGTACAAGCGGCAAGGCCGGTTTGCCGCGCAGATTGAACCCAAACTGGTGCAACTGCCGCAGAACCGCGTCGATATCGTGTTCGAAATTACCGAAGGCCCGAAATCCAAGGTTCGCCAGATCAACATTCTTGGCAACGAGAAGTTTTCCGACGGCGATCTGCGCAGCGAAATGGTGACCAAGCAGGCACGTTTCACCAGCTTCTTCAGCTCCAATACCAGTTATGACCCTGATCGTCTGGCGTTTGATCAGCAGAAGCTACGGCAGTTTTACCTGACCGAAGGCTACGCTGATTTCCGCGTGGTTTCGGCGGTGGCCGAACTGACGCCCGATCAGGAAGACTTCATCATCACTTACGTGGTGGAGGAAGGCGAACGCTACAATTTTGGTGAGGTCAAGGTCGACAGCCAGCTGCGCGATTTTGACAGCGATTCGATGAGCGGCAATCTGCCGATGAAGTCGGGCGATTTCTACAATGCCAAAACGGTTGAAGATACTGTCGAGCAGTTGACCGAGTTGGCTGGGCGGTTTGGCTATGCCTTTGCCGATGTGCAGCCGCGCTTCAACCGCAACCCTGACGATCTGAAAATGAATGTCACCTTCGTCCTACGCGAAGCGCCGCGCGTTTATGTTGAGCGGGTTGACGTCAACGGCAATACGTTGACGCAGGACAAGGTCGTGCGCCGCGAATTCCGGCTGGCGGAAGGCGATGCGTTTAATTCGCTGGCGATTCTGCGTACCAATGCGCGCATAAACTCACTGGGTTATTTCCAGGAAAATTTCGAGATCAAGCAGGTCGAAGGCAGCGCCCCTGACCGCATCGTCCTTGAGGCCAATGTCGAAGAAAATCCAACCGGTGAATTGCAGTTTTCGGCGGGCTTTTCTTCGATTGAACAATTTATTCTAGCAGGCAGCATCCGGCAGCGCAACTTCCGTGGGCGCGGGCAGACAATCGGCCTCAGCTTGAATTGGTCGCAGTTCTCGCGCTCGGCGCAGGTCAGTTTCTCCGATCCGTTTATATTTGATCGCAATATATCCGGCGGGATTGATATTTTCCGCAGAGATTCAAATAGTTTCAATTTTACCAATAATGATCGTAACACCACCTTCAAGCAGTCAACAACGGGCTTTTCGTTGCGCGCCGGGGTTCCGCTGACAGAGTTCATGTCGCTGATTGGCAGCTACACTCTCAGCAACGACGATGTAACGCTCGACGAGAATCTGTTTTTCTCGGATATAAATGGCGACGGCATACGTGAATGCGATCCGCTGCTGGCTGGCCGTTTTTTGTGTGATACACTCGGTTCCCGGCTAAGCTCAATCGTCGGCGTCAGCCTCAACTACAACTCGCTCAATTCTCGTCTCCGTCCCACGCGCGGGCGCACGCTGTCGCTCAGCAGTGAAGTGGCTGGGCTGGGCGGGGATGTGCGCTATGTGCGTTTCCGTGGGCGCGGGCAGCAGTTCTGGAATCTTGGCAATAGCGGCTTCATCTTCTCGGTGCTGGCCGAAGGCGGGACCATTATTGCCTTGCAGAACCGCCCGGGCGAAGGCGTTGATGACATTTTTCTGACGGATCGTTTCTTCCTCGGTGAGCCGCAGTTTCGCGGCTTTGCCATTCGCGGCGTTGGCCCACGCGTCCTGACCCAGCAATATGTGCGCGATGCCGATGGTAATCCGGTTCTGATCACAGACCCCGATCAGACCCGCGATGACGCAATTGGCGGGCGCAATTACTACCTCGGTCGCGCCGAGCTTGAAATTCCGCTCGGTTCCGGCGCGCGCGAACTTGGCCTGAGGCCTTCGATCTGGGCTGATATCGGCGGATTGTGGGGCGTGACGCAGCCGGTGCTACAGGACAATCCCAACGGCGTGCAGCAACGCGATGCGCAAGGCAACCCGATCTTCCTGACCCCGCGGCTTGATAGTAATGGCGTGCCGGTCGTTCCGGGCGTGCTTGATTTCACCACCAACCCGCTGGCGCCCGATGGCACGGCCAATATCCCTTCGATCCGCCCCGGCAGCGCAATCAAGGAGACATTCCTTGGCGATTCGGTTAGCCCGCGCATCACAGTCGGGTTCGGGGTTAACTGGAACTCACCCTTTGGGCCGTTTCGCATCGACATTTCCCGCACCATTCGCAAGGTCGAAGGGGACGATGATCGTAGTTTTTCATTCAACGTAGGAACCCAATTCTGATGACACTTTTCACCAAGCTTCTCGCTCCTGCTGGCCTTGCGCTTACGGCGCTGGCTGCGCTTCCCGTTCACGCCCAGATCGAAGGCCGTGTCGCCACGGTCGATATTTCGCGCACGATCATCGCGACCACGGCGTTCCAGCAGGCCTATGAACAGGTCAACCAGACCTATACGCAGCAGAACGACCTGCGCCGCACCAAGGCGCAGGAACGTCAGACCTTGCTGGCCACATTCGACACCAATGGTGACAAGCAGGTTGATGACGCAGAACTGGCAGCCAAGCAGAACTCAGGGGACTTCACCAAGCTGCAAACGCTGGAACAGGAAATTCAGGCGCTCAACAATCAGATCGACGGCGCGCGCATCTTTGCGATCGAACAGATCATCGTGCACTACGGTGCAGCCCTGCAGGATGTCACCACAGCGCAGCAGATCAAGCTGGTGATTGATCCGGGTTCGTTGTTGTTTGCCGTGCCCGAGGCCGATGTTAGTCAGCAGGTGACCACGGCGCTCAATGGTAAGGTTGCATCTGTCGGGGTGGTTCCTCCAGCAGGTTGGCAACCCAGCCGTGAGGGCGCACAGCTCTATCAGGAAATCCAGCAACGCCTGCTGACCGCGCAGATGATGCAGCAACAGCAACAGCAGCAGGCGCAGCAGGGCAACACCGCCGCCCCGGTTGGGCGTTGAGCCGGGCGTTGCGGTAGGAGGCTACGAATGAGCGATGCGGGCAGCGCACCAGCGCAGGTGCTGGATTATGATATCGGCAAGGTCTTGCAGGCGCTGCCGCATCGCTATCCATTGTTGCTGGTCGACCGGGTGCGTTCGATCACGCTGGGTGAACGGATCCACGCGATCAAGGCCGTGAGCATGAACGAACAGTTCTTCCAGGGCCATTTCCCCGGCGCGCCGATCATGCCCGGCGTGCTCCAGATCGAGGCGCTGGCGCAGGCCGCCGGCATCCTCGGGATCGAGACGATGGAACTGGCGGGAACGGGCAAGCTGGTGATCTTCATGGGGATCGAGAACGCCAAGTTCCGCGCGCCCGTGACGCCGGGCTGCCTGCTCGATCTGCACGTGGAATTCACTCAGAAGCGCAGCCGGGTCTACAAGTTCAAGGGCGTGGCCAGCGTCGAGGGCAAGACGACGTGCGAGGTCGAGTTTACCGCAATGATGGTGGATAAGGTTTGATTTGCCCACCCGCGTCTGCGCGGGCGAGGATTTCGCAGCCCGAAGCGGAAGCTAACAACAATGACTCCGCACACAGGCTTGCCATGTACGGCAAACCCGACTAAGCGCGCCGCTTCCCATTCATAGCAACGCCGGTCGGTACCGGCGTCACGCTGCAAAGGATCACGTCATGAAGGCCGAAGGTCACCCCGAATACCACATGATCACGGTCAAGATGACCGATGGCACCGAATATCAGACCCGTTCGACTTGGGGCAAGGAAGGCGACACCATGTCGCTCGAAATCGATCCCCTCAGCCACCCGGCATGGACCGGTGGGCGTCAGCAGGTCAGCGAAGGCGGGCGTGTGGCCGCGTTCAACAAGCGGTTCGGCGGGCTCAGCCTTAAGAAGTAATTCCGTTACACGCTGCGCCGCCGCAAGGCCGCGCGCGACAGTTCGCGGCCCTCGGGTCGTGGGAGGAAGGCGGCCTGACGGGGTCGCCTTTTTCGTTTCAGGCTGCGCAGTTGATGCAGCGGGTCGCGATTGGCCGCGCTTTCAACCGTTCAAGCGCAATTGCCTTCCCGCATTTGGCGCAGGTGCCATAGGTACCATTGTCGATCCGGGTCAGAGCAAGGCGCAATTGGCGTGCCTCGGCGCGCAGCACATCATCGACGCCTTCCAGCGCCTCGTCATCGGCCAGATCAATCGCCTGTTCGGAGAAATCCGCGTCCAGCGGGTGGCGCAGGTCGTCCTCAATCTCGGTTGAGCGTGCGGTCAATTCCGCGAGCCGCTGCCGCAGTTGTTCGGCGATCTTCAAATAATCTTCCATCAGCCTCTCCACTCGTTTTCGCGATACCATTTGGTGATCACGTATTTGACGCCCTTGCGCACCTTCATCCCGTGATGCAGCGTCGCATGATTGACGCCGCCATCAACGAGGCGATTGTTCCAGCACAGCAATTTGCCTTCCTCCGGCTGGAATGTCTTGTCCAGCAGTTTGAACCGGGTAGCGCCGCCCGCCTCGACGTCATTGAGATATATCATGAACGTCCAGGTGCGCTGGCCTGACAATGTGCAGAACCGGGCGAAATCATGCCCGCCCGGATCAAAGTAATCGGTGTGGGCCTTGAACTCCTGCCCTTGCGCATAACGCTGGCCCTGCAACGGTTCGCCGTAAGCCGGATCGATGCCCGAAAGTTGGGTCAGCATCGCCTCAATCCGCTGTACCGGGGGCAGATCGCCTGCCAGATCGCAGGTTTCGCTGGTGCGAAAATACGCATCACCATTATCGTCGGCGATGGTTGATGGGCGGCGATCACGCTCGATCAGCGCGATCAGATCGGTGCACAGGTCAGGCGGCACGAATCGCCGCAGCTGAAATATTTCGGCCTTGATTGTGGGGACGCGCTGCATCCCGATGTGCGCCATCAGCCGCGTGGTTACGGAGTCGCTGGTCAGGGTCATGACGAGGCACGATAAATCCGCATGGCTGCTTGGCAATGGTTTCGGTACCCACGCAATAATCTTGCGCATGGGCGGCGGTAAAACAGTTTTCGCTTCCCAACGCGAACCCTTTGTGCAAGAGGCGCCTCCCCGTCCTCAGCGGACTTGACCGCGCGTCAGCCATGCGTAAACCGCGCGCCTTGCGCGGGCTTGGCAGCGACCGGAAAGGTGGTATGCGGG
Source organism: Porphyrobacter sp. MBR-49 (assembly GCF_053628655.1). Classification (NCBI taxonomy): domain Bacteria; kingdom Pseudomonadati; phylum Pseudomonadota; class Alphaproteobacteria; order Sphingomonadales; family Erythrobacteraceae; genus Porphyrobacter; species Porphyrobacter sp. MBR-49. The sequence goes on from NZ_JBRJGU010000003.1 coordinate 223,331, forward strand.
CAGGGGCGTGTGGCGATCATAGCTCAGCTGGTTAGAGCGCCGGTTTGTGGTACCGGAGGTCACGGGTTCGAACCCCGTTGGTCGCCCCATCTTCCCCTTTCAGCCTGTTTTTCCTGCGCGCGGCAAAGGGATATCACGCATGACCGCTTTCTGGACTGAGGCCGATTTCGACGCGCATGAACTGGTGCAACTGGTGCACCATCAGGCGAGCGGGCTGACAGCGATTATCGCGGTGCATTCCACCCATCTCGGCCCGGCGGCGGGCGGAACGCGGTTCTGGCATTATAATGAACCGGCGGGTGCGATGCGCGATGCGCTGCGGCTGTCGCGCGGGATGAGCTACAAGAACGCGATGGCAGGCCTGCCGATGGGCGGCGGCAAGGCAGTTATCCTTGCCGATGAACAGCGGATCAAGACGCCCGCCATGATCGCCGCATTCGGCGATGCGGTAGAGGCGCTGGGCGGACGCTATGTCACCGCTGAAGATGTCGGCATCACCGAGGCTGACATGGTCGCGGTGTCACAGCGCACGGCGCACGTCTCCGGCCTGCCAGTGACGGGCGAAGGCAGCGCGGGCGGCGATCCCGGCCCGTTTACCGCATTCGGCATCTATCTGGGGATCAAGGCCGCAGTTCAGCACAAGCTGGGCACGGATAGCCTGTCGGGCGTTCATGTCGCGGTGCAGGGCGTTGGCAGCGTGGGCAGCGGTGTGGCGCGGTTGCTGGCGAAAGACGGCGCGAAGCTGACGCTGGCCGATATCAACGCGGCCCGCGCGGGCGCGCTGGCACAGGAACTGGGCGCGACGTTGGTCGCAAGCGATGCAATCATGACAACGCCGTGCGACGTGTTCAGCCCCAATGCGCTGGGCGCGGTGCTGGATGATGAAAGCATCGCCCGGCTCGATTGCCCGATTGTCGCGGGCGGGGCCAATAATCAGCTCGCGCGGGCAGAACACGGCGCGGTGCTGGCGGCGCGCGGCATTCTCTACGCACCTGATTATGTCATCAACGCCGGCGGCATTATTTCCGTGGCGACCGAATACCTCGCGCGGCGCGATGGCCACGCCAGCGATATTGCCGAGGTCAACGCGCTGCTGGCGCAGATCCCCGGCAGGCTCGAAGCGATCTGGCAGGAAAGCGATGCCACCGGCGTTTCGTCCGATGTGGTCGCTGACCGGATGGCGCAAAAATTGATCGGGCGCGGCTGAAACGGCTTGCTTGCCGGTGACGAATTGACTGATGCATGAATTGCAGTCTTGTCCGGTTCGGGTGTAACGCTACAAGCCCGACCAGACGCACATAGATATGCACATTTACGCCAACCCCACCCGTTTCCTGTCACTGGCAAAGTGGCTGATGCCGCTCCTGTTCTGGAGCGGCCTGGTGCTGTCCGTGGGTGCGCTGGCGTGGGGGTTGGTGGCGGTGCCGCCTGATCGGCTAATGGGCGAAACGGTGCGCATCCTATTTATCCACGTTCCCGCCGCATGGCTGGGCATGGGGGGCTGGGCCGGGATCGCGATTTCCAGCGCCATGCTGCTGATCTGGAAACACCCGCTGGCCGCGATTGCTGCGCGCGCGATTGCGGTGCCGGGGATGGTGTTTTGCGCGATCTGCCTTGCCACCGGATCGATCTGGGGTCGCCCGACATGGGGCACCTGGTGGGAATGGGACGGGCGCTTGACCTCGATGCTGGTGCTGCTGTTCCTCTATGTCGGATATATCGCGCTGACGCAGGCCACTGCGCGCGAAGGCGGATCATCGAAAATTGCCGCGATTTTCGGGCTGGTCGGCGCGGTGAACGTGCCGATCATCAACCGCAGCGTGGTGTGGTGGAACTCGCTCCACCAACCGCCCAGCATCACTGCGGGCAAAAGTGCGATTGATGCGACGTTTCTGGTGCCGCTATTGGTGGCGGTGGTGGGCTTTTCGCTATTATTCGGGGCAATCGTGCTGATGCGGATGCGTGCGCTGATCGCCGAGCAACAGGTCGAAGCACGCTTGCGGCGGCGCGCATTGGATGATGATGCGTCTGCGGTTGGCGTTCCGGTAATGGAGCAGGCGTAATGCGCGAACAGCTCAACCAGTGGGATTTTGTGATGTTGGCCTATGCCGTCAGCGCGATTGCGCTTGGCGGGTTGATCATTTGGGCGTGGCGCGCAATGCGCCGGGCCGAAGCGCGGCGCGATGCCGTGCGCCGGCGCTGAGGTAAGGAAACGCCATGAAAGCCAAGCATCAACGCCTTATCCTCATCATCGCCGCGCTGATCGCGATTATCGGCGCGGGCCTGATCGCGGCGTGGACTTTGCGCAATCAGGCCAACTATTTTTACCTACCCGAACAGATGGCGGCTACACCCCCGTCGGTCGGGCAAGCGGTGCGCCTTGGCGGGATGGTGCAGCCTGGATCGCTTGCCACCGAAGCGGACGGAGTGACGGTCAATTTCATGGTCACCGGCAACACCGAAGATGCGATCCCCGTGCGGTATAGCGGCATCCTGCCCGATCTGTTCGTCGAAGGATCGGGTGTGGTTGCGGAGGGAAGCCTTGGCGCGAACGGCGTGTTCATGGCCACCAACCTGCTGGCCAAGCATGACGAAAATTACGTGCCTAAGGAACTCGAAGGCATGGGAACCGCGCAAGCGGCAAAGATGGCCGCTGATACCACGGTGGGGCTGACGCAATGATCGCCGAAATCGGACTGGCCGCGCTGTGGCTCGCCGCTGCGCTGGCGGTGTTGCAGATGGTGTCAGGCGCGTTTGCGCTGCGTAGCGCAGAGGGCGAGGCCAATCCGCTGGCGATCTATGCTCGGCCCGCCGCTGTGGTACAGGCGCTGTTGGCGGGGCTGGCCTTCACGATGCTGGTATGGGCGTTTGCGGTCACTGATCTGTCGATCAAGCTGGTCGCGGCCAATTCGCATTCGATGAAGCCGATGATTTACAAGCTCACCGGAACATGGGGCAATCACGAAGGATCGATGCTGTTGTGGGTCGGCGTGCTGGCGCTGTCGGGCGGCTTGCTCGCCCTGTTTGAGCGCCGCCTGCAAGAACGCACCATGGGCGCGACGCTGGCCGTGCAGGGGTTTGTGGCGCTGGGGTTCTATGCGTTTCTGCTGTTGTCCTCCAACCCGTTTGAACGGCTGCCGGTGCCCGCGATCGAGGGTTCCGGGCTCAACCCGCTGTTGCAGGATATTGGTCTCGCGTTTCACCCACCCACGCTTTACGCGGGCTATGTCGGGCTGTCGGTGGCGTTCAGTCTGGCGATGGGCGCGTTGTTGACGCGTGAGGTCAATCCCACCTTCGCCCGAGTGATGCGCCCGTGGGTGCTGGGGGCGTGGGTGCTGCTGACCTTCGGGATCACGGCGGGGTCATACTGGGCCTATTATGAACTCGGCTGGGGCGGCTGGTGGTTCTGGGATCCGGTCGAAAATGCCTCGCTGATGCCGTGGCTGGCGGCGACTGCGCTGCTGCACTCTGTGGCTGTGCTCGCCGCGCGCGATGCGCTGCGCACGTGGACGATCATGCTGGGCGTGCTGGCGTTCTCGATGTCGATGCTGGGCACGTTTCTGGTGCGTTCGGGCGTGCTGACGAGCGTTCACGCCTTTGCGGTCGATCCGCAACGCGGAGCGTTCATTCTCGTTCTACTCGGCCTATATATCGGCGGGGCCTTCACGATTTTTGCCCTGCGCGCAGGCGCGGTGGCGGAAGGCAAGCGGTTTTCCTTCAGCAGCCGCGAAGGTGCGCTGGTGTTCAATAATGTGATGCTGTCGGCGATCCTCGCGATCGTGCTGCTCGGCACACTCTATCCACTGCTGACCGAGGCGTTTGATGTGCGGGTGTCGGTCGGCCCGCCCTATTTCAACCCGGCGAGCGCGATGTTCGCGATTCCGATGTTTCTGGTGATGGCGGTCGGCCCGCTGCTGCGGTGGAAGGAGGACAACCCCCGGCGCATCCGGTTTGAAGTGCTGCTCGTCGCCGCCATTTTGATCGGCGTGATCGGGCTGGTGAGTTTCTTCGGCCAATTCGCATTGCTGCCGCTGCTGGGCCTCGGGCTTGCCGCAGCGCTGGGTGTTGCTGCGTTCCTGCCGCTGCGAGGGCGCAGCCTGACCCGGGTGCCAGTGGCGACGTGGGGCATGGTGATGGCCCATTTCGGGATCGCGGTGTCGCTGTTCGGCATGGCCAGCGAAGCCGCGTTCACGCAAGAACGCCTCGCCGCAGTGGCCCCCGGCGGCAGCGATCAGGTGGGCGATTTCACCTTCACCCTTGAAAACGTAACGCCGGTGGCCGGACCGAACTGGACAGCGATTGAAGCGCGCATTGCCGTCAGCCGCGATGGCGGCGCCCCGGTCATCCTCACCCCGCAGGCGCGCAATTTCTGGTCGCCGCCGCAATCGACCAGCGAAAGCGCGCTGCTCACCCGCTGGAACGGGCAACTGTACGCGGTAATCGGCAATCAGGCCGCAGACGGACGCTGGCAGATCCGGATGTGGTGGAAGCCGTTTGTGACCTTCATCTGGTATGGCGGGCTGCTGATCGCGCTGGGCGGGGTGCTGGCGATTATCGGCAGGGTGCGGGTCGATATGAAGCGTCGCAAGGCGGTATCGCTGGGCGATGAGCGTCGCGCAGATATTGAGGCGCTGGGCACAGCGCCGGTGCCCGCGGAGTAAACGGCCATGCGCTCACGTCTGTTTCTTGGGGTGCCGCTCGCCCTGTTCGCGTTTTTCGCTGGGCTGGCGGGCTATATGCTCACTCAGGATAAATCCGAATTCGTCGAAAGCGCGATGATCGGCCAACCACTGCCCGATTTCGCGCTCAAACCCGCGTTTGATGGGCTGCCGGGGGCCGCGCGCAGCGATCTGGTTGGCGGCCAGCCGCGCCTGCTCAATATCTGGGCAAGCTGGTGCCTGCCCTGCATCGCCGAGGCCCCGCAGCTTGAAGCATTGAAGGCCCAAGGGGTAGAGATCGTCGGCATTGCCATTCGCGACCGGCCCGAAGATGTCGCCAATTTCCTCGCGCGTCATGGCAATCCCTATACCCGGATCGGCGCGGATGATATTTCCGAAGTGCAGCTTGCCATCGGCTCTTCAGGCGTGCCCGAAACCTTCGTGATCGATGCTGCGGGCGTCATCCGTTACCAGCATATCGGCGATATCCGCGAGAGTGATATTCCGGTGCTGTTGGCAGAGTTGGAGGAGGCCAGATGATCAGGGTGCTTCTTGCCTTTCTGGCGGCGCTGATCGCTTTGCCGCTCTCCGCGCAGGGCACCATGCCGCCCGCGCCCTATGCCTATAATCAGCTCGACGACCCAGCCCTGGAGGCTCAGGCAACCGCGCTGATGCACACACTGCGCTGCCTCAAATGCCAGTCGCAGTCGATCGCCGATAGTGACGCGCCGATGGCAGGCGATATGCGCCATCAGGTGCGCAGCCGCATTCTGGCAGGCGAAAGCCCCAAGGAAATCCGCGCGTGGTTGATCGCGCGATACGGCGATTACGTCAGTTACAATCCCACAATCAGCGCCAGCACATGGCCGCTTTTTGCCATCCCGGCACTGTTGATCCTGATCGTCGCTGCGGTGCTGCTGCGGCGACTGGGTAGGCGACGTAGTGATGCAGGAGATTTGCCATGATCGATGGCTGGCTGGCCGTGGGTGCATTGGCAATTGCGGCGTTTGCGTTTGCCGCGCTGGCACTGCGGCTGCCGCGCGAAGGTTTTGCGCTGTTCGGCGCGGTGCTGATGTTCGGCTTGGCCGGATACGCGTGGCAGGGTGCGCCGGGACAGCCCGCAGCGCCCAAGCAAGCGGCGGCTGCGGCGAGCAATCAGGGCGAGGCGATGGTTGAAGGCCGCGCCGCGCTGTTTGATCGCACTCTGCCGCCGCCCAATTACCTGCTGACGTCAGATGCCTTTGCCCGGCGCGGTAAATTTGCCGATGCTGCCGCGCTGCTGCAAGCCGGTTTGGAGGCAAATCCTGATGATCAGGAAAGCTGGCTCGCGCTCGGCCTTGCGCTGGTTGGCCATGCCGATGGGTTTGTAACTCCGGCGGCGTTGCAAGCGTTTGGCCGGGCGCGATCGATTGATCCTGCCCATCCGGGGGCGGAGTATTTCCTCGGTATTGCCTATCTGCAAAGCGGTGAGATCCGCGCGGCGCGCAATGTCTGGGCTGGACTGCTCGAACGCACGCCTCCCGATGCACCGTGGCAGGAGGAATTGGCGGATGATGTCGCGCGGCTGGACGATATGATCGCGCGCGCGCCGATGCTGCAAGGCCAGTGATTGCGGCGTGTTGCAGGTGCGAATGCGGAGTGCTAGGCGGCGCGCCACTCCAGCCTGAGTGCCTGTGACGAGTCGTTCTGGCGGGATGGGCAGTACCGACATACGGGAAATCCGATTGATATGACCCAAGCTGCATCACCTGCCCACCAGCCACCGTCGGGTGGGAAAAGCCACAGCGCGTCCAAAACCGCGCTGGCGGTGGGCGCGATCGGCGTCGTGTTCGGCGATATCGGCACCAGCCCGCTCTACGCGTTTCGCGAAACTTTTTCGGGAGCGCATAAGCTTGCGCTCGACAATGCCCATATTCTGGGCGTGATCAGCCTGATCTTCTGGTCGATGACGCTGGTCGTCTCGATCCAGTATGTCACCATCCTGATGCGGGCCGATAACAAGGGGCAGGGTGGTAGCTTGGCGTTGGTTGCGCTGATTTCGCGCAGTCTGTCGACATCGAAATATGCCTGGATCGCGGTGCTACTGGGCGTGTTTGCGACCAGCCTGTTCTATGGCGACAGCATGATCACCCCGGCGATTTCTGTATTGTCGGCGGTTGAGGGTTTGAGCGTTGTCGACAGCCGGTTTGAACGCTTTGTCATCCCCATCGCGCTGGTTTTGCTGGTGTTTCTGTTCGTGATACAAAAGCGCGGCACGGCCAAGGTTGGCGCGCTGTTTGCGCCGGTGATGATCGTCTATTTTACGGTCATCGCCCTGCTCGGCGGTTGGCAGATCATCCAGACCCCGGCGATTTTGTGGGCGCTTAACCCCTATCACGCGATCAACTTTTTCATGCTTGATGGCTGGCTCGCGTTCCTTGCTCTGGGCAGCGTGGTACTAGCGGTGACGGGGTCAGAGGCGCTGTATTCCGACATGGGTCATTTCGGGCGCGGGCCGATGCGGTTGTCGTGGTTCGGCTTTGTCATGCCCTGTCTGCTGCTCAACTATTTCGGTCAGGGCGCGATGGTCATGGGTCTGCCGCCCGAACAGGCTGCGCAGGCGATTGAAAGCCCGTTCTTCTTCCTAGCCTCCGAACAATGGCGTCTGCCGTTGGTATTGTTGGCCACGGTTGCCACGTTCATTGCCAGCCAGGCTGTCATTTCAGGGGCGTTTTCGATTACCCATCAGGCGATCCAGATGGGCTATATCCCGCGCCTTAGCACCCGCCACACATCGGCAACCGAAGGCGGACAGATTTATATTCCGGTGATCAACTGGGCGCTGATGGTGGCGGTGATCGTGCTGGTGCTGACATTCCAGACATCATCCAACCTTGCCAATGCCTATGGCATCGCGGTGACGGGTGCGGTGACGATCGACACGTTGTTGATGGCGGTGCTGCTGGTGGGCGTGTGGAAATGGCGCTGGTGGTACGCGACCCCGGTGGTGCTGCTGTTCCTGATTGTTGACGGGGCCTATTTCGCCGCCAACCTCACCAAGGTTGCCGATGGCGGGTGGTTCCCGCTGGTGGTCGGCCTGGTCGCATTCATCCTGCTGACGACATGGGCGCGCGGGCGCAAGCTGATGCACGAACGGATGAGCGAAAGCGCGCTACCGCTCGAAATCTTTGCCAAATCGGCCAAGAATTCCACGGTACGCGTTCCCGGCACCGCAATCTTCATGGCGTCCAGCACTGCGGGTGTGCCCTCCGCGCTGCTCCATAATATCAAGCACAACAAGGTTCTGCACGAACGCGTGGTGATCCTGACCATCAAAATTGCGGATGTGCCCTATGTTGATCCCGACGCGCGCTGCGAGATGACTGAACTTAACGACGGGTTCTATCGTGCAGTGCTGCACTATGGCTTCATGGAGGAAACCGACGTCCCGCTCGGCCTCAAGAAGATGGAGCGGTGCGGCGGCACATTCGACATGATGCAAACCAGCTTCTTCCTGTCGCGCCAGACCCTGCTGCCATCCGAAAAGCCGGGAATGCCGCTGTGGCGAGAGAAGATCTTCGCGTGGCTGCTGAGGAATTCGGCGACCGCGATGGATTTCTTCAAGCTGCCGACTAACCGTGTGGTGGAATTGGGCAGCCAGGTCGAGATTTGAAAGCTGCCAGTTCGCCCGAACATCAATCAGAATGATGCGGGCAAATCAGCGATAATTTCTGCCGCCAACTGGGAAGGTGGTTTCTGCGAACTATCGACTTCGATGTCATACCGCATTTTTGAATGTACAATCGCAAACTGTCCGCGCGCCTGACCGATGACCCGGTCGCCTCGGTTGATCTCTCTGCGCTCAAGTTCCTCAAGCGAGCAATGCAAGCCGACAAAAACGGTTGGCAGCCCGTCAAGCACGTCGCACCAGTCTTGGCGTAATTCATCCGATAGTATGACTTCATCGCAGATGAGGTCGATACCGCTGCGCGCAATGGCTGCAACGGATCGGTGATGAGCCTTCAGGCATGCAAGGCCAATCGGCCCGAAGTTGAGGCGCACAAGACCCCGTTCGTCACGGTCGAAGAAAAAGCCATCGCGATTGTTGTGGAGACGCGCGGGCAACATCGCAAATGCATCATCAATGCCCGTAACGCAATAGGGCCGCGCCAGCTGCTCCTGAAGCGCGCTTGCGATGCTTGTTTTGCCCGATGACGTTGTCCCGTTGAGAAAAATCAAACCCATTGCGCGCCTCAGCCCCCCGTCGGCGGTTCATTCTTCAGCGGTTCGTCCCGTTCTTCAAAGCTCAGCCCGTGCTTCAGCAGCATCGGGATCTGGCTGAAGGTGAACAGGAAGGTCAGCGGCAGGAACACCCACAGCTTGGCCCATAGCCAGCCTTCGAAATCCATCTGTGCGCGCAGCACTTCGTTGAGGACGGCGAGGGCGAGGAAGAACACACCCCAGTTGCGCGATAGTTTGAGCCAGCCTTGATCTGAAAGCCCTTCAAACGCGGCTTCGAGCAGGATTTTCAGCAGCGCGCGGCCCATGAAAAACCCGCCCAGCAATACCACGCCGAACACCGCGTAGATGATCGTCGGTTTCAACTGCACGAAGGTCGGGTCGCCGAAAAAGATAGTCAGGCTGCCAAAGCCGACGATCAGTGCGGTTGAAAACCACAGCATAGGCGATACCTTGCCCAGCCGCCACTTCGACACAACAAGCGCAATCACCGCTGCGACCATGAACGCGCCGGTGCCATAGATGATCGCGGCCAATTCGCCCGCAGGGCTGGGGTCTTCGGGCGCGCTCCAGCGATAGACGCCGAGAAACACCAGCAATGGCCCGTAATCGACCGCGACATTAATCCAGCTGGATGCGGCTTTTTTGGTTTCGTTCTCGCTCATTACTCTCTCAATCCGTCATTGCGAGCGGCGCAGCCGCGCGGCAATCCAGTTCCAAAGCCCCCGCCATGGCGGAGCTTGCCGCTCTGGATTGCTTCGCTGCGCTCGCAATGACAAGGTTTACTAAGCCACCCCGGCAATTACCCGCGCGACCAGATCGGGGTCGAACGGGCGCAGGTCTTCGATCTTTTCGCCCACGCCGATGGCATGGATCGGCAGGCCATATTGTTCTGCCGCGGCGACCAGCACGCCGCCGCGCGCGGTGCCATCCAGCTTGGTCATGATCAGGCCGGTGACGCCGGCCACCTCCTTGAACACCTCGATCTGGGCGAGCGCATTCTGGCCGTTGGTGGCGTCTAACACCAGCACCACGTCATGCGGAGCCTCCGCGTTCAGGCGCCCGAGCACGCGGCGGATCTTCGCCAGCTCCTCCATCAGCTCTTTCTTGTTCTGCAAGCGGCCCGCGGTGTCGACGATCAGCGCGTCGATCCCGGTGTCGGTCGCCTGTTTCACGGCATCGAACACAATCGCCGCCGGATCGCCGCCTTCCGGCCCGCGCACCAGATCAACCCCCACGCGTTCGGCCCATGTTGCCAGCTGGTCGATGGCCGCCGCGCGGAACGTGTCGCCCGCCGCCAGCAGCACGCCGTAATCATCTTCCATGAACAGGTGCGCCAGCTTGGCAATGGTGGTGGTCTTGCCGCTGCCATTCACCCCGATCACCAGGATCACCTGCGGGCGCGGGAAGGCCGTTATTTCGAGCGGTTTGGCGACCGGACGCAGGATCGCGGCGATTTCCTCAGCCACAGCTTCGCGCAGTTCGCAGGTGGTGATTTCGAGCCCGAAGCGTTTGTCCGCCAACCGTGCGCGGATGCGCCCTGCCGCTGCCGGGCCAAGGTCGGACATGATCAGCGCGTCCTCAACTTCGTCAAGCGTGGCATCATCCAGCTTCGCGCTGCCGCCCACACCTGACAGGTTGGCGGTCAGGCGCTCTGATGTCTTGGCAAAGCCGCCCAGCAGGCGCTGGGTCCAACTGGTTTCGCTCATACGAGCAGCCCTTCTTCGGTCCCGCGGATTGTGATGTCGATAGTTTCGCCTGCGCGCGCTGCGGCGGGCAGGGCAACGCGGGCGTAATTGGGGGCATAGCCGGTGCCGTCACGTTCGGCGAGGACGCAGAGAGTTTCGCCCACCAGCCCGCCCAGCCAGTTTTGGCGGCAGGCGGCGGCGCGCGCGCGAAGTTCGGCGGCGCGGGCCTTCACGAGCGCGCGCGGCAGTTGCGGCATCCGCGCGGCAGGCGTGCCGGGGCGCGGTGAGAAGGGGAAGATATGGGCGTGAACAATGCCGAGTTCGTCGATGATGCTGAGGTTGTCGGCATGGTGCGCCCCGGTTTCTGTCGGGAAGCCCGCGATCAGATCTGCGCCCACCGCGATGTCGGGCCGCAGCGCCTTTAACCGGGCGACCAGTTCCACCGCATCGCGGCGCAGATGGCGGCGCTTCATCCGCTTGAGGATCAGGTCTGCGCCGTGCTGTAACGACAGGTGCAGGTGCGGCATCACACGCTGTTCGTGGGCGATCAGTTCGAACAGGCCTCCGTCAATCTCCACCCCATCAACCGATGACAGGCGCAGGCGGGCCAGCGCAGGGAAGGCATCAAGGATTGCGCCGACCAGCACGCCGAGCCGCGGCGCGCCGGGCAGATCATGCCCCCACGAGGTCAGGTCGACCCCGGTGAGCACGATTTCGCGCGCGCCTGCCAGCAGATGCGCTTCAACCTCGCGCAGAACCTCGATCACCGCGACAGACCGGCTGACCCCGCGCCCCTGCGGGATCACGCAAAAGGTGCAGGCATGATCGCAGCCGTTTTGCACCGCGATGAAGGCGCGGGTGCGGGCAGGGGCAATCGCAGGCGCATCCCCCGCAACGTTCCACGCGCGCGGATCGAGCTTGGTTGCGTTCGCCACCAAGCCATCAACCGCGTCCATTGCGCCGATTTCGGCCCGGTCGATCTCTGCCGCGCAGCCGGTGACGATCAACCGCGCGGTGGGGTGATCGCGGCGCGCGCGGCGGATAGCCTGCCGGGTCTGGCGCAGCGCCTCACCCGTGACCGCGCAGGAATTGACCACCACAAGGTCTTGCTCGCCCGCCAGCATTGCGCGCATCCGCTCGCTCTCGGCGATGTTCATGCGGCAGCCGAGGCTGATGATATGTGGCGCGTTCACGCGTAATCGTCCCAGTTGAAACTGCCGCGAAACGCCTCGGTCGCAGACCCGCTCATCTTGATCGAGCCGCCGGGCTGCCAATCAATCACCAGATCGCCGCCGGGCAGGCTGACCCGCACCGGACTGTGCACAAGCCCACGCCGGATCGCGGCGACCGCCGTGGCGCAGGCCCCGGTGCCGCACGCCCGCGTCAAGCCAGCACCGCGTTCCCACACCCGCAGGCGCAGATGATCCGGCCCGGCCACGCTCGCCACATTCACATTCACCCGCTCTGGAAACAGCGGGTCATTTTCGATTTCGGGGCCGAGCGTGTCGAGCGGCACCGCATCGGCATCATCGACAAAGAACACCGCGTGCGGGTTGCCGACATTGACCGCCATCGGGTTTGACAGATCGTCATTCTCTATCGGCCACCCCACCGGCATCGCCAAGGTGTCCATCGGATAGGCCAGCGGGATCGCATCCCATTCAAACCGCGGCGCGCCCATATCGACCCGCGCGCCGCCGTCCAGCGGCTCCAGCGCAATTGGCCCGCCAGCGGTTTCGATGGTCACGGCCTCGCCATGCAGCAGCGCCACCGCGCGCGCCGCATTACCGCAGGCTTCCACTTCGCCGCCGTCGCTGTTGAAAATCCGCATCCGGAAAGCGAGGCGATCACTTGGTTCGAGCAGCACCAGCTGATCGCAGCCAATGCCCGTTCGCCTGTCCGCCAGCGCGCGCGCGAATTGCGGCGTTATTACCGGCAGCGCATCGGCGCGCGCGTCAAGCACGACAAAATCATTGCCGAGCCCGTGCATCTTGATGAAGGGAATACGCATTGCCACTGCTGCGCATCTATGCACCGGCAGGCTTCGCGTCCAGTCCTGTGCGCAAACACAGTATCAGGCGCGATGTCAGGCGGTGCGAGCCTGCGTCTGCGTGTCGTCCATATCGCGAACACGCTCCGGCGCTGCGGCTGTGTTCAGCTGTCCAGCCGCCCCCAGCCGTGTGCGCACCGCTGCGGCATCTTCGGGCTGGCCATAAAGATAGCCTTGCGCCTTTAACCTACCCATTGATTTGAGCGCATTGAGGATTTCCTCGTCCTCCACACCTTCTACCGTGAGGGGAAGATTAAGGCCGCGCCCAAGCGAGATAATCGCCTCGACGATACCCGACTGGCGATCAGGGTCGCGCAGTTCGCTGACAAAGCTGCGGTCGATCTTGATCCGGTCAAATGGCAGGTTGTGCAGGTGCTCAAAGCTCGAATAGCCTGTGCCGAAGTCGTCGAGGCTGATCTGAATGCCTTGATTGCGCAAGCTGGCGACCATGGATCGCACAAGCCCGATATTTTCGTGCAGACAGCTTTCAGTGATTTCGATCTCAAGCCGCTGGGGCGGGAAATTGGCTTCGACCAGCTTTTTCAGTAAGCGCTGAGCAAACCACGGATCGCGCAGCTGCACTGGTGAAATGTTGATCGACAGCGTCAGTGCATCGTCCCATTCGCGCGCGTCGCCAAAGGCCTGCTCCATCAGGCTTTCCGACATCGCGGTGATCAGACCGATTTCCTCGGCGATGGGCACGAAGATTTCAGGTTTTATCAGCCCGAGCTGCGGCGAGCGCCAGCGGGCAAGCATTTCGAAACCCAACAGGGCGCCGGTTTCCACGTCCACCTGCTGTTCGTAGAAAGGCACGAATTCGCCCCGCGCAAGTCCCTGACGAATCCCGGTTTCGATCTGGTTACGGAACCGCAATTCGTGTTCCATGCTGGCATCGAACCAGAAATAGCGGTTACGGCCCTGCTTCTTCGCATGGTAAAGCGCCATATCAGCGCGGTGCATCAACGCAGCGGCATCGACAACGGGATCGATTTTGCCCTCAGGACTATAATCAGTGGCGAGGCCGATCGACGTGGTGAGTTCGATTGTCAGTTCCGGCAACTCGAATGGGAGCGATACCCGCTCGAACAGACGTATCACCAGATCATCGACTCGTTCATGCTGCCCGGCAGGATAGGTCATGACAAACGCGAATTCGTCACCCCCCAGCCGTGCCAGCTTCGCCTCGCGCGGGAGCAGCGCCTGGACGCGCTCACACAACATCACCAGCACAGCATCGCCGATGGTATGGCCGTGCATATCATTGATATGTTTGAAATTATCAAGGTCAATCATGCAATAGGCTAGCGCTTCACCACGCATAGCAGCATGCACACGCGCCTGTTCGGTCGCCTCAACCATGCTGCGCCGATTGAGGCAGTGGGTCAGTGGATCGGTGGAAGCGAGCAAGTGAGCGCGTTCCTCGGCCCGTTTACGCTCGGCGATTTCAAGGGTGAGTTCGCGGTAACGCCGCCACCCGAAAATGACCAGCGCGACATTAAGCAGCAAGGCGTTGACCAGCAGCACATCGGGCTTGCTTTGGCTATACAGCACCGCGGCAAACGCCTTGGGCAGCACTGAGCCCCCGGTGCCAACCAGCAGGATGATGGCCGCAACTGCAATCCCCAAGGCGATGAAATCGCGCTCAGCGGTTTCGAGCGGGCTGTCTGGCTCGTGATTTTTCAAATCGTGTGCCCCGTGCGAATGGCGCTGATGGGCTGGTTATACCCGGCGACCTGCGCGATAATTCGCAGATCGCGCTAAACATCGGGTTAACCGGGGACACAAAAGGTGGCCGGGCGGGGATTGGCTTTCCAAGCCATCGTCCAACTGTGACTCCCGCTACTGCAAGTGATTCCACTTGGCCTGAAATTGCTCTAACGCGGGCGCCGAACCGCAAGGGAGCGTGTAGCAACATGGCCTATTGGCTGATGAAATCCGAACCGTTCAAATATAGCTGGGACGATCTCCTCGCTGAGGGTGAAGGCACATGGGACGGGGTGCGCAATTATCAGGCGCGCAACAATCTCGCCGCGATGCAGGTGGGGGATGAGGCGTTCTTCTACCACTCGCGCGAAGGACTGGAGGTTGTTGGCATTTGCACTGTCAGCGTGGCCGGGATCACAGATCCCACCGATGAAACCGGCAAATGGGCGGCGGTGAAAGTGAAGCCCAAGCGCAAATTCGCCTATCCGGTGCCCCTGGTGGCGATCAAGGCCGAACCGCGCCTCGCCGATATGCAGCTGATCCGCCAGTCACGCCTGTCGGTGTCCGGGGTGACGCCAGCCGAATGGCAGGTGATCTGTGAGATGGCAGAAGGCTAGAAGGGCGATCAGGCGGTCGCCTGTGCCCGTGCGCGCAGGCCGCTGATCGTCGCGCCGCTGGCGGCGATGCGTTCCAGATCGGTTTTGACATGGATCAGGCGCAGACCCGCACGGTCTTTCGCTTCGGTTAGTGCGGCGGTGAATTGCGCGGTCGTCTCGGCCGCCGCGCTCCACGCGCCGTATGCTGCGCCCAGGGCCGCGAAATCGGGGTTGGTGAGCGTGGTGGCGGACACGCGGCCGGGATACTCACGCTCCTGATGCATTCGGATCGTGCCGTAGGCGCCGTTGTCGATCACCACCACGATCAGATTTGCGCCATATTGCGCGGCGGTGGCGAGTTCCTGACCGTTCATCAGGAAATCCCCGTCTCCCGCCACGGCAACCACGGTGCGCGTCGGGTAGCGCAGCGCAGCGGCGACGGCGGCAGGCACCCCGTACCCCATCGCGCCGCAGGTGGGGGCGAGCTGGCCGGGATAGGCGGTGTAACGCCAGTAACGGTGCCACCACCCGGCAAAATTGCCCGCGCCGTTGGCGATGATGGCGTCGGTGGGCAACAGGGCGCGCATGGCAGTAACACAGACGGCCAGATCAAGCGCCGCGTCTGGCGCGGCAGGGGTGGCCCATTCGAGCCATTCGCGGTGCGCCTCAGCCCCGGCGTCGAACGGAATAATTCCCGCATCCTCCCACAGCGCGGCGCATTCGGCGAATTCATCGACCCCGCAGCACAGCGCCAGATCGGTGCGATAGACCCGGCCCAGTTCTTCTGGATCAGGGTGGATATGCACCAGCAATTGCCCCGGATGATCGAGGGTAGGGAGGGTGTAGCCCTCGGTCGTTGCCTCACCCAGCCGCGCGCCGACCGCAATGATCAGATCGGCGTTCCTGACCCGCTCGACCAGCTTGGGGTTGGGGCCATAGCCAAGGTTCCCGGCATAGACCGGACTATCGGGCGCACACGCATCCTGACGCCGGAAAGCGGTCGCCACAGGCAGTCCAATCCGTTCGGCAAACTGCTGAAAATATGCCCGCGCCTTGGCATTCCAGCCCGCGCCGCCGATGATCGCCACCGGGCTGGCCGCATCGGCGATCAGATCGAACAGCGCGCTCATCGCATCGGGGCAGGCGGCCTGCGCGCTGCGGGTGACGAATGGGCGCGGGGCGATGCTGGCAGGCACCTGTTCGACCAGCATATCTTCGGGCAGGACCAGCACCACCGGCCCCGGCCTGCCATTGATCGCGGTTGCATAGGCGCGGGCGATGTATTCGGGGATGCGTGTGGGATCATCAATCCGCGCCGCCCATTTGCAGATGGGGGAGAAAAAGGCTGTGAAATCGACCTCCTGAAACCCCTCGCGTCCCTGCATTGCGCGCGCCACATCGCCGACGAACAGGATCATCGGCTGCGAATCCTGATGCGCCACATGCACCCCGATGCTGGCATTGGTCGCGCCGGGGCCGCGGGTGACGAACGCCACACCGGGGCGGCCTGTCGTCGCCGCCTGCATCGCCCCGTCGGCGCAGGCCATGAACGCCGCGCCGCCTTCCTGTCGGCAAGTTACCACTTCGATCTGAGGCCGGTCGGGCAGCGCATCCAGCACCGCGAGAAAGCTTTCGCCCGGCACGGTGAAGATCCGTTCACACCCCTGCGCGGCAAGGCAATCGACCAGCAATGCAGCCGCGCTGTTGAAAGAATTGGGGTGCGTGGAATCAGGCACGTGACACTCTCCCGACTGGTCGTGTTCGGCGTCTACATCTGACGCCAACCGCGCGCAAACCCGCCCTATGCGCTGTGCCCGGTTAATGGGGCGGGCGTTTGTGTCCCATGCTGCGACAGCGGCCGCAAGGGCGGTTCCAAAAGGTTAAGAAAGTCTTAAATTCGATTTTCCCGCAAGAGGAGAATCAGAAATGCGTCGCAGTCTCGTGCTTAGTGATGAAAGCGCCCGCCACTGGTTCCGTTCGAGCCTGCCGCCGCATGTGAAGCGCGATTTGCTGCCGATCCCGGCTGAGGCTTTATGGCGGATGACGATGTCGGACGTGCGCGGCTTTGCCAGCACCTACGTTGCGCTTACCGCGGCGATTTTCGTCTTCATTCTCTAATCGAAATCCGGTGCGCGCAGCGCTTCGGTAGCGTGCAGCTTGCGCGCCAGCAGCGCGGCAAACAGGCACAGGATCAGGCTGACCAGCAATTGTTCCTCCAGCGGGATGCCAAAGAAACCGAGCGCGCCTGCAACCCCTGCGCCCACCACCATGAACAGCGACGAGATAAAGTTGTTGGCCGCGACCGAACGCGAAGCCTCGCTCTTGTCGACGCGGGTGGTGAGGAAGGCATAAAGCGGCACCACGAACATCCCGCCTGCCACTGCGATCAGCAGCAGATTGGCGGTCAGCGCCAGCGCCAGCGGCTGGACGAGGAACTCGGTCACGGTGAACAGTTCGCCTGACGGTTGCAGGTTCCATGCGCGGCACAGCAGATAGAAGGTGATCAGCAGGCCGCCCATCACCAAAACCGATTTGGCCGAATAGCGCGCCGAAATATCGCCTTTCAGCAGCGCGTTGATCGAAACCGATCCAATCGCAATCCCCGCCGAAAACGCCACCAGCAGCACGGCGGCCACCTGTTTGTCAGCCAGCAGCACGTTTTTGGCGAGCGGGATGAACTGCACCGACAAAATCGCCGCAATCGTCCAGAAATAACTGATTGCCAGCACCGAGTACCGCAGTTCAAGATTGCCCATCGAAAAGGCGATGAGCGATTTTGACGCGCGGATCGGGTTCCAGTCGACCTTGACCTCGGTCGTCTGCGCAGGCGCGGGCGGTACCCAGCGACACACCATGTAGCCCACCATTGCGATGGCGATTACCGCAATTGTGCTCGCCATGATTGGCAAAGCGCCGCCCAGCATCATGCCGGCCAGGATCGCCACATAGGTTCCGGCCTCAACCAGCCCGGTGCCCGCAAGCACTTCGTCTTTTTTCAAGTGTTGCGGCAGAATCGCGTATTTGATCGGGCCAAAGAAGGTGGAATGTACCCCCATCGCAAACAGCGCTGCGAACAATAGCGGGATGGCAAGCGAATCCACCTGCATCCCGCGCGCCGCCAGCACCAGACCGACCGCGCCAACCGACATGATGATGATTTCGGCAAATTTGATCCAACGGATGATTTTGGTCTTGTCGCGCATATCGGCCAGTTGGCCTGCAGTTGCGGAAAACAGCACGAAGGGCAGCACGAACACCGCGGTCGCTATTCCGCTGATGAAGGTTTCGGTCTCCGGCGAATCATACACCTGATAGACCACGAATAGCACCATCGCGTTCTTGTAGAGATTGTCGTTCAGCGCATTGAGCAACTGAGTGAGGAAAAGCGGCAGAAAACGCCGCTGGCGCAGCAGATGCGTCGATGTGGTCATGCGATGGTTTTGCTCATGCTGCCTCGCGGGTTCTTCGCGCCATAGCGCGCGCCCGCAGTTTCACAAGAGCGCCGCCGTAATCACGCTTTGTCGGGGATGGCGGGGCAGGGGGCTTTTGTCAGCGCCAAGTGCGCGCTAATGCAAGACCCAGCCATGTCGAGCCTGCCCAACATCCTTACCCTGTCGCGCATCTTTGGGGTGCCGTTGCTGGCGTTCTTCCTGTGGTGGCCCGATTGGCGGCTCGGCTATCTGATCGGCTTCGCGCTTTATTGTGTGATTGCGCTGACCGATTTCTTCGATGGCTATCTGGCCCGTGCGCAGGGGACGGTGTCGAAGCTGGGGATTTTTCTGGACCCGATCGCCGACAAGATCATGATCGCTGCGGTCATTCTGGTGCTGACCGCGCAAGGATACCTGCGCGGGCCATATGTTGGCGATATTCACGTGATCGCCGGACTGGTGATCCTGATGCGCGAAATTGCGGTCAGCGGATTGCGCGAATTTCTCGGCGGGATTCAGGTGTCGATGCCGGTATCAAAGTTGGCCAAGTGGAAGACGACATTTCAGCTGGTCGCCATGGGCGCGCTGATTCTGGGCGGGGCGGTGCATGGCCCGCCATGTCAGGCGGTGGGTGATATGTGCCGCACATTTGGCGAAAGCTGGATTCATGTGGTGGGGTTGGTGGCGCTGTGGGCCGCAGCGGCGCTGACTTGTATTACCGGGTGGGATTACCTGCGGGTCGGTTTGAAGCATATGGATTGAGCGGCGGGCACGCCGGCGACGGCCGGGAGGCGTCTGAGGGCTCTAACAAAGAATCGCGCCTTATGGCGCGTATTGCGCTCGCGCAGGTGAGCGCCTAAAACCAAGAAGCGCCAAGGTAACGGGAATGCGGTTAAAATCCGCAGCTGTCCCTGCAACTGTAAGCGGTGAGTATGCGGTGTGCGCTCCTCTAGCGGGAGCAGCCACTGGAGCGGCAACGCTCTGGGAAGGTGAGCATCGGATGCGCTGATCCGTGAGCCAGGAGACCGACCGGGGCGTGTCGCTCTTTGCTTGGCTCAGGGATTGGTCAGGCGCGGAAAAACACTTCTGTTGTGAGCGACATCACCGGGCCTTGGGGAATGAAACCCTCGCGGTCTTCATGTTGCTGATGACGGGAGAAATCCGTGAGAAATTTTGCATTTTTGAGCAGCGTCGCTGGGGCGGCGCTGGTTTGGGCTGTGCCTCTGGCTGCGCAGGACAATAGCGCGCAGGAGGAGGGCAACGTCGCGCCCCTTTTTCTCTACACCACCCGCGACGACATCATCGTCAGCGCGACGCGGTCGGGCGATCTCATCCCGCCCGAAAAATACACCGGCTCGGTCAGTGTCATCACCACGCGGCAACTCGAAAACCGCCAAACCCGCGACATTGCCGATGTGCTGCGCGATGTTCCCGGCGTTGCGGTGGCAGGCATCGCAGGCCAGACCCAGATCCGCCTGCGCGGCGCTGAGGCCAATCACGTCCTCGTGCTGGTCGACGGGATTGAAGTGTCCGATCCCTTCGCGGGCGAGTTTGATATCGGCACGCTTCAGGCCGAGGTCGGTGCGCGGGTCGAGGTGCTGCGGGGTGCGCAGTCGGCGCTCTACGGCCCGGATGCGATTGGCGGGGTGGTCGCCTACGAAAGCGCCAGCGGGCGGGCTGTTCCGGGATTGGCCGCGCGGGTCGAAGGCGGCACGCAGGCCACCGTCAACGGCGCGCTGCGTTACGGCGCGTTTGGCGATAGCTGGGACGCGGCGCTATCCGCCACGGTCGTCAGCACTGGCGGGCAGCCCAACGCCAGAGGCGGCACCCGCGATATCGGGCGCGATAGCTACACCCTTTCGGGCAAGGGCAGCGTGGACGTGACGGGCAGCTTCGCCCTGCGCGCCGCCGCCCGCTTCATCCGCACCGAGGGCGAGTTCAACGACAGCGATTTCGACTTCGCCAGCCCCACCTTCGGCCTCACCATCGACAGCCCCGGCACCGGCTACGTCAACGAGGCAGTCTATGCCCTCGTCGGCGCTCGGGCCGAGGCGCTGGAGGGGCGCTGGACGCATGATCTGTCCGCCCAGCGGGCCGAAATCGACCGCAAGACCTTTGGCCCGTTCGGCCCGACATCGGGGAGCGAGGGCGACCGGATCAAGGCGTCCTATGTCACCGCACTGCGGCTGGATACGGCGCACAACCTCACCTTCGCCGCCGATTGGGAGCGCGAGCGGTTCCGCAATGCCGACCCATCGGGGTTTGCCTTTGCCGGGCGACGCGCGATCGAGACGGTCGGGCTGGTCGGCGAATATCGCTATGCAGGCGCGGCGGTCGACCTGACGGCGGCTGTGCGTCACGATCTCAATGACAAGTTCCGCGATGCCACTACCTTCCGGGTGGGCGCGGGATACCGCCTTACCGATACCACCCGGCTGCGCGGCGCGGCGGGTTCGGGCGTCAAGAACCCCGGCTTTTTTGAACTCTACGGCTTCGTCGACGGTCGCTTCATCGGCAATGATGCGCTGCGGCCCGAAAAATCGACCGGGTGGGAAGTGGGCGTGGATCAGGACGTGGGTGACAGCGCGCGGCTATCGGTCACATATTTCGACAGCGAGTTGGAGCGCGAGATTTTCACCACCTTCCCGGCCCCCACCTTCATCGCCACTCCGGCCAACCGTGTGACGACAAGCCAGCAGCGCGGGGTGGAAGTGTCGCTGGCCGCCAAGCTGGCCGAGCAATGGCGCGTCGATGCGGCCTATAGCTACTTGGATGCCGAGGAGGATGGGGTGGAGGAAGTGCGCCGCCCTGACCATATCGCCAGCGCCGCGCTGACATGGAGCGCGCCCGGCGATGCGGCGTCGGCAACGCTGGTGGTGCGGCACAACGGCGCGACGCCCGATGTGGCCTTTACCGATCCCAGCTTTGTGCCGGTGCCGGTGCGACTGGATGATTACACGCTGGTCAACCTTAATGCGCGGGTGAAGCTGGCCGAGGGGATCAGCGGCTTTGCCCGCGTCGAAAACCTGTTTGATGAGGATTACGAACAGGTGTTCAGCTTTGTGTCGCCGGGGCGGTCTGCCGTGGTGGGAGTTGAAGCGCGGTTCTAAATCCAAGTGTGCGCTCCCGCGCAGGCGGGAGCCTTGTTCGTCATTGAACGAGATCCCCGCCTGCGCGGGGACTCACCCCTGCTTTTTCTACCCCCTCGCAATTGCAGCAAGAAATGCGTAGGGGACGCCGATGCATTTTCTCGACCAAGCCAAGATCTATGTGAAATCCGGCGGGGGCGGCCCTGGGGCCGTTTCTTTCCGGCGTGAAAAATACGTCGAATATGGCGGGCCTGACGGCGGTGACGGCGGGCGCGGGGGCGATATCGTGTTCGAAGCCGTCGCCGGCCTCAACACCCTGATCGACTTTCGCTACACCCAGCATTTCAAGGCGCCGCGCGGCGGGCACGGGATGGGCAAGGACCGTACCGGGGCCTCGGCCAAGCCGCTGGTGATCAAGGTGCCGGTCGGCACGCAGATCATTTCCGAAGACAAGGACGAAGTGCTCGCCGATTTCACCGAAGTCGGGCAGCGCGTCGTGCTGCTTGAAGGCGGGATGGGCGGGCGCGGCAATGCCAGCTACAAAACCTCCACCAACCGCGCCCCGCGCCAGCATCAGCCGGGCATCGCGGGTGAGGAATTGTGGGTGTGGCTGCGGTTGAAACTGCTCGCCGATGTCGGGCTGGTCGGCCTGCCCAATGCCGGCAAATCGACCTTCATCAACGCGGTCAGCAATGCCGGGGCCAAGGTCGGCGATTATGCCTTCACCACGCTGGTGCCCAAATTGGGCGTGGTGCGGCACAAGGGGCGCGAATTTGTGCTGGCCGACATTCCCGGCCTGATCGAAGGCGCGGCCGAAGGCGCAGGGGTGGGCGACCGTTTCCTCGGCCATATCGAACGTTGCCGCGTGCTGATCCACCTGATCGACATCACCGGCACCGAAGCGGCTGACCCGGTCGAAGCGATGCGCGTGGTCGAGGAAGAACTCGCGGCATACGGCGCGGGGCTGGAAGACAAATCGCGGCTGGTGGCGCTCAACAAGCTCGATCTGGCCGACGCCGAACTGGTTGAAGCCTTCCGCGCCGAACTGTTGGCGGCAGGGGCGGAAAAGGTGTTCGCAGTATCCGGCGCGACCGGAGCGGGCATTCCCGAACTGCTCGACGCGGTGCTCGGCTATCTACCTGATCGAACCTCAACCGAAACCAAGGCGGTCGAAATCGAAGATATGGACGCCGACGGGGCGGCCGACTGGTCGCCGCTCTGACAATCGAACACCAGATACCTTAGAGGAAGCCATGAAAATCGAGTCGCTGCTCGACTTCCGCGAAATAGACAAATGCCCCCGGCTGGTGATCAAGCTGGGGTCGGCGCTGTTGGTGCATGGCGACGGCGAATTGCGTTATGAATGGCTGCGCAGCGTCGCCGCAGAGGTGGCTGGCGCGCGCGCACGTGGGCAGGAAATCATCGTTGTGTGTTCCGGCGCGGTGGCGGTGGGCGCGGCCAAGCTGGGGCTGCCCGGCGGGGGGCGCGAAACACTTGCCCATGCACAGGCGGCGGCGTCTGTCGGGCAGGTGGTGCTGATCGCCACCTGGGCGCAGTTGCTGGCTGAACATGGGTTGATGGCCGGGCAGATGCTGCTGACACTTGACGATCTGGAGGGGCGGCGACGTTACCTCAACGCTTCGGAAACCTTGCGCCAATTGCTGGACAGCGGGGCGGTGCCGATCATCAACGAAAACGATTCCATCGCCACCTCCGAAATCCGGTTTGGCGATAATGATCGACTGGCCGCGCGGGTGGCGCAGGCGGCGTCGGCTGATGGCATCCTGCTGCTGACCGATGTCGACGGGCTGTATGATCGTGACCCCGCCCACCCCGAGGCTGAAATCCTGCCCGAAGTGCGCGGCGTGACCGATGAAATCCACGAGATGGCGAGCGGCGAATCATCGTCGGGCAAGGGTTCGGGCGGGATGACGTCCAAACTGCTCGCCGCGCAAATTGCCGAGCGTGCCGGGATCGCGCTGGCGATTATCAAGGGCGTGGACGAAATGCCGATAGCCTGCGCGATGGCGAGCGGCCTTGGCACCGTGTTCCTGCCGACGCGCGATGACAATGCGTGGAAAAGCTGGATCGGCGGGCGGCTGCGCTTCAACGGCGGGATCCGGGTGGACGCGGGCTGCGTCGCAGCGCTGGGCCGCGGCAAGAGCATCCTCGCCGCTGGAATCACCGAAGTTTACGGCAATTTCGAACGCGGCGATGTGATCAGGGTAGAAGATTTAGATGGCAGGCTGATTGCCAAGGGCATGGTCGAATATGACTGGAACGAATGCGAAGTCATCAAGGGCCTCCGCCGTGAGGAATTGGTTGAACAACTGGGCTATCTGCCGCGTTCCTGCGTGATCCACCGCGATCATCTGGTGCTGATTTGAGCATGCCCGCATGAGTGTGCTGGCGATCACAGGCGCAACCGGATTTGTCGGCAGCGCGGTGATGGAAGCGGCGCTGGCGGCAGGGTATCAGGTGCGGGCGCTGACCCGCCGTGCGCAGCCAGAATGCGCCGGGGTGGAATGGGTGCCGGGCGATCTGGCTGATCGGGCCGCGCTTGCCGCGCTGGCCCAAGGCGCGGATGCGGTGATCCACGTTGCGGGCCTTACCAACACCCCCGATCCGGCAAAGTTCGAGACGGCGAATGTCACCGGCACCGCCAATGTCATCGCCGCCGCGAAGGAGGCTGGCACCCGGCGTTTGGTGTTCGTTTCGTCACTGGCATCGCGGATGCCTGCGCTGTCAGCCTATGGCGCGTCCAAGGCGCGGGCCGAAACTTTGGTGGAAGCCAGTGGGTCAGACTGGACAATCGTGCGCCCACCTGCGGTCTATGGCCCGCGTGACCGCGATATGCTCGACCTGTTTCGCGCGGCGAAATGGGGCGTGGTGCCGTTGCCGCCGGGCGGCGCGACCTCGATCATCCACGCCGATGATCTCGCGGATTTGCTGGTGGTGCTATCAGGTAACGCCGCGCCCACGCGCAAGCAAATCTACGAACCCGATGATGGGCGCGAAGGCGGGTGGAGCCATAAGGAACTGGCGCAGGCGATCGGCCATGCGGTGGGAAAGCGCAGCGTGTTCGCCCCGCACCTGCCGCGCATGGTGCTGGAATCGGCTGCGGCTGCCGACCGCCTGCTGCGCGGTGATCGGGCCAAGCTGACGGCCGACCGGGTGGGTTATATGTGCCACCCCAACTGGATCGCACGGTTTGATCGGGCGGTGCCGCCGGGCGTCTGGCAGCCGCGCATTGCCGGTGAAGAGGGGCTGAAGGCGACCGCGCAGTGGTACGCCCGCGAAGGCTGGCTCTGAATAAATACTCGACATAGCTATCGGAAGTCTTATCGCTGGGGGTGGGGTTGCAAATAGCGGCAAAAACAATTGCCATCATTCGTATTGTAAATTGGGGGAAATCATGAAGAAATTTGCATTTATAGCCGTGCTTGGTGCTTTGGCGGCCTGCACACCGGAAGCCGAAGCTCCGACTGAGTCGGCAGTCGAAGAAACCGCAGCGGCCATGACTGCTGCTGATGGCGGCACGCCATATGGCACTTTTCGCATCACCGAATCAGACGGCAAAGTCTTCATGGAAGATATTCGCGAGGACGGCACCTGGACCAGCACCGCTGCCGATGGTGCGGTAACAACCGGAACCTGGGAACAGAAAAGTGCAAACCTGTATTGCACTACCAAGGATGAAGAAGGTGCCAAACAGGTTTGCCATGAAGAAACCATCGATGAAAACGGGGTCTGGACCTCGAAGAACCCGGATGACGGCACGGTTGTGACGGTCGAGCGGGTCGAAGCCTGATTTTTACTGATCGGCGGGAAAGCGATGTCTGGTCGCTTTTCCGCCGCATCACTTCACAAAAACGGTTCCTCGCCCGGCCTGTGGATGCCGCATTCGGTTTTGTCCCAGCCCTTCCACCGGCCTGATCGCGGGTCTTCACCGGGCGCGACCTGGGTGGTGCAGGGCGAACAGCCGATTGACGGATAGCCAGCCGCGATCAGCGGATGGCGCGGCAGGTCGTGCTGGATGAAATAGCCTTCGATCTGGCCCGCATCCCAATCGATCAGCGGGTTGATCTTGAGCCGCCCAGCTGCGTCCGACGCATCCACTTCAAACCGCGGCAGATTGGCGCGGGTGGCAGCTTGGAACGCCTTCCTGCCGGTGAAACTGGCATCGTAATGTGCCAGCGCTTTTTCCAGCGGCCGCACCTTGCGGATTTCGCAGCAACCATCGGGATCATAAGACCAGCGCAACCCGGTTTCGTCCCGCGCCGCCAGATCAGCCGGATCAGGCGTCAGCACCACAAGGTTCAGCCCCAGCAGCTGCACAAGGCGATCACGATAGGCCAGCGTCTCGGCAAAATGCTTGCCCGTGTCGAGGAACAGCACCGGCACTGACGGATCAACGCTGGCGATCAGGTGCAGCAGCACCGCGCTTTCCGCGCCGAAGCTGGACACAATCGCCAGATCGCCCGCCAGATTATCGCTGATGACGCTTTCGAGCATATCCCGCGTCGTGCTGCCCCGGAACATCCGGTTCAATCGCAAGGCATCGTGATCGGTAAAGCGCGGCGCGAGGTTCAGCGTGTCGCGGGTGCGCGCGGCGGTGGGCAGCGACAGTTCAGGCTTCATGGCGTTGGTCCGCGATGGTGCGGCGCGTATCTGCGGCGCGTTGATAGACATTGTCCCATGTGGCGAAGGCGCGGGCGGCGTCGTCTTCGTCCAGCCGCTTGTCCGGGGCGAAACTGTCAAACCCGCAGCGGCGCATATGGCTAAGCTGATCGATCAACACATCGCCCACCGCGCGCAATTCGCCCGAATAGCCCGCCTCACGCAGAATCCGCGCCGCCGAATAGCCGCGCCCGTCGGTGAAGCTGGGGAAATTGATCTCAACCAGCGCCAGCCGGTCAAGGAAGGGCAGCAACAGCCGCGCATCATCGCCCGGTTCGATCCGCACGGCGGTGGCGTTGGTCTGATCGCAGCAGGAGTCCACGGTGACGGTGCCGTGATCGACCGGTTCATCATCGCGGAACCGGAACTGCACTTCGTCGGGGCTGGTGCCGAGATCGCGGGACTCAACCATACAATGCCTCCTTGAACGGTTCCATGCCGATCCGGCGGTAGGTGTCGATGAAGCGTTCGCCATCAGTGCGCGCGCCAAGATAGACGTCGGTGACAGTCTCGACCGCCGCGATCACGCCGTCTTCGTCAAAGCCGGGGCCGGTGATCTTGGCGAGGCTGACGTCCTCCGCCTCAGACCCGCCCAAGGAAAGCTGGTAATTCTCGGTGCCTTTCCGGTCGACGCCAAGGATGCCGATATGGCCCGCGTGGTGGTGCCCGCAGGCGTTGATGCAGCCTGAAATCTTGAGCTTCAATTCGCCCACCACTTCGGTGCGTCCGCTCTTGGCAAAGCGTTCAGAAATGCGCTGCGCCAGCGGGATCGAGCGGGCATTGGCGAGGCTGCAATAATCAAGGCCGGGGCAGGCGATGATATCCTCGATCGTGTCCATGTTCGGCGCGGCGAGGCCAGCTGCATTGAGCACCGTCCAGATCGCGGGGAGATCGGCAATGCGGACGTGCGGCAGCAGCAGGTTCTGGGTGTGCATCACCCGCAGCTCGTCAAAACTGTATTCGCGCGCCAGCCGCGCCACGATCCGCATCTGATCGGCGGTGGCATCGCCGGGAATGCCGCCCACGGGTTTGAGGCTGATGACGGCGGAGACGTATCCCGGCGCCCTGTGCGGGTGGGTGTTCCGGCGCACCCACAATCCAAACCCGTCATCCCAGCGCAGGCTGGGATCTCCGGCGGCCTTGCTCTGCAATTGCTCCAGGTCCCAGCTTTCGCTGGGATGACGAAACGCGGGCGGTGCGAAATATTCCGCAATCCGCGCCAATTCCTCACGCGGCGGCTCCACCCCCACGCTCAGCAGATGGGTGAATTCCTCCTCGACCTGCCGCGTATATTCCGCCGCGCCGAGTTCGTGGACGAGGATCTTGATCCGCGCCTTGTATTTGTTGTCGCGCCGACCGTAGCGGTTGTAGACCCGCAGGCACGCCTCGGCATAGGTGATCAGCTGATCGATCGGCACGAAATCGCGCACCAGCGGCGCGATCATCGGGGTGCGGCCCATGCCGCCGCCGACATAGAATTGCGCGCCTGTTTCTCCGGCTGCGTTCCGCACAATGCGGATGCCGATATCGTGCAGCCGCATCGCCGCACGGTCTTTTGCGCTTGCGATGACGCAGAACTTGAACTTGCGCGGCAGGTAGGTGAATTCGGGGTGAAAGCTCGACCATTGGCGCAGCAATTCGGCATAGGGGCGCGGGTCGACTACCTCGTCAGCCGCCGCGCCCGCGAAGTGATCGGCGCTGATATTGCGGATGCAATTGCCGCTGGTCTGGATCGCGTGCATCTCGACTTTGGCAAGGTCAGCCAGCGCGTCGGCGGCATCCTCCAGCTTGATCCAGTTATACTGGATGTTCTGCCGGGTGGTGAAGTGGCCGTAGCCGCGGTCATATTTCTCGGCGATGTCGGCCAGCGCCTCCATCTGGCGCGCATTGAGCGTGCCATAGGGGATCGCCACGCGCAGCATATAGGCGTGAAGTTGCAGATAGAGGCCGTTCATCAGCCGCAGCGGCTTGAACTGGTCTTCGGTCAAGCGGCCTTCCATGCGGCGGCGCGCCTGATCGCGGAATTCTTCCACGCGGGCATCGACCATGGCCTGATCGTATGAGTCGTATTGGTACATCAGATCACCCAGTCCCAGCCGGTTTTATCCGCAGTCGGCACCGCCAGATCGCGCCGCACCGTCGGGCCGAGCGCGCGCACGCGGTCTTTGATATGCGCGGGGCGAACATGGCCTGCCGCGTCGATACTGGCGTCAATTGCGTATGGCACATTGACCCGGCGCGCGGCCTCTTCGCGGGCGAGGATTTCTTCTGCGTCATCACCTGCATCGACCGCATCATCGACGAACAGCGACCAGCCGGAGCCGTTCCACCACACCACCGCGCCCGAACGCAGGTCATTGCCGGTGAGGATTTTCATTGCGCGGCCTCCTTCGCGAGCGCTGCGACGGCGTCATTTTCACGCGCCGTAACCTCACCAATCACGATCAGCGCGGGGCTTTTCACCGCTTCGCGCTCAACGAGATCGGGCAGGCCTGCCAGCAGCCCGCGCAGCACCCGCATTTCGGGGCGCGCGGCGTTTTCGATCACGGCGATGGGCATATCGGGGGCAAGCCCGTCTGCCATCAGCTTCTCGGCAATTTGCGGCGCGTTGGAAACGCCCATGTAGATCACCAGCGTGCGACCCGCGCCCGCGAGGCCTGACCAGTTCTGTTCGCTCAATCCCTTGCACTGACCAGCTACAAAGCTGACGATGCTGGAAGCGTCGCGGTGCGTCAGCGCAATCCCGCTCGCTGCGGCCGCGCCGTTAGCCGCCGAAATGCCGGGGATGATTTCGACCGGAACGCCCGCCGCGCGCGCGGCCTCGGCCTCCTCACCGCCGCGCCCGAAGATGAACGGATCGCCGCCCTTCATCCGCACGACATCGCGGCCCGCCAGCGCCTCATCCACCAGCAGCGCGTTGATATCATCCTGCGCCATGGTGTGGCGCGCGCGGCGTTTGGCGACCGAGATCAGCCGCGCATCGGGTCGCACCAACGCAAGAATATCGGGGCCGACAAGGCCATCATGCACGATCACCCGCGCAGCTTCGATCAGCCGCGCGGCGCGCAGGGTGAGAAGGTCTGCCGGGCCAGGCCCCGCGCCAACCAGATAGATGGTGCCAATCTGCATGACACTGCAAATGGGCGAGCGTGCGCTGCCGTGCCAGCGAGAATGGATTGGAGCCGTAAAAGCCCAGCTATCGGATCGAGGGCTCGTCTGCCTGCTTGCGGCTTTCGAGCGCCGCGATCAGCGCCTTCATTTGTTCATTGTCGCGCAGGTTGATGTCGCGCTGCGGGAAGGGGATTTCGATCCCGTTTTCCTTGAACAGCCACCACAGGTTTTTCAGCACTTCGCTGCGGACATTGCCCACCCCGTCTTCGGGATCGGTGATCCAGCAATGGATGGTGAAATTGACCGAGCTATCACCATATTCGCTCATCCACACGGTGGGCGGCGGGGTGTCGAGCACCCGGCGCGCTTTCTTCGCCGCTTCCAGCATCAGTTTTTCGGCCAGTTCCATATCGGCATCATAACTGACCCCGACATTGACCTGAAAGCGCACATTTTTGGAAGAATAAGACCAGTTTTCAACCTGATTGATCATCAGGTTTTCGTTGGGAATCAGATATTCGCGTTCATCACGGGTGGTGACTGATACCGCGCGGATGCCGATCTTGCGGATCTGCCCAAAGGTGTGGTTGCCCGCCATGTCGCTGACCGCGATCACATCGCCCGGCTTGATCGATTTATCCATCAACAGGATGATGCCCGAAATCAGATTGCCGAAGGTCTTTTGCAGCCCGAACCCGATGGCAAGCCCGAACGCACCCGAAAACACCGTGAGCGCGGTGAGATCGATCCCGAGCAGATCGACGCCCACGAAAAACGCCGCCACCCAGATGATGATCGTGGCGATTTTCTCGGTCAGCACGCGCTGCGTGCCGTCAAGCGCGGTCAAGCGGCGCAGCGCGCTGCGCGTCAGCCGGGTGGCGAACCATGCGATGGCCAGCACCAGCAGCACGGCCACCAGTGCGAACAGGATGTCGAATGCCGATACGCGCCAGTCACCGACTGCCACCGCCCAGCTATCCAGCCGGTTGATGATCCCGCCGATGGTCTCGTTAGTCGCCGCAATATCTGCGCGCGCGCTGTCTGCGCCGCTGACGATTTCGGCCGGGGCGGGGGCTGGGGTTGGGGCCAAGACGGGGGAGGGCGTGCTCATCCGACAGTCTCCAAAGCCTGCGCCAGATCGGCGATCAGATCATCCGCATCCTCCAACCCGATGGCGAGCCGGATCGCCGGGGCGCCGGTGCCGGGCATGATGCTGCGATGATCCTCGGGCCGGATCGGCAGGGCCAGGCTTTCATACCCGCCCCAGCTATAGCCGATGCCGAACAGTTCCAGCGCATCGGCCACGCGGGCAGAGGCCTGCGGATCATCGCTCGTCAGCACGAAGGCGAACAGGCCGCACCCGCCAGTGAAATCGCGCTGCCATAGTGTGTGGCCGGGATCGGACGGCAGCAGCGGGCAGAGCACCCGCGCCACCTGTGGCTGGGTTTCCAGCCACTGCGCGATTTTGAGCGCGGTGCGGGACTGCGCGTCGAGCCTCAGACCCATGGTGCGAAGGCCCCGTGCAGCCAGCGCGGCATCATCGGGCGAAACCACCTGCCCCAGTTCCTGCGCGGTGCGGCGCAGCGCGGTGTACCAGCGTTTGCCCGCGCTCGCCGCGCCCATCATCAGATCGGAATGACCGCCGACGTGTTTCGACAGGCTCATCATCACGATATCGCAGCCGTGGCTAAGCGCGGCAAAGCCGAGCGGCCCCGCCCAGGTGTTGTCGATCAGGCTGACCGCGCCATGTTCGCGCGCGATAGCGGCAAGGGCGGGCACGTCGCACAGCTCAAACGTCAGGCTGCCGGGGCTTTCCAGCCAAACCGCGCGCACCGGATCGGCAAACAGCGCGCGGTAAGCATCGATATCGCGCGGGTCGAAGAAGGTCGTCGTCACCCCCATCCGTTTGAGCAATCCGGTCGCCATGCTGCGCGATGGGTCATAGGCATTGTCTGCCATCAACAGGTGGTCGCCGGGTTTGAGCACCGCCAGCAGGCACCCGGCAATCGCCGCCACCCCGCTGGGATAGAGCACCGTGCCGTGCGCGCCGGGTTCAATCTGCGTCAACGCTTCGGCCAGCGCCCACTGCGTCGGCGCGCCGCGCCTGCCGTAGAAGAACTGCCCGTCAGCATTGTTACCGCCCGCGGCGTGGCGATCAGCGTCCTGTTCATACAGGTGGGTCGATGCGCGCCACACCGGCGGGTTGACCACCGGCCCGGTCCATTCCTTGCGCCGGCCGCCGCGCACCAGCTTGGTCGCGGGTTTCAGATGTTTGCCATCGCCGCCGCTCATGCAGCCGGTCCTTGCGCTTTGGGCGTGGCGGGATCGGCGCTCCATTCGCTCCAGCTGCCATCATAGAGTGCAATGTCGTGCTTGCCGATCAGGTGAAGCGCGAACAACAGCACGCTCGCCGTCACCCCGCTGCCGCAGGTGGTGGTGACGGGGCGCGTCAGATCGACCCCGGCGGCGGCAAAGGCAGCGCGCAGATCAGCGGGCGATTTGTAGGTGCCGTCCGCGTTCAACACCTCGGTAAACGGCAGGTTGAGCGCGCCGGGAATGCGCCCGTTCGGCCCGCCATGCACCGGATCGGTGCCGCTGCCGAACACCCGGTCGGCACTGCGCGCGTCGAGCACCTGTTCGGCCTGCGTATCCAGATTGGCGAGCATCTGCGCCTTGCTGCGCACGCTGCGCGCCGGGGCAAGGGGGGCGGGGGATGCCGGGGCGATTTCGGGCGCGGAGCCTTCCATCGCGCGGCCCTCGCCGCGCCACTTGGCCAGCCCGCCATCAAGGATCGCGACCTTATCCCACCCGCAGGCGTGCAGCATGAACCACGCCCGCGCCGAGGTGCGGATCATGCTGTCATCATAAAGAATGATGGTGTCGTTCGGGGCGACGCCTAGTTCTCCCAGCCGCTCCGCCAGTTGTTCAGGGCGAGGCAGGGCAGCAGGCACGCTGGAGGTCTGATCGACAAGGCTGGCGAGGCCCAGAAACCGCGCGCCGGGGATATGCCCGTCGGCAAATTCAGCCGCAGCATCGCGTCCGGCAGCGGGCAGGTGATGCGAGGCATCGAGGATGGCAAGGCCCGCCGCATCGCCTTGCGCGGCAAGCCATTCGGTCGAGACCAGATCGGGGATGGGGTTTGTCATGCCGCATCCCTAGCGCGCCAGTGGCGCTGGCGCAAAGTGCAAGCTTGGCTCTATGCGCTTGCACCCATCGACCAATCGCGGCAACAGCGCGGCATGGAAAGCACACCTGAACAGCCCGCGGCCAAGCCGACACTGGCCCCGCAATTCCTTGGCAAGGATACGCCCATGCCAACCTCGCCAGAGGATGCGCGGCTCGATTACGTGCCTAACCCGCGCCCGGGCCACACCTATCTGGTGCGGTTTGCCGCGCCCGAGTTCACCTCGCTCTGCCCGGTGACGGGTCAGCCCGATTTTGCCCATCTGGTGATCGATTATGTGCCGGGTGAGACGATTGTCGAGAGCAAGAGCCTGAAATTATTCCTCGGCTCGTTCCGCAATCACAATGGCTTTCACGAAGATGTGACGGTCGGCATCGGCGCGCGGCTGTTTGATGAAATGCGCCCGCAATGGCTGCGAATTGGCGGATACTGGTATCCGCGCGGCGGCATTCCGATCGATGTATTCTGGCAATCCGGCACGCCGCCCGAAGGGGTGTGGCTGCCCGATCAGGGCGTCGCCCCCTATCGCGGGCGCGGTTGATCGTGTTCGGGTTTGCCAAGCCAAGCCCGAATCACATCGCCAGATCCAGCTGCAAGAAACGCGGCGCGGTTTTGTTCGCGGCGCGCCATTTCGCCAACGGGAATGCGCCTGCGCCCAGCGCTGCCAGCGGGATGCCCGCTTCGGCCAGCGAATAGGGTGAAATCCGATTGCGGGTCATGAACCCACCCCCGCCGTCGCTGATCAGCGTGGTTTCGAATTGCAGTCCCTGGCTGCTTTCGGAGGCATTCACCACCTTGCTCACCACCAACTGGCCGTGGCCCAGATCAAGCACCACGTCGGTGCCAACCGGCACCCCGGCCAGCCCGGTTATGCGCGCGCCCGATTTGGACAGGTTGCGCAGGATCACCTGATAATAGTGATCCTCATGAATCAACCCGACCTTGCGGAAGATCGAAATGCGATCGGAACGGTGGCGCGGCGGGCCGTTCGGGGTGACTTTCATGGCGCAGTTGCTGACCTGCGCCAGCACTTCTTCCTGCGGAAGCGCCTGCGAATAGATATAGCCTTGCACCAGATCCGCGCCGCGCTGCTTCACCAGGTCAAGCTCGTCCATTGCCTCGACCCCTTCGGCGACGGTTTCCATGCCCAGCGCCTTGGCCAGCGCAACGATGGCGGTGATGATCGCCGGGTTGGTATCGCCATTTTCGGTGCAGCCGCGCACGAAGCTCTGGTCGATCTTGAGCTTGTCGAAATGCCCGTGCTTGAGATAGCCGAGCGATGAATAACCGGTTCCGAAATCATCCAACGCCAACCGCACCCCCAGCTTTTTGAGATCGCGGAAGATCGCGTCCACTGTTTCCAGATCACCCACAAACACGCTTTCGGTGATTTCCAGCTCCAGCCGCGATGGTGACAGACCGGACACTTCGAGCGCAGCGGCGATTGTATTGCGGAACCCAGCCCGAACGAACTGCTTGGCAGAGACATTCACCGCGACCTTGATTGCCTCGGGCCATGCCATCGCGTCGATGCAGGCCTGGCGCAGTGCCATGTCTCCGATTCTGATTATCAGATCGTCATTTTCCGCAATCGGGATGAATTGCGTTGGGGAAATCACCCCCTGTTCGGCGTCATGCCAGCGCAACAGCGCCTCAAAACATTTGACCTCGTTGGTGACCGGATCGACCAGCGGCTGATAGGCGAGCGTGAGGTCGCCCCGGTCCACTGCATCGCGCAGGCGGTCGCCCAGCACCGCCGTGCGCGAGGCTTCATCGCGCAGTTCGGTTGTAAAAAAGCAGAAGGTGCCGCCGTTGGTGCCTTTGGCGGAATAGAGCGCCATGTCCGCCGCGCTTGTCAGTTCGTCGGTGTCGATCCCGTCATAAGGCGCAATCGCAATCCCCACCGACGTGCCGATAATCGCGCGGCGTCCACTGACCTGATAGGGCTGCGACACCGACTGGACGATCCGGTTGGCCAGTTCGCTCAGGATCCCGCGGTCATCCATGTCGGGCAGCAGGATCTGAAATTCATCGCCGCCCAACCGTCCGACCTCGCCGCGATCCTTGACGATAGCGGTCAGACGCTGCGCGACCTGTTTGAGCAATTCGTCGCCCGCCGGGTGGCCCATCGTGTCGTTAACCTGCTTGAACCGATCGAGATCCAGCATCATCAGCGCGCAACTGCGCTTGGTGGCCCGGAACGCGGCCAAGGTTGCGGTCAGCCGTTCGTTCAGTTTCCGACGGTTGGCCAACCCGGTCAGCTCATCAACCTGCGATTGCCGCGCGATCTGCGTTTCGTAGAAATACTGGCCCGAAATATCGACCGCGCTGCCGCGGTAGCCGAGAAATTCGCCGGTGGTATCCAGCAGCGGCCGACCATTCAGCCGCCACCAACGGGTGGTGCCGCGGCCGCCTTCGAACGCGACGATCTGTTCTTCCAGCTTCGACCGCGCCTTGAGCTTGAACGACAAGGAACGCTGGGTCGGGGCGCCCGGCTCGTTATCGATATCGCGGAACGTCTGTGCCATCGGTTTGCCGATCAGGGATTCGCCATCCTGACCAAGGTCTTCGAGCGCGCGCTGCGACAGGAACGTCAGGCGATCATCGGCATCGGTCGCCCAGAACATGCCGACGCCAAGTTCTTCTATGTCACTGAGCACTGCCGTGCGTTCGGGCCGGGCGTCACATGGCGCCGGGGCGGGAACATCGGCCTGCGCCTGCCCAGCCTGCCCGCGCACGGATTTGAAGAAGCCCAGTGCCATTGCCTGTCCCTGTTTTTACGTCGTCATTCGTGCGTGGGCTGCACTGCTGTATCGGCCACTGACCTTGGTCATAGGCAAGGTTCACCCCGCCAGCAGGCCTATAGCCCCGCCGGGATTGAAAAAACGTTACAGCAACTTGCGGTGGGGCCGTGGGCAAGAGGGTTTGTTCGTGAGGTTGGGGAGATGCCCCGTCGCTTGCGCTCGGGAGTTTCGATGGAAAACCATCCCCCGGATGGTTTTCTCTGATCGAAACTGGTGCCGGCTACAAGATTCGAACTCGTGACCCCCTGATTACAAATCAGGTGCTCTACCAACTGAGCTAAGCCGGCACATGGCTTGTCCGAACGCGCCTTAATCTTACAACGCGCCGAAAGTCCAGCCTTCGGTGTGGGCGATGGCCGGGGTTAGGCTGGGCGGGTGCCACAGATCGCGGGTTTCGTGGACGCGGCGCAGCCATGCGGCGGTGATCAGGGCGTCGGAGGCATGGTCGTCAATCGCGCCTGCGCCCTGCACCGGGGCGGTGTCCAGCGTATCGAGCGCCTTGTTCAGCGCCTCGTAAGTCCGCAGCTTGGTTGCCGCGCCGGTCATCCCGCCAAGCCGCGCCGAAAGCGAGGTGTAGATTTCAGTCACCACCGATCCGCTGTCCGGCAAGGGATCGACCGGCCACACCGGCACGCGCCCAGCCAGGCGGTGCAGCATCCGCATTCCGGTGAGGCTCGATTTGCCGACCTGCGCCGCGCCGACGAGGTTGAAATTGCTTACCGGCCGCACGCCCTGCGCCCGCTGCGCGGCCTCGGCCACCCGGAACCGCCCTTCGCGGGTGGCTGCGCCGGGCAGGTGGAAGCGGTCGCCCTGATGATCCTTGCCGTGGCGGAAATAGCGGGCGGCCTCGGCGTGGGTGACGAAACCGCCTGCCTCAAGGTTGGGATCGCCGGCGCACAGGCGGTCGATCATGGCCCACAGCGCGCGTGCATCGCCGGGGCTGGCGTCCCACCCGGGAAAGAACGCGCCTGCATCGGCGAAAGGCAGGCTGATGCCGAGGTCGAGACCGACCAAACTATCGCCGGGCAGATCGCACAGCAGCGCCAGCACTTCGCTGCGCGCCCAGCCTTTCGGATCGGGTGGGGCGATCAGCAAGGGCGGCCCGCCCTCGGCCAAGGCAACAGCGAGCGCGATGCCTTTCTGGCGCGGGCCTTTCGCGCCTGACCAGTCGATCGCGAGGAAGTGGGAGAAGCGCAAACCTAGTGTGCGCTCCCGCGCAGGCGGGAGCCTCCGGCGGCTCGGCGCAATCTCGCCCGAGATCCCCGCCTGCGCGGGGACTCACATTTCATTGTGCCGCTCGCTGCGCAGCTTGTCCCAGTACTCCAGCCGCTTCTTCACCTCACGTTCGAAACCGCGTTCGACGGGCGTGTAGAACACCTGCGGTTCCATCCCTTCGGGCCAATAATCATCGCCCGAAAAACCATCAGGCGTGTCGTGATCATAGGTATAGCCCTTGCCGTAGCCGAGGCTTTCCATCAGCCCCGTGGCCGGGTTGACGATGTTCATCGGCGGCATCAGGCTGCCGGTGTCCTTGGCCGATTTCCACGCGGCTTTCTGCGCCAGATAGGCGGCGTTGGATTTGGGCGCGGTGGCGAGATAGAGGCACGCTTGCACCAGCGCCAATTCGCCTTCGGGGCTGCCGAGGAAGCGGTAAGCCTCCATCGCTGCCATGCATTGGGGCAGGGCGTGGGGGTCAGCCAGCCCGATATCCTCCACCGCCATCCGCACCAGCCGCCGGGCGAGGAACAGCGGTTCTTCGCCAGCGGTCAGCATCCGCGCGAGGTAATAGAGCGCGGCCTGCGGATCGCTCCCGCGCACCGCTTTGTGCAGTGCGGAGATGAGGTTGTAATGCCCGTCGCGGTCCTTGTCATACACCGCGACGCGGCGTTGCAGGAACGCGCCCAGCGCCTGCGGGTCGAGCGGCTCGGAAAGCCCGGCGGCATAAAGCGTTTCGGCCTGCCCCAGCACAAACCGCCCGTCGCCATCGGCCTGCGCGATCAACGCGGTGCGGGCCTCTGGCGTGAGGGGGAGGGGGCCTTCGAGGTTTTCCGCCTTCGCCAGCAGCGCCGCCAGCGCGCCTTGATCCAGCCGGTTCAGCACCAACACCTGCGCGCGGGAAAGCAGCGCGGCGTTGAGCGCGAAGCTCGGATTCTCGGTGGTCGCGCCCACCAATGTCACCACCCCGCGTTCGACAAACGGCAGGAACCCATCCTGCTGCGCGCGGTTGAAGCGGTGAATCTCGTCCACGAACAACAGCGTCTTGCGCCCCGCGCCCGCGAATTTCTCGGCCTCGGCAAAGGCTTTCTTCAAATCCGCCACGCCCGAAAACACCGCGCTGATCGCGGCAAAGCGCATTCCCACCGAGTCGGCCAGCAGGCGGGCGATGCTGGTCTTGCCGGTGCCGGGCGGCCCCCACAGGATCATGCTGGAAAGCCGCCCCGCCGCCACCATCCGCCCGATGGCGCCTTCGGGGCCGGTCAGATGTTCCTGCCCGACGACCTCGGCCAGCGTCGCGGG
This sequence comes from Porphyrobacter sp. MBR-49, assembly GCF_053628655.1. NCBI lineage: Bacteria > Pseudomonadati > Pseudomonadota > Alphaproteobacteria > Sphingomonadales > Erythrobacteraceae > Porphyrobacter > Porphyrobacter sp. MBR-49. The sequence goes on from NZ_JBRJGU010000003.1 coordinate 261,061, forward strand.
GCGCAAACGGTCGGCCAGCGGCGCATCGGCGGCCGCCGCGGTCAATGATGGCTCAGGTGCGTCTTGTCCGAACAGATCAGTCATTCATCGGGCGTGATAGGCGCATGGTCGGAAAAAGAAACAGCCGACCGCTGCGCCCCTTGTCAAGATAGGTCTAAGATATATCTTGGATGTATCACAACGCACGGAGGAACGGGCAATGAGCTGGAACAGATATGGTCGCGGCAATGGCTGGGACAAATTGGGCGAAGCCATCGCAATGATGGCGGCAAGCAATGCAGCGGGCAATTTCGCCGGCCCGCGCATGAAGATGGGCTGGCGCTGGGATAACGACGAGGCCGGAGACGACGAGGATGGCTCTCGGCGTGGTCGCCGCCAACGGCGCGGGCGGATGTTTGCCACTGGCGAATTGCGGCTGGCGCTGCTGGCGCTGATCGCGGAGCAGCCTTCGCACGGTTATGAACTGATCAAGCAGATCGAGGAAATGACCGGCGGCGGCTATGCCCCCAGTCCCGGTGCAGTCTATCCGACGCTGCAACTGCTGGAAGATGAAGGCGCGATTGCCGAGGCTGAGGCTGAGGGCGCGAAAAAGCCCTTCGCTGCGACTGACGCAGGCCGCGCCGAACTCGACGAACGCAAGGACGAGGTCGATACGCTGATGCGGCGTCTGGGCCGCCATGCCGAGCGCGCGCACACGGTGCGATCACCCGATCTGTTCAGGGCGATGGGCAACCTTGCCAACGTGCTGAAAAACCGCGCGGTCAGCGGCAAGCTGGACGAACGCACGATCAACGAAATCGTCGACATGATCGACGAAATGGCCAAGCGGATCGAGCGGATTTAGGCTCGGATTGCACCCGAGGTCGCAGGCGCGTATCTTTCCTCCATTCGGGTCGCACCGGATGGGGGAGGGAACGCCTGTGAACACTGAGACAATCGGCGGCGTGCGAACGCCGTGGCACCTGTGGCTGGCGGGCATTGCCACGCTGCTGTTCAATGCGATGGGGGCGATGAGCTATACCATGACGCGGCTGGACAAGCTGGCCGATCTGGGCATGACGCTCGATCAGATCGCTTTCATGGAAAGCTATCCTGTGTGGGCCAATGGGCTGTGGGCGCTGGGTGTGTGGGGCGCGTTGGCCGGGTCGGTGCTGCTGCTGCTGCGCTCGCGTTTTGCGGTTGCAGCCATGGTGGTCGCGCTGGTCGGCCTGATCGGCACCACGTTCTATAATTATGCGCTGGTCGAGGTTCCGCCAAGCATGCAGGCTCCCGCGCTTGACGTCGCGATCTGGGCGGTGACGCTGTTTCTGCTGTTCTACGCCCGCCGTATGGCGCTGGCAGGGGTGCTGAGATAGCCCAAACGCCAAGCAGGGGTTGCAAAGCGCAGCCTTTGGCGAACCGTCAGGCCACTTTCGTCGCCGCGCTTGCCCGCGCCGCGCGGCGGGATTCTATCACCCGGATATAGGTATCGGCGACCACTTGGTTGATCGCGTCCCAGCTGTATTCGGATGCCCGCGTTTCGCCCGCCGCCCCGTGGGCCGCACGCAACGCCCGGTCGGTGCAATAGGGGGCAATCGCATCGGCAAAGGCCGCTGCGTCGGCATCGGTGCTGCCCGATGGGGCCACCAGCCGTCCGGTCACGCCCTCTGCCACCAGACTGGTGCTGCCGGTCGCGCCCGCAGCCACCACCGGCAACCCGCTCGCCATGGCTTCAAGGGTGACGTTGCCAAAGGTTTCGGTGACGGACGGGTTGAAGAATATGTCCCCACTGGCGAGCGCCTGGCCCAAACCATCACCGGTCTTGAAGCCAACGAAGGCCGCGCCGGGCAGGTTCGCTTCGAACCAGCCGCGCGCCGGGCCATCGCCGATCACCATCACCTTGTGCGAAACTTTGCGGCGGCGCAGTTCGGCGATGGTTTCGGCAAAGACATCCAGCCCCTTTTCCATCACCAACCGGCCCAGAAACACGATAGCGACATCATCATCGGCAAGCCCGATGCTGCGCCGCCATTCCGGGTCACGGCGGGCAGATGAGAAGATCGTGCGATCCACCCCCCGGCTCCACAGCCCGATATCATCGTGCATCCGCATCGCGTGTAATTCGTCGATCATGCTCTGCGACGGGGCGACCAGGGCATCGCAGCGGTGATAATAGCGCCGCAGCATATAGATGATCAGCGGTTCCAGAAACGCCATGTTGTAATAGCGCGGGTAGGTTTCAAACCGGGTGTGCACCGATGCGAGCACCGGCACATCATGCGCCAAAGCCCAGCGCAGCGCCGCGTGGCCCGATGGGTCGGGCGATGACAGGTGGACGATATTGGGCGCAAACTCAGCCAGATCACGCTTTACCCGCGCGCCCAGATGGGTCGGCATCCGGTAATCGCCGCGCCCTTTGACCGGCATCGGCACATTGGGCAGGCCGACGAGATCACCCGTGGCGGCAAAATCGGGGTTGGCGACCTTGGGCGAATAAATGCGCACCGCCGCGCCATTGCCGAGCAGCGACCGGACCAGGCGGTTCAGCGCCTGATTCGCCCCGTCGAGGGTGTAGTTATAATTGCCGCTGAACAGGGCAATACGAAGATCGGAGGTGTCCATTGATCGGCCTGATTAGTAACATTCGGTTCACTTGGCGAGAGGGGATTGGCTGCCGGATCGGGGAGGTTGGCAAATCCTTCATTGACTTGGCTCGCGCCGCCATTAGAGCGGCCAGCGGGCCACGCGGTCCCAACGCCGCGCGAGCTCTCTGCAAGGAGAGAATACATGACTGAGTATGCAAGCGGGCTCATGCACGAGCCTGCGCTTAAGCCTGAACGCCCGTTCTTTTCGTCGGGCCCCACGGCAAAATTCCCCGGCTGGTCGCTGGATAAGCTCAAAACTGAATCGCTAGGTCGCTCGCACCGCTCGTCGCTGGGCAAGGCGCGGCTGAAATATGCGATTGATCTGTCGCGCGAACTGCTGGGCATTCCCGATGATTACCTGATCGGCATCATGCCCGCGTCCGACACCGGCGCTATCGAGGCGGCGATGTGGGCGATGCTTGACCCTGCGCGCCCGGTGACGGTTGCCGCGTGGGAAAGCTTTGGCAATGTCTGGATTCAGGACGCGGTGAAGCAGCTCAAACTGCCCAACCTGCAAGTCCTCACCGCCGATTATGGCGAAATCCCCGATCTCACCACCATCCCGCAAGCCAACGACGTGGTGTTCACCTGGAACGGCACCACCAGCGGCGCGATGATCCCGAACACCGACTGGCTTGAGCCGGGCCGCGAAGGGATCACCATCAACGACGCCACCAGCGCGATCTTCGCGCAGGAAATGGACTGGTCGAAGCTGGATGCGACGACCTATTCGTGGCAGAAGGTGATGGGCAGCGAGGCGCAGCACGGGATGCTGATCCTGTCGCCCAAAGCCGTCGCCCGGATCGAAAGCTACGATCCGCCGTGGCCGCTGCCCAAATTGTTCCGCATGAAAAAGGGCGACAAGCTCAACCTCGGCATCTTCGCGGGGGAGACGATCAACACCCCGTCGATGCTGGCGACCGAGGATTATATCGCGGCGCTGGAATGGGCCAAGAGCATCGGCGGGCGCAAGGCGCTGGTCGAGCGGGCCAATGCCAATGCCGGAATCGTGAAAGACTGGATCGAGGCGACCCCGTGGCTGCGCAACATGGCGTCCGACCCGGCGCAGCAGACCAACACCGGTGTGTGCATGGTGTTTCAGGGCGAGTGGTATGACAACCTGTCGCCCGAAGATCAGGCCGCGGTGCCCAAGAAAATCGTCAAGCTGCTCGAAGACCGCAATGTCGGCTTCGATTTCAACGGCTACCGCGATGCACCGCCATCCTTGCGCATCTGGTGCGGTTCGACCGTGGAGCAGGAGGACGTGAAACGTCTGCTGCCGTGGATCGAGTGGGCCTATGAAAGCGTCAAGAACGGCTGATAGCTGCCGTTAGTCTTTGCGTCGCCCCGGCCCCGAGCCGGGGTCCCGCTTCTCTATATCCCTCCCGCAAGCGAAGCGGGATCCCGGATCAAGTCCGGGATGACGAGTGTAAGGTATTTCCCATGACCAATGCCCAAACCAAACCCCGTGTTCTCATTTCCGACAAGATGGACCCCAACGCCGCGCGCATTTTTGAAGAGCGTGGCTGCGATGTCGATGTGATCACCGGCGAAACGCCCGAACAATTGATCGCGCGCATCGGCGAATATGATGGCCTTGCGATCCGTTCGTCGACCAAGGTGACGGCGGCGATCCTTGATGCCGCCACCAATCTGAAAGTGATCGGCCGCGCCGGGATTGGCGTCGACAACGTCGATATTCCCTATGCCAGCGGCAAGGGCGTGGTGGTGATGAACACCCCGTTCGGCAATTCGATCACCACCGCCGAACACGCGATTGCGCTGATGTTCGCGCTCGCGCGGCAATTGCCCGAAGCCAACGCGAAGACGCAGGCGGGCGAATGGCCCAAAAGCGGGTTCATGGGCGTGGAACTGACCGGCAAGACGCTGGGCCTGATCGGCGCGGGCAATATCGGGTCGATCGTCGCATCACGCGCGCTGGGCCTGCGCATGAAAGTGGTCGCCTATGATCCCTTCCTGACCGAAGACCGCGCGGTCGAAATGGGCGTGGAAAAGGTCGATCTCGACACGCTGCTGAGCCGCGCCGATTTTGTCACGCTGCACACGCCCTTGACCGACGAGACGCGCAATATCCTCAATCGTGATCGGCTGGAAAACGCCAAAAAGGGCATTCGCATCATCAACTGCGCGCGCGGCGGGTTGATCGACGAAGCGGCGTTGAAGGATTGCCTCGAAAGCGGTCAGGTCGCGGGCGCGGCGCTCGATGTGTTCGCGGTTGAACCGGCCAAGGAAAACCCGCTATTCGGCGCGCCCAATTTCATCTGCACCCCGCATCTTGGCGCATCGACCACCGAAGCGCAGGTCAATGTCGCCTTGCAGGTGGCCGAACAGATGGCCGACTATCTGGTCAACGGCGGTGTCACCAACGCGCTCAACATGCCGAGCCTGTCGGCGGAAGAAGCGCCCAAGCTGCGCCCCTATATGGCGCTGGCGGAAAAGCTGGGCAGTCTGGTCGGTCAGCTTGCCCACGGCAACCTCACCCGCATCAGCATCGAACGCGAAGGCGCGGCGGCGGAATTGAATGGCAAGCCGATCACGGCGGCGGTGCTGGCGGGGTTGATGCGGCAATATTCCGACACGGTGAACATGGTCAACGCGCCGTTTCTGGCGAAAGAGCGCGGGCTGGATGTCAGCGAAATCCGCCACGAACGCGATGGCGCGTACAACACGCTGATCCGGGTGACGGTGGACACCGCGCAGGGGCAGCGTTCGGTTGCGGGCACGCTGTTCGGCAATGAAGCGCCGCGTCTGGTCGAAATTTTCGGGATCGGGATCGAAGCTGATCTGTCCGGGCACATGCTCTACATCGTCAACGACGACAAGCCGGGCTTCATTGGCCGGATCGGCACGTTGCTGGGTGCGCGCGGTATCAATATCGGCACTTTCAACCTTGGCCGACGCGAAGCGGGCGGGGAAGCGGTGCTGCTGCTCAGCCTTGACGAAGCCCTGACGCCGGACGTGGTGGCCGAGGCCGAAGCGCTTGACGGGGTGAAGCTGGTCAAGGCGCTGGGGTTTTAGGGAAGGCTTGCATTTCATCGTCACCCCGGCGAAGGCCGGGGCCCAGAAGCGCGGGGCGGGCTGGTTCCCGGCCTGCGCCGGGATGACGTACGAGTGAAAATGACCAAACCCAACGATCTCCTCCCCGAAGGCCTCGAAGACCGCCTGCCGCCCGAAGCGGCGCGGATTACGGCGGCGATGCGCGCCTGCCTCGCTGTGCTCGATGCCCACGGCTATGACCGGGTGCGCCCGCCGCTGCTCGAATTCGAAGCCTCGTTGGCAGGGCGGATGGTAGGTATCGCCAAGGGTGAAGGGCGCTCGATGTTCCGCTTCGTCGATCCGGCGAGCCTGCGGACGCTGGCGCTGCGCAGCGATATCACCCCGCAGGTCGGGCGGATTGCGGCGACCAGCCTTGCGGGTGCCGCGCGCCCGCTGCGGCTCGCCTATTGCGGCGATACGGTGGTGATCAAGGCGAGCCAGCTCGATCCCGCGCGTGAACGCCTGCAATTGGGCGCCGAACTGATCGGCGCGGATAGTGTTGCCGCCGCAAGCGAGGCGGTGATGCTGGCGGTTGAGGCGCTGAAGGCCGCCGGGCTGACCGGGATTTCGGTCGATTTCACGCTGCCTGATCTGGTCGATACGCTGAGCGCCCACGCCCTGCCTCTCGCGCCCGACAGCATCGAAGCGGTGCGGCGCGAGCTGGATACCAAGGATGCGGGCGGATTGAAGGCGGCGGGCGGTGAGGCCTATCTGCCGTTGCTCTATGCCACCGGGCCGTTTGCCACGGCGCTGGCGGCTTTGCGCGAAGTGGACGCGGGCGGGGCGCTCAAATCGCGGCTCGATGGGTTGGCGGCGATTGCAGCGGCGGTGGGTGATGCGGCCCGCATCACGCTCGACCCGACCGAACGCCACGGGTTCGAATACCAGTCATGGTTCGGGTTCACGCTCTATGCCGATGGGTTGCGCCGTGCGGCGGGGCGGGGCGGCACTTACCGGATCGCGGGGAGCAATGAACCTGCAACCGGGTTTACGCTCTATCTTGATCGGCTGGCCGAGGCCGCGCCGCAGCCCGAAGCGGCGCGGATGGTCTATCTGCCGCTGGGCCATGACCGCGCGGCGGCGGCGGCGCTGCGCGCGCAGGGCTGGCGCACGGTCGCGGGGCTGGCCGAGGATGAGGATGCGCGCGCACTGGGCTGCGGGTTTGTGCTGGACGAAGGCGGGGTTCGCGAACTTTGAAGTTATCGTCGCCCCGGCCCCCGAGCCGGGGCTTGGCTGGCCTTTTCGCCGTCATTAAGAAGTGTTATTTCACTTGGCATACCTAAGTCGGTTGTAAGGTGTTAAAGGAACGCCTTAAAGCGAATTTGGAACCTCTGGTATATGATCGCATCAATAACCGGACGCACATTTGCAGCCTTCGCAAACATTGGCCAGATGATCGCGATGCTGCATGAGATTCAAGAAAATGCTACCGAGTTAAATATCCAGTTTATGCCGTTCCCTTGGCAAACGCTAAGAGACGATCTGGAGGACATTGAGCGCATTGCTTCTGAACTTAGCTTGGATGCAACGCAAGAATCGTTGCGCTATGCAATAAATCTCTGGGAGCGCGGCTTTGGCGATGTTGGAGGCATTGTTTCGCTTTCAAAGAGTGACACTGAGCGACTATCGTGGACTCTCCAAATGGTACGGATGAATTTTTCCACCCAGATGCAATCTAGGTTGGTTTTGGTCATGGGAACGAAGCACGCTCATTATCTGAACAACGAAGACCCGCCGTTTGGCCATCGAGTGGAGGATGTTTTTCCCACCTCAAGCGAAGAGATTTCAGAAGCAGCTAAATGCCTTGCTCTACAACGGCCCACCGCAGTCGTTTTTCACTTGATGCGCGCAATGGAACTGGCGGTTCAAAGAATGGCTCAGTTGCTGGGCCGCGATAATCCTGAATCTAAAGTTTGGGGGTTCATCCTCTCGGATATTGATGCCGAAATCCAGAAAATGCCAAAAGGTGCGGATCGCGATGCATGGTCAGCTTGCCACACGCATTTATATCATGTGAAACAGGCTTGGCGGAACGACACCATGCACCCCAAAACAACCTACACCGAGGCTCAGGCCGAAGTTGTGTTTGATGCTGTCAAGTCCTTTATGACCCACCTCGCGGATTTGGCACCTTCTGGCACCCACAGATCCAGCGCCTGCAACGGATCGCTGCCATAAGATAGCGTTTGCGGGGCAGGAGCGTTGATTGGCGCCATGACGCCGCTGTGCCGCGCCGCACCATCACGCCCGCCGCGTGCCTGCATCCGTTCGCGCAAAGCGGTGCGGCAGGTTTCCGACAATTCACCAGCCTTTTCACGCAGGCAGGTGCGCATTTGCGCCCGATCACGCTGCCCGTTCTGCGCGCACAGCGCGGCAATTTCCTCGCGGCAGTCGGCAGGCAGGCGTGCGCCCGCGCGTGGATGGGCAAGGATCGGGGCCGCCAGCACAGCGGCGGCGGCAACGGCTATCATGGCTTTGGCGGAAGTGTTCATCGCAGTTCCTCACAGGTGGCTTATGCGTTCCCAACGGCGCAACCGCCATAACCCTTCGTCATTGGCCTTCGTCATTGGCCTTCGCATTTGGCCTGCGCGCGCTTGCCCTGCCGCCTTCAAACGCCTACGCGCCTGCCCGGCCAAGCGCCACCAACCAGACCGCCATCAGCTAAGGATAAACATGGCCAACGTCACCGTGATCGGCGCCCAGTGGGGCGATGAAGGCAAGGGCAAGATTGTCGACTGGCTCGCCAGCCGCGCCGACGTGGTCGTGCGCTTTCAGGGCGGGCACAATGCCGGGCATACGCTGGTGATTGACGGCACGACCTATAAACTCAGCCTGCTGCCTTCGGGGATCGTGTCGGGCACGCTGTCGGTGATCGGCAATGGCGTGGTGCTCGATCCGTGGGCGCTGCGCGACGAGGTGAAGAAGCTCGAAGGCCAGGGCATTGCGATCACTGACGAGAACCTGGCGGTGGCGGACAACTGCCCGCTGATCCTGCCGCTGCACCGCGATCTGGATGGCTTGCGAGAGACTGCGGCGGGCAAGGGCAAGATCGGCACCACCGGGCGCGGGATCGGCCCGGCGTATGAAGACAAGGTTGGCCGCCGCGCGATCCGGGTGTGCGATCTGGCGCATCTCGATTCGCTCGACCCGCAGCTTGACCGGCTGTGCGCGCATCACGATGCCTTGCTCGCAGGGTTCGGCCAGCCGCCGGTTGATCGGCCTGCGCTGCTGGAAGAATTGCGTGAAATCGCGCCGTTTGTGCTGCGCTTTGCCCAGCCGGTGTGGAAACGGTTGAAAAAGGTGCGCCGCGCGGGCGCGAAAATCCTGTTTGAAGGCGCTCAAGGGGTGCTGCTCGATGTCGATCACGGCACCTATCCGTTTGTCACATCGTCCAACACCGTCAGCGGCACCGCGGCCAGCGGCAGTGGGCTTGGCCCCAATTCGACCGGTTTTGTGCTGGGGATCGTCAAAGCCTACACAACCCGCGTCGGCTCTGGCCCGTTCCCGACCGAGTTGGAGGACGATATCGGCCAAAGGCTGGGCGAACGCGGCCACGAATTCGGCACCGTCACCGGGCGCAAGCGGCGCGTTGGCTGGTTCGATGCGGTGCTGGTGCGCCAATCCTGCGCGATTTCGGGCGTCACCGGGATTGCGCTGACCAAGATCGACGTGCTCGACGGGATGGAGCGGGTCAGCATCTGCACCGGGTACCGGCTGCGCGGGAAGGTGTATGATTACCTGCCCAGCCACGCCGCCGATCAGGCCGAATGCGAACCGATTTACGAAGATATGCCCGGTTGGAGCGAGAGCACAGCGGGCGCGCGTTCTTATGCCGATCTGCCCGCCAACGCGATCAAGTATATCCAGCGGATTCAGGAATTGATCGAATGCCCGGTGGCGCTGGTGTCAACCTCGCCCGAGCGGGACGACACGATTTTGATGCGGGATCCGTTTGTGGATTGATCGCCGGGGCGTTGCGGGGTTATCCTGCCCGGATGATCCGCCGCGCTGCCCTTGCTGTCCTTGCCCTTGCCGCCTGCGCGGGGGCGCTGCCGTCGGCGGTGCCTTTATGGGCGCGCAGCGGCGATCAGATCGCGCCGCAACGCGCCTTTACTTATGTTGATTACCTGCTGGTCGACAAATCCGAACGGCTGATGATCGGCTATGCAGGCGGCCAGCCGGTCAAGGTCTGGCGCGGCTTGCAATTCGGCGGTCAGCCGCAGGGGCACAAGCAGTTCGAAGGCGACGAACGCACGCCCGAAGGCCGCTATGTGATCGAAACGCGCAATCCCGCCAGCGCGTTTCACCTCAGCCTCAAAATATCATACCCCGCGCCCGCTGACCGCGCCTTTGCGCAGGCCTATGGCCGATCGCCCGGCGGCGAAATCTTCCTCCACGGGCAGCCTAACGCGCTGCCGATGGGCCGGATGCCGGGCGATTGGACCAATGGCTGCATCGCGTTCTCCAATGCTGAGATTGAGGAGCTGTGGCGGATCGTGCCCGATGGCACGGTGATCGAAATCAGGCCCTGACCCGCGATCAGCGATCCTTTTCGTTCAGCATCGCGATCTGCACCTGCAACCGCTTCACTTCGCGCAGCACGGTCAGCATATTCACCCGCTCGAACATCCATTGCTTCAGAAAGCCCTGCATGATCAGCAGCGCGAGCGAACTCAGCCCCCAGCCAAGGATGGCATCGGTGCCTTCGGCGGTCACTGCGCGATAGATGCAATAGGCAAGCCCCAGGCCGATGGCGATGGCGAACACAAAGCCCAGCTTGGCCCAGCCGCCCAGCGGCCCTTTCCAGCTGTCGCCGATTTGCTGGAACATGCCGCGATCCGAATCGAGGCTGGCGAGGAAGGCGTGATCGTCGGCATCAAGCGCGGCGGCGATCCGTTGGTCATTGCTATTCATAGTGTGTCTCCGTGGGTAGGTTCGGGTTGGGATTCGCCCAGTGCAACCTTCAATTTGCGGCGGGCGTGGAACAGGCGGCTTTTGGCGGTGCCTTCAGCAATGCCTGCGGCGTCGGCGATTTCGCGCAGGGTCAGGCCCTCGACAAAATACAGATGGGCGGCGAACCGCTGATCGGGCGGCAGCGCGCCAAAGGCCTGCTGCAACGCGATGCTGTCACCCTGCTGGGGCGCGGCGGGCGGTTCGGATTGATCATCCAGCGCATGGCCGGACTCCCTGGCACGCTCGCGGATCGCGGCGCGCAGGAAATCCGCGCCCTTGCGGTGCAGCACGCCAAAGGCATAGCTGCGAAACCGTGCCGGATCGCGCAGCCGGGTGATACCTTTCCAGATCCCGATCCAGCATTCCTGCACCAGATCGCGCGCGATTTCGGCATCGCCGGTATAGCGCAGCGCCGCACGCGCCAGCCGCGGGTTCCAGCGCGCATGGAGCCGCTCCATCGCGCGGCCATCACCCTGCGCCACCAGCAGCACCAGCAATTCGTCAAAAATCGCGCCGGAATTGGGGGCGGGGTCAGGGTGGGGAGAATTGTTCATCACAACAGTAGTCTCTCACAGCCACGGAAAGGTTCAATCCGGGCTGCCCGAAATCGGTGGGTGGGGGTGAAATTCTTGACCTGAATTGATTTTGTTCTATTCTTGTTCTGACATCGTTGGAGTCGCACCCATGTCGAACGACGTTTCGAAACAAGCTGATTTTTCCTATGACAGCGCCCGCGATGCCGCCGGGCCGCCCGCAAGGGTGACGATTTATGGCGGTGATGCGGGTGTGCGGGCGCAGATTGCCGCTGATCTGGGTGAAGCAGGGTTCCGCAGCATCGACGGCGGATCGGTGGCCGCGCTGATCGATGGGCCGATAGCGCTGCTTGGTAATGTAAAGGTGGTCCATTGCCCGGCAGATGGCCCGCACGGGCTGGATGGGGCGATGCTGGATGGGCTGAAGATGCTTGATACGCGGGTAGCGCGGACAGGGGCGAAACTGATCGCGGCGACCAATATGGCGGGGCTGGATTATGTGTTTGCGGTGCTGGATCAATCCGCGCCGCAGATTCTGGTGTCGCCCAGCCGCGCTGAACGCCTGATTGCGGTGGGCCGGGTGATGGGCGAAGCGGTCGCGGCGCGGGTGCGCGAAATGGGGGAGGAAGACCGCGTGGCCCTGCTGCGCCTGTCGCAGCAGGTCGAAGCGATTGCCCATTCGCTCGATCGGATATCCCACACAGCGCCGCCATCTAAGGGCGCGGGCGGGCTTGGTGAATTGAAGCGTGATTTTCACCCGCAGGAAAGCGCGCATGGCTTTGGCGAAGCGCGGGGGCAGGCGGCGCTGCCCGATCCGCGCATGGTGCGGCAGATTATTGCCAACCGTCAGGCGCGTGGGCAGTTTTTCGATCCGGCACTGTTCGGCGATCCGGCGTGGGACATGCTGCTCGATCTCACCGCCGCGCATGGTGAAGGGGCGCAGGTCTCGGTCACTTCGCTATGTATCGCAGCGGGCGTTCCGGCGACCACCGCGCTGCGCTGGCTGACGCAGATGGTTGAAAGCGGCATTTTCATGCGGGTGCCCGATCCGGCGGACAAGCGGCGGGCGTTCATCGCGCTGAGCGACAAGGCGATCACTGCGATGGCGGGCTATTTCGCACAGCTTCGCACGCCGGTTGAATTGGCGACTTAGGCATCGTCCAACAGATCGGGGCGCCAACGCAGAATCAGGGTGAGGCCGGTTGGGTGGGCGTTGTCAGCCTGAAAATTGGCGGTTGAATCGAGGCTCGCAAGGCTAGACCCCTCCTTGCCCGTTCTAGACCCTGCCTTGCCCCGTCTTGACCCCTGCTTGGTCGGCCCAGACTCCTGCTTGACCCCCGCTTGACCCCCCTCATTTGCGCCCAACATCCGCCGCGCAGCATCGGCGCGGGCACGGGCCAGAATGGCTGGCGGCACCGCGCCGTCCAGTACCAACACATCCGCTTCGCCCAGCCATCGCGCCTGCCGCAGGGTCAGGTCGTCGGGGTCTGCGCTGGTGAGCGTGAGGTCAAAAATCGCTCCCGTCTGAGCCTCAGCCTCGCCAGCCAGCCACGCCTCAACCCGCTCAAAAGATTGCGTATTTAGCGGGTCAAGCGCGCAGCCCTCCCGCAAGGCCGCATCCACCGCGCGCCGCCGTTCGGCCCCGTCAGGGAAGCGCCGCCGCAGCGCCGGACGTGCCGCCTCCAGCGCCCGCGCTAGCAGCCCCAGCGTCGCGGGCAACACCCGCTCCAGCCGCAGCCTTACGTGTTTCGCCAGCCCGGCAGACGCGCCGCCCGTGCCAATCGCGACCAGCAAGGGGCTGCGATCAAGGATGGAAGGTGTTGTAAAATCGCATAATTCTGGCCGGTCGACGACATTGACCAACATTCCGGCGCAGCGTGCATTGATCGCTGCAACCTCGCAGGCACGGGCATCATCATAGGCGATAAAGGCGATTCGCACCCCTTCATCAACCGCCCGTGCCAGATCATCCACCACCACCCCGCCAGCCCGTTCCACCAGCCGCCGTTTCGGTTCGGCAGCCGGCCCTTCGCCCAGCACCAGCACATTTTGCCCGGTGATCTGGTGGAACAGCGGCAGGCTGGCGATTGTGCTCATTGGCGGCTCAGGCGAGCCATTCGGGCACGCGTTCGGCATCCATGATCGCGCCCGCTTCGATCCGGTCGGCCACCACCGCGAACCTGTCGCCATCCACCAGCACTTCGGCCACAAAGCCGCGCGAATTGTAGGATGACGCCATGGTTGCGCCGTAAGCGCCCGCGGTGCGGAACACCGCCAGATCGCCCGCATCCAACTTGTCGCATTCGCGCCCCATCGCAAAGGTATCGCCGGTTTCGCAGATCGGGCCGACGATATTGGCGGTCATCCGCGCGCCCGAAGGCTCCACCGCCTCGAAATGGTGATAGGCCCCGTAAAGCGCCGGGCGGGCGAGATCATTCATCGCCGCATCGACGATCACGAAGGGATCATTGATCCCGCGCTTCACCCGCACCACCCGCGTCAACAGCACCCCGGCATTGCCCGCGATCACCCGCCCCGGTTCAAAGATCAGCTTGACCCCCCAGTCCCGCGTCACCCGCGCCACCATCGCGCCGTATTCGGCAGGCTGAGGCAGCACTTCGCCCACCCGGTAAGGCACGCCAAGCCCGCCGCCAAGGTCGACATGGGTAATCGTATGCCCCGCGCCGCGCAGCGCCGCAACCAGCGCGCCAAGCTTTTCAAATGCGGCCTCAAGCGGAGCAAGATCAGCCAGTTGGCTGCCAATATGCACCGCCACCCCGCGCAGGTTTACCCCCGGCAGGCCCGCCAGCTTGCCGAAAATCTGGCCTGCTTCGCTGATCGGAACGCCGAATTTGTTATCGGCCTTGCCGGTCGAAATCTTGTCATGGGTGCCCGCATCGACATCGGGATTGATGCGCAGCGTGCATTGCGCCGTCACACCCTTGGCGGCAGCGATTTCGGCAAGCTCTAAGCCCTCTTCCTCGCTTTCGATATTGAACTGCCCGATCCCGGCGTCGAGCGCGGCGATCATCTCGGCGGCGGTCTTGCCCACGCCTGAGAACACAATCATGTCGGGCGCGATTCCCGCTGCAAGCGCCCGGCGCATTTCGCCCACAGACACCACGTCGGCGCCCATACCGCAACGCTCCAGCACCTTGAGCACCGCGAGGTTGGGGTTGGATTTGACCGCGAACGCGATCAGCTTATCAGGCACATCCGCCAGCGCCTCGCGAAACACCCGCGCGTGGCGTTCCAGCGTGGCGCGCGAATAGACATAGACCGGGGTGCCGACCGCATCGGCAATCTGTGGCAGCGGCACGTTTTCGGCGTGCATCACACCGTTCGAAATCGCAAAATGGTCCATCGGGTTCGCTTTATTCGGGGGGGAGATCGAAGGGGTCGTCCTGCCGTTCTTCTGATCGGCGGCGCAGTTCCACGCTGCGTTCGGGCGCGGCGAGCGCATCGCGGCGCAGCAGTTCTTCGGCGGTTGGCTTGGTAAGCGCGCCGTAAGGAGCGGTCGGCAGGGTTGCGCCTTGGGGCGGGGTCAGCGGTGCAGGGGTGCCGCATCCGGCGAGCAGGGCGGCGAGCCCGATGAAAATCGCGATCCGCATCATTCCTCCATCCCCAGCGCAGCGCGCGCGCGGGCCACCTGCAACCGAACCTGATCGGGCGCGGTTCCGCCATAGGAGGCACGCGCCGCGACCGAGGCATCAACCGACAGCGCAGCATAGACGCTTTGATCGATCCGCGCATCAATCGCCTGTAAATCAGCCAGCGAAAGCGCATCGAGCGCCGCGCCCCGGCTTTCCGCCAGCTTTACCGCAGCGCCGGTAATATGGTGCGCCTCACGAAACGGAATGCCGGCTGCGCGCACCAGCCAATCGGCCAGATCGGTGGCGGTGGCATAGCCAAGCTCGGCCGCCGCGCGCATCCGGGCGGTGTTGAAGGTGCTTTGCGCAATCATCCCCGTCATCGCCGCGATGCTCAGCGCCATCAGGCTGGCGGCCTCGAACACCGGGGGCTTATCGTCCTGCATATCCTTGGAATAGGCGAGCGGCAGGCCTTTCATGGTGATCATCAGGCTGGTCAGCGCGCCGATCACCCGGCCCGAATGCCCACGCACCAGTTCGGCGGCATCGGGGTTTTTCTTTTGCGGCATGATTGATGAGCCGGTCGAAAGGCTATCGGGCAGGCGGATGAAGCCGAACGGCTGGCTTGCCCACAGGATCAGTTCTTCGGCCAGCCGCGACAGGTGCAGCGCGCAGGTGGAGCAGGCGTAGAGAAAATCGAGCGCGAAATCGCGGTCGGATACGGCGTCCAGCGAATTGGCGGTCGGCGCGTCAAACCCCAGCGCCTGCGCGGTCGCATCGCGGTCAATCGGAAAGCCGGTGCCTGCCAGCGCTGCCGAACCGAGCGGGGATTGGTTCATCCGCGCGCGCGCATCGGACAGCCGCGAACGATCACGCCGCAGCATTTCGAAATAGGCCATCAGATGGTGGCCCAGCGTTACCGGCTGCGCGGTTTGCAGGTGGGTGAAGCCGGGCATGATGCTGTCGGCGTGCTCGCCCGCGCGGGTGACAAGCGCGGTTTGCAATCCCGCCAGCCCTGCGTCCATCTGGTCAATCGCATCGCGCACCCACAGGCGGAAATCGGTCGCCACCTGATCGTTGCGGCTGCGCGCGGTGTGCAAGCGACCCGCAACCGCGCCGACCAATTCGGCCAGCCGCGCTTCGGTGGTCATGTGGATGTCTTCGAGATCCCAATCCTCGGGCGCGCCGTTGGCGGCATATTCGGCGGCGACTATATCCAGCCCCGCGCTGATCGTGGCGGCATCCTCAGACGAAACAATCCCTTGCGCGCCCAGCATGGCGACGTGGGCTTTGGACGCGGCGATGTCCTGTTGCCACAGCGCTTTGTCGAACGGGATCGAGGCGTTGATTTCGCGCATGATCGCGCTAGGGCCAGCGGCGAAACGCCCGCCCCACATCGCGTTTGCTGCACCATTATCGGAGCCTGTCATGTCCCGCTCGTCGCTCATTCTCGCAATTCCGCTCCTGCTGCTGGGGGCTTGCGATAGGGCCGCCGACGCGCCAGCGCAACCGGGCGCGCGCGAAGTCAATTCCGCGCCCGCTGGCACGGTGGTGCGCAGCTTTGCCGGAAGCCCGCTTCCGGCGATGCAATTTACCGACCCGGCAGGCGCGGTGCTTGATCTGGCGGCGCAAGATGGCCCGGTGCTGATCAACCTGTGGGCGACATGGTGCGCGCCCTGCGTGGTGGAAATGCCGCAGCTCGACGCGCTCGCGGGTGAACTGGAGGGCGAGGTCAGGGTCATCACCATCAGCCAGGATCTGCGCGGGGCCGATGCGGTGACGCCGTTCTTTGCGCAGCAAGGCTTTGCCCGGCTCGAACCGTGGCTCGATCCCGATGCGCAGATGTCGGCGCAGTTTTCGCCCGAAGGCCTGCTGCCGCTGACGATCCTGTTCGATGCGCAGGGGCGAGAAGTGTTGCGGGTGACGGGCGCTTACGAATGGGACAGCGCAGAGGCTATCGCGATGATTCGCGCGATGTGACGTCACGTTCGAATGCGCCCATGCTGGCGGGCTATCACGACTGTCTGCTACTGCTGATGGCTGGGGTGGCAGGATTCGAACCTGCGCATGCCGGTACCAAAAACCGGTGCCTTACCGCTTGGCTACACCCCAGCAAGAGCGGCGCTCTATAGCGTGTCCGATCAGGATGTGAAGGGGGCGAACGTGGCTGTTTGCCCCCTTTCTGATCCGGCTATCCCAGCCGCTTGCCGATGAAATCTGCGGCTGAATGGCGTTCTACTAGCTGGGTATCCTCATCGCCCCACACCTTGTTGACGATTCGCCCGCGTTTGACAGCGGGGCGCGCATAGATGTCATTTACCCAGCGGCCGACGTTTTTGTATTCGTCGATGCTGAGAAAGGTCTTGGCGTCGTTGTAGATTTCGCCAGTGGTAAAGGGCGCAAGCCACGGGAAATTGGCGATATCCGCGATGGTATATTCATCGCCCGCCAGGAAGCGGGTTTCGCCGAGCCGTTTATCTGCGACATCGAAAATCCGCTTGGTTTCCATTGCATAGCGGTTGATCGGATATTCGTATTTTTCCGGAGCATAGGCGTAGAAATGGCCAAACCCACCCCCGATGAACGGGCCGGTGCCAACCTGCCAGAACACCCAGCTGAGCACTTCGGCGCGGGCCTGCGGATCGGTGGGCAGGAAGGCGCCGAATTTTTCGGCGAGGTGCACCAGAATCGCCCCGCTTTCAAATACCCGGAACGGCTGCGGCCCGCTACGATCGATCAAGGCGGGGATTTTGGAATTGGGGTTCGCGGCGACAAACCCGCTGGTGAACTGGTCGCCGCTGCCGATATTGACCGTCCATGCATCATATTCCGCGCCCGCGTGTCCGGCTTCGATCAGTTCTTCGAGCATTACCGTCACCTTCACCCCGTTGGGCGTGGCGAGCGAATAGAGCTGGAAGGGGTGCTCCCCCACCGGCAAATCGCGTTCCTCACGCGCGCCCGCGGTCGGGCGGTTGATGCTGGCGAAGCGTCCGCCCGAAACCGTATCGGCGTTCCAGACAGCGGGCGGGGTATAGGTGGCGTCGGCCATGATTGCGGCTCCTGTTGTTGTTGCGGCAACATTTGCGCCTTGGCCGATCAAGGTGCAAGCATATCGGTGCAATCGAATGGCTTGTGGGGCGCAAAGCAGGACTTTTATCGCATCGCTAGGAACGCCGGGGATTCCCCGCTAGAGCCGGTGCGACAGCCATCCGGAGCGCGCGCGAACCATGAGCGATAACTCGCACCCCTTTTTCGATATGCACGAACACGGCTTTGTTCGCGTGGCCACCGCGACCCCGTGCAGCCGCCCGGCTGATGTCGCCTATAACACCGCAGGCGTGCTGGCCGAGGCGGAGAAGGCGCACGCGGCGGGCGTTGATCTGGTGGTGTTCCCCGAACTCACACTGTCATCTTACGCGATCGACGATCTGCTGCTGCAACACGCGCTGATCGAGCGGGTGGAGCAGGCGCTGGCCGAGGTGGTCGCGGCTTCGGCCGATCTCAACCCGGTGCTGGTGGTGGGCGCACCGCTGCGCCGTGCGGACAAGCTGTATAATTGCGCCGTGGTGATCGCGGGCGGGCAGGTGCTGGGCGTGGTGCCCAAAAGCTTCCTGCCCAATTACCGCGAGTTTTATGAAAAGCGCCATTTTGCCCACGGGCGCGGTTGCACCGATTTGTGGATCGGGGTGGCTGGGGAGGAAGTGCCGTTTGGCACCGATCTGATCTTTGCTGCGGCGAACCTGCCGGGCTTCCGGTTCGGCGTCGAAATCTGCGAGGATTTCTGGGCGCCGATCCCGCCGGGGATGACGGCGGCGATGGCGGGCGCGCTGATCCTGTGCAACCTTTCGGCCTCGCCCGTCACCATCGGGCGCGCGGATGATCGCCATCTGCACTGCCGCTCGTCTGCCAGCCGCGCCATCGCCGCCTATGTCTATTCGGCTAGCGGGCATGGCGAAAGCACCACCGATCTGGCGTGGGACGGGCAGGGCGTGATCTACGAAATGGGCGACCTTCTGGCGCAAAGCGCGCGGTTCGACCGATCTGGCGAGCTGTGCGTGGCCGATATCGACACTGACCGGATCGCTGCTGAACGCCTGCGCAATCAGACCTTTGCCGATGCGGCTGAGGCAGCGGGCCGCCCCGAAGACAGCTATCGCCGGATCGTGTTCGAACACGCCTATGCGCCTGGCGATGTCGGGCTTGTCCGTGAGATCCGGCGATTCCCCTTCGTCCCCAACCGGCCCGATAAGCTGGACGAGGATTGTTACGAGGCGTTCAATATTCAGGTCGATGCGCTGATGCGGCGGATCGAGGCGACGGGCGCGAAAAGCCTGGTGATTGGCATTTCGGGCGGGCTGGACAGCACCCACGCGCTGATCGTGGCGGCCAAGGCGTGCGACCGGCTCGGTCTGCCGCGCACCACCATTCGCGGTTATACCATGCCCGGTTTCGGCACCTCGGATCACACCAAGGGGAATGCCCACCGGCTGATGGCAGCGATGGAAATTACCGCGGGCGAGATCGACATTACCCCTGCCGCGCGGCGAATGCTCGAGGATATCGGCCACGCCTTTGCGCAGGGCGAGCCGGTGCATGATGTGACCTTTGAAAACGTGCAGGCGGGCCTGCGCACCGATTATCTGTTCCGGCTGGCGGGGCAGCATGGCGGTTTTGTTATCGGCACCGGCGACCTCAGCGAGTTGGCGCTGGGCTGGTGCACCTATGGCGTGGGCGATCACATGAGCCATTACGCGGTCAATTCGGGCGTTCCCAAAACGCTAATCCAGTATCTGATCCGCTGGGTTATCCAGACCGGGCAATTCACCGATGCCTGCGGCGAAGTGCTCGGCGCGGTGCTGGATACCGAGATTTCGCCCGAACTGGTGCCACCGGGAGCGGACGGCGCGGTGCAATCGACCGAGGAACTGGTTGGCCCGTATGAACTCAACGATTTCTTCCTCCATCACGTGATCCGCTATGGCCAGCGGCCCGGCAAGGTCGCGTTTCTGGCGTGGCACGCGTGGAAAGCGCGCGAGGAAGGGCTGTGGCCTGCGGGCTTCCCGGCGGAGGGGCGCAGCGAATATTCGCTGGCGACCATCGCGCACTGGCTCGACAAGTTTTGCGCGCGGTTCTTCGGCTTTTCGCAGTTCAAACGCTCGGCGCTGCCCAATGGGCCGAAAGTCTCATCCCAAGGCGCGCTGTCACCGCGTGGGGATTGGCGCGCGCCGTCGGATGCGGCGGCGACAGTGTGGCGCGACGAATTGCGCGGCAGCCTGCCCGATGCGGTGGTGCATGAGGTGTTTGGCGACACCGCCCGCTGATGCCCGCCAACCTGCCCGCCTCCGCGCTGGGGATCTTGCTGTTCTGCAATGTCGCCTGGGCGATGAATGTCGTGGTCAGCAAGATCGCGGTCAGCACGCTGGGCCTGCCGCCGCTGTTCTACACCGTGCTGCGATCGGGCATTGTGCTGGTGGTATTGTTCCCCCTGCTGCGCCAGATCCCGGCACGTTTGCCAGTGGTGCTGGCGATCGGCTTTGCCATTAGCGGGGGCAGTTTCGCGCTGCAATTCATGGGTTTGCAATCCGCAACCCCATCGGCGGTAGGGGTCGTGACCTTGGCCGGTGCGCCGATGACGGTGTTGTTCGCGGTGCTTTTTCTGGGCGAGCAGGTGCGCTGGCGACGCGGCATCGGGATGGCGCTGGCGCTGGGCGGGGTGGGCCTTGCGATGGGTTCACCGGCTGAGGGCAGCAGCTTTGCGGGGCTGGCACTGGCCTTTTGCGGCGTGCTGATCGGGTCGCTCGGATCGGTGTTTGTGAAGCGCATCGCAATCGGCGCGGTGGCGCTTCAGGCGTGGGCGGCGCTGATATCATTCGCCATCATGCTGCCGGTGACATTCACGTTTGAAACCGGGCAGTTGGACGCGATCCGCGCCGCGCCGCTGGCAATTGCCGGGTGCGTGGTGTTTGCCGGTGTGGTCGTTTCAATCGGCGCGCATTCGGCCTATTTCAAGCTGTTGCAGGCCCATGATGCCAACCTGATCGTGCCGCTGACCCTGCTGACCCCGCTGCTGACGATCGGGTTCGGGGCGTGGCTGACGGGGGATGCGATCGGCTGGCCTTTATTGGCGGGCGGGGCGCTGGCGATCATCGGCGTGGCGATCATCGTGGTGCGCCCCAGCCGCAACATCTTCAAACCGTTGCTGGTGCGGCCAAGGCTATGACCCAAAGCGCGATGAGTCTGACTCATCGCGCTTTGGGTAAGCCCGTGCGGCGCCTGAGCAATTCCAACGCGTGATGCGCCAGCATCTCAGCGCGCTGGTATAAGGCCCCAATGTTTCACGTGAAACACCGGGCAGGACGGGCCTAGAGGGGGCCTAGGGCGGGTCAAGCGAAGGCTGGATCCCCCGCTTTTCCCGGCTACCTCCCGGCCAATTTATCGGCTGATGCGGGTCAGCCCCGGTCCATGGAGAAGCGCCCCGGGCCAAAGCCGACCACCTGGAACATCCCGCCTGCAATCGCGAGATTCTTGAGGAAGCTGGTGAACTGCATCTGGTCGGCGAAGTCAGCGTGGAAGATGATTGCTGCAGCGATGCTGAAAAGGCCCAGCGCGGCGGCGGCGGCGCGGGTCTGATATCCCGCGATCAGCAAAACAGCCCCGCCGACTTCCAATGCGATGGTGGCATAGGTAATCACTTCGGCAAATGGCAGGCCCATGCTGGCGATGTAGCCGGTGGTGGCCTCGATCGTCGCGATCTTGCCTACGCCGGCGATCAGAAAGATCGCGGCGAGCAGCAGCCGGGCGACCAGCGCCACCGCGTCTTGTGGCAGAAAGCCGAAAATCGGGGCTGCGGGGTTGGTGTGATTGGTCATTGTGGTTCTCCTGTTGCGTCTGGTGGTCGGATCAGGCAGCGATCCTGGCCGCCTGTTCGTGTGCAGTGGTAATCTTGCTCTCGCCGTCTTCGCCCATGATCCCGTCGGCGGCGACCATCGTGACATCGGTGATACCAAGGAAGCCGAGGAAGAATATCAGCCAGCGGCTCATGAAATCAATATCGCTGCCCATCGGGGTGCCGCCGCTGGCGATGGTGATGTAGGCTTTCTTGCCGGTCAGCAGGCCTTCAGGCCCGGTCGCGGTGTAACGGAAGGTGGTGCCGGCGCGGGCCACCAGATCGGCCCAAGCCTTGAGCGTCGCAGGCGGACCGAAATTATACACCGGGCTGGCGATCACGATGGTGTCTGCCGCCTGCAATTCGGCAATCAGCGTATCGGCGATGGCGGCAAGGTCGGCCTGTTGCGGAGTGCGATCCGCCGCCGGGGTGAGGTTTGCGCCGAACCGTTCGGCGCTCACGAACGGCAGATCATTCGCGGCGAGATTGCGGGTGGTGACGCCTGCGCCGGACTTGGCGGCAAGGCCATCGACAACGCGCTGACCCAGCCCGCGCGAGATGCTGTCGCTGTCCGAACGGATGCTGGCGGTGATGTAGAGAATATTGCTCATCGGGGGATTCCTTCGATTTTGGAAACAGGGGGTGGAGCCGGCTGGCTGGGGGGGAGGGGCCAGCCGGCTCCGGGGGGAAATTACGCTGCGTCGACCAGCACCACTTCGCTGTTTTCGATTGCGGTGATGGTCACGCTATCCAATTGCGTAATCGCCACCCCGTCGCGTGCGTTGGCTTCAACCTCACCGATCCGCACCTTGCCGGTGGCGGGGACGAGGTAGAGGTGACGGTCAGAGCGGATCGGCGTGTAGGTCACGCTTTCACCCGCCCTTATCGTCGCGCCCAGCACACGGGCATCGGCGCGTATCTTCAACGCATCATCATCATTCGCCGCCCCGCTGGCCAGCGCCACGAACGCGCCGTTGCGGCTGTCCTTGGGAAACTGCCGCGCACCCCAGCTGGGTTCGCCGCCGCGTTGATCGGGGATGATCCAGATCTGGAACAGCGTGGTTTCGCCATTTTCAAGGTTGTATTCCGAATGGCGCACACCGGTGCCAGCGCTCATCACCTGGACATCGCCCGCTTCGGTGCGGCCTTCGTTGCCCATGCTGTCGCGGTGGGTAATCGCGCCGGTGCGGACATAGGTGATGATTTCCATGTCGCTGTGCGGGTGGGTGGGAAAGCCCGTGCCTGCGGCGATCCTGTCATCGTTCCACACCCGCAATGCGCCCCAGTGGACGCGGGCGGGATCGTGGTAGCTGGCAAAGGAAAAATGGTGCCGCGCATCCAGCCAACCGTGGTTGGCCGCGCCAAGCGTGTTGAAGGGTCGCAGTTCGATCATGACGGTTCTCCTGTCTGTTGAAACAGGAAATAGGAGGAATCATTCAAACGGATAAGTGCGATAAAACTTGCCAAAACGTTCGGAAAATCTGAACATATGCACCATGAAACTCGGTGAACCCACCCTCGATCAATTGCGCATCTTCATCGCCGTGGCCGAACATGGCAGCTTTGGCGGCGCGGCGCGGGCGATGGGGCGCGCGGTGTCTGCGGTATCATACGGCATCGCTCAGCTGGAGGCGCAGCTGGCGCTGACCCTGTTTGACCGCGAAGGATCGCGCCGCCCGGTGCTGACCCCGGCGGGCGCAGGCTTGCTCGCCGAAGCGCGCGGCATTGCTGACGGAGTGGATGCGCTGGTGGCCAAGGCGCACTCGCTTCACGCAGGCCAGGAACCGGCGTTGACGCTGGTGGTCGATGTGATGATGCCGGGCGAGTTGACCGCGCGGGTGCTGGGCGAATTCCGACGGATGTTCCCGACCTGCGCGCTGACCTTGCGGATCGAAGGGCTGGGTGCGGTGGCGGCCTGCGTGATTGCGGGCGGGGCCGATCTTGCCATCGGCGGCCCGGTAATCGGCGATCATCCCGCGCTGGAACGCCACGCGGTGGGCGAAATCACGCTGGTGCCGGTCGCCGCGCCCCATCATCCTTTGGCCCGCGCTGATGTCGCGCCGGGGGAAAGCCGCCGCCACCTACAACTGGTGCTGACCGATCGTTCCCCGCTGACCGAGGGGCGCGAGTTTTCCGTGCTCAGCCCGCTGACCTGGCGGTTGGGCGATCTGGGCGCGAAGCATTCCTTGCTGAAGGAAGGGCTGGGCTGGGGCAATATGCCGCGCGCGATGGTGGCGGGCGATCTGGCGGCTGGCACGCTGGTAGAACTTGACCTGCCCGAACAACCCGGCGCGCAATATCGCCTGAGCGCGCTGTGGCGGCGCGACACACGGCTTGGCCCGGCGGCGAGCTGGCTGGTCGATGCGTTCCGCGATGGGTTGGGGGCTGGGTAAGACTCAGTTTCGTCGCCCCGTGCTTGACACGGGGCTTGGCTATCTTGCGCTCGCGAGGACACATAAAAGCCCAACCCCGTGTCAGGCACGGGGTGACGGTGTTCTATCGAAAGGCCCTAAACCCCCTCCAGCGCTTCAACCACCGTGCCCGCAGCCATCCACGCCTGTTCGGCTGCGGCCAGCGCATCCGCAGCCTTGGCGCGCGCCGTCAGCAAGTCTTGCAGTTTTGCCCCGGCCTGCCCCTGCGCAGCGCTGCTCGCGGCCACAATCTGCGCGTCGAGCCGCTCGACCTCGGCAGACGCACGGGCCAGCACATTGTCGGCCTTTTCCAGCTGCGATTGGGCATAGCGCGTCTCGGCCATGGTCTTTGGCGCGCCCGGCTTGCTGCCTGCGCTGTTGCCTTTGACCCCCTCACCCTTCGGCTTCCGGCCAAGGATGAAGTCGATGTAATCATCCATGCTGCCCGCATATTCGCGCGCGGTGCCGCCATCGACCAGCACCAGCCGGTCGGCGGTGAGTTCCACCATATGGCGATCGTGGCTGATCAGGATCACCGCGCCGGTATAGGCGTTGAGCGCCTGCACCAACGCCTCACGCGCGTCGACATCCAAGTGGTTGGTCGGCTCGTCGAGGATCAGCAGATGCGGCGCGTCGCGCGTGATCAGCGCCAGCGCAAGCCGCGCACGTTCCCCGCCCGAAAGCTTCTCAACCCGCGTCTGTGCCTTTGCGCCCGAAAAGCCGAAGCGGCCCAGTTGCGCGCGCACGGCGCCGGGCGATTGCCCCTCCATCGCGCGGGTCATCAGATCGAGCGGAGTGTCCTCACCCGCCAGTTCTTCGACCTGATACTGCGTGAAATATCCGACCTTGAGCTTGCCCGGCGCATTGACCGCGCCTTCTGCCGGGGCCAGCTGCGATGCGAGCAGGCGCGCCAGCGTGGTCTTGCCATTGCCGTTGCGGCCCAACAGCGCGATCCGGTCATCCGCCTCGATCCGGAAATTCAGCCGCTTGAGGATCGGCGGTGCTTCGCCGTATCCCACCGCCGCCTGTTCCAGCGTGATCATCGGTGATCGCATCTCTGACGGATCGGGGAAATCGAAACTCAGCGTCGGGTCTTCCATCAGCGCCGCGATCGGCTGCATTTTGGCGAGCATCTTGGCGCGCGATTGCGCCTGCTTGGCGGTGGAGGCGCGCGCTGAGTTGCGGGCGACGTAATCCTGAAGGCGCGCACGCTGCGCATCCTGCGACACCTTGGCCGAGGCGAGCTGCGCGGCGCGTTCGGCGCGCTGTTTTTCAAATGCGTCATACCCGCCGGGATACAGCGTCAACTGCCCGCCTTGCAGGTGCAGGATATGGTCGACCACCTTGTTGAGCAGATCGCGTTCGTGGCTGATCACCACCAGCGTGGCGGGGTAAGACTTGAGGAAGTTCTCCAACCACAGCGTCGCTTCGAGATCGAGGTGGTTGGAAGGTTCGTCAAGCAGCAGGATGTCAGGTTCGGAAAACAGCAGCGCGCCGAGCGCGATGCGCATTTTCCAACCGCCGGAAAAACTGTCGACGGGGCGTTGCTGCATCTCGTCGTCAAAGCCGAGACCGTTGAGGATTTTGGCCGCGCGGGCAGGGGCGCTGTAGGCGTCAATCGCCAACAGGCGTTCGTGGACATCGCCCATGCGGTCCATGTCGGTGCAGGTTTCCAGCTCCGCCAGCAGCTGCGCCCGCTCGGTCGCGGCGGCGAGCACGACCTGTTCGGGGGTCATGCTGCCGCTCGGCGTTTCCTGCGCGATATAGCCGATCCGCGCGCGCGCGGGTTTGGTGATTTCGCCGTCATCCGGCTCGATCTCGCCGATCAGCGCTTTCATCAGCGTGGATTTGCCCGCGCCATTGCGGCCAATCAGGCCAACGCGCGCGCCAACCGGCACAGTCGCACTGGCGCGTTCAAGAATGGCCCGGCCGCCAAGCCGCACTGTGACTCCGTCGATGGTAAGCATGGCGGCCCCCTAACAGCCAATTGCCGCGCACCCAAAGGAAATTGCTGCGGTGCGGGATTTCTACGGCCCGAAGCGGATCGGCGTGTCGCCGCTTCGCCACGGCGCGAATTTGGGCATGATGGCGGCGAACAGGGGGGAGGCGAGGTGTCGTTCCAGCCATTCCTGCATATGCGGCAGTCCCTGCGCATCGAACCAGTCGCGATCGGTGTTGGCAAATTGCCGGATGAACGGGAACAGCGCGATGTCGGTAAGGGTGGGGCGATCACCAATCAGATAGGCGCTCATGCCAAGACGCGCATCGAGATCAAGCAACACCGACAAGCCATGCGTGCGATGATCAAGGCGGAATGTGGCCTCATCGCCGGCTGTCTCATCGGGATAGCGGTGCGGATATTTGTAGCGGTCGAGATGGTGTTTGAACGCCCCGTCATTGCGCGCGATCAGCGCCGCATCATCGCCCGCCAGCCAGTGTTCGGGATCGTGCTGCGCCAAAGCCCAGCGCATGATCGCGAGGCTTTCGTCGATCACGGTGGAGTCAGGCAACACCAGCACCGGCACGGTCGCTTTCGGCGATGCTGCGATGAGTTCTGGCGGCTTGGCAGCGAGTTTCACCTCGCGCAATTCCACCGCAATCCCCGCCACCCATAACGCCATGCGCGCCCGCATCGCATAGGGGCAGCGGCGGAAGGAATAGAGGGTAGGGATTTTGGTCACGGCTTCGGCGGAAGCACCGCGCCGACATGCACTTCGCCGCGTGCCTTGGCCAGCGCCTCCTGCCGTTGGCGTTCGGCGTAACCGGCGCGCTGTTCGGGGGTGCGTTCGTCGATGCAGGCAGGGCAGCTGACCCCGTCCTCGTAATCGGGATGGGCCAGCGCAGCAGCGTCAAGCGGGCGGCGGCAGGCGCGGCACAGCGCGTATGATCCCGGTTCCAGCCCGTGGCGCACCGTCACCCGCTCATCAAACACGAAGCATTCGCCTTGCCACAGGCTTTGCGTTTCAGGGATGTGTTCGAGATACTTCAGAATGCCGCCCTTGAGGTGGTAAACCTCCTCCACGCCTTCTGCCCGCAGGAAGCTGGTCGATTTTTCGCAGCGGATGCCCCCGGTGCAGAACATCGCTACCTTCCTCTTGCCATCGAGCAATTCGTCGCGGTGAGCGCGGAACCACGCGGGGAAATCGCGGAAACTGGGCGTCTGCGGATCGACCGCGCCCGCAAAGGTGCCGACCGCGACTTCGTAATCATTGCGGGTGTCGATCAGAACCGTATCAGGGTCAGCGATCAACGCGTTCCAGTCATGCGGATCGACATAGTGGCCGACGGCGAGCGTGGGGTCGATGTCCGGCTCGCCCATCGTCACGATTTCGCGCTTCACCCGCACTTTCATGCGGTGGAACGGCATTTCAGGCGCGGCGGAGTATTTCACGTCGAGGTCAGCGCAACCCGGCAGCGCCCGGATAGCCCCAAGCACCGAAGCCAGCGCATTGTCGGTGCCCGCAATGGTGCCGTTAATCCCTTCGCGGGCGAGCAGCAACGTGCCCTTGATGCCATGCGCCTCGCAAGCGGCGAATAGCGGCGCACGCAAGGCTTCGGGATCGGGGAAGGGCGTGAACTTGTAGAGCGCGGCGACTTGGATCAAACCCGCATCACCCAGCCATGCGTGTCGGCGATCTGGCCGTTCTGGATGCCGACCAGCCGTTCGCGCATTTTCGCCGTCATCTGCCCGATCCCGCCCGCGCCGATGTGGAACTCGCCTGCGTGTGAGGCGACTGTGCCAACCGGGGTGACAACCGCCGCAGTGCCGCAGGCCATCGTTTCGAGCAGGGTGCCGTTTTCGGCCTCTTCGCGCCACTGGTCGATCGAATAAGGCTCCTCGCGCACCTCCAGCCCTTCTTCGCGCAGCATCGCGATCAGCGAATCGCGGGTGATGCCGGGCAGGATCGTGCCGGTCAGCGGCGGGGTGATGACGCTGCCATCCGACCGGACGAAGAACAGGTTCATCCCGCCCAACTCCTCAACCCAGCGGTGTTCGATCGCGTCGAGGAACACCACCTGATCGCAGCCTTGCGCGGTCGCTTCGGCCTGCGGAACGAGGCTGGCGGCATAATTCCCGCCGGTCTTGGCCGCCCCGGTACCGCCGGGGGCTGCGCGGGTGTAACTCTGCGCGACCCAGATTTTGACCGGGTTCACGCCCTTTTTGAAGTAATTGCCGACGGCGCTGAGGATCACAATAAACTTGTATTGCCGCGCGGGCCGCACGCCGAGGAAGGCTTCGGACGCGAACATGAAGGGGCGGATGTAGAGCGCGCCGCCATCAACCGGTGGCAGCCAGGCGGCGTCGGCCACCACCGCTTCGCGCACTGCGGCGAGGAACAGTTCTTCGGGGATTTCGGGCATCGCCATGCGCCGCGCGCTGGCGTTGAACCGCGCCGCGTTGGCTTCGGGCCGGAACAGCGCGAGCCCGCCGTCGGCGTGGGCATAGGCTTTCATGCCTTCAAAGATTTCCTGCGCGTAATGCAGCACGCTGGCGGCAGGATCGAGGCTGATCGGGCCGCGCGGGCCGATGGTCGGCGTCTGCCAGCCGCCCAAGGCTTCGTCATAGTCGACCACTACCATGTGATCGGTGAACACGGTTCCAAAGCCCGGATCGGCGATCCTTACGGCGCGGATGTCATCGGGCGTAGGCGCGGGGTGGGGCGTGCGGGTGAACTGCATGATTTGCGCCTAATCCTGCGCGGGGATTTGGGCAAGATGTGTGTTGGGAGCATCACCATCGCTCGCCCCTCCACCATCCTACGGATGGTCCCCCTCCCCTGAAGGGGAGGACCAGAACGGGCTGCAGGCCCGCAAGCGCGGCCGCGCGCCCGCAGGTGCTCTGCCGCGCAGCGGCAGAAACGCGCCGAGGACGAACCCGCGGAGGCGGGTTCGAAACACAAAAAACTCAAATGAAAAGGGCAGCTCCACCTGTCGGGGAACTGCCCTTTGCATGGTCAGCGGCCGGAAGTGCCGCTCACGAAGCCTTACTCGGCCAGAGAATTACCGAGTATGCTCCGTAGGGATCTTCACCGACCTCGCTACTGAACCATGAGACATCGGATCACCTCCTTTCGCGCTTGTGAGCCAGACCCGCCGCATCACCGGGGGCCGAGAGCCGCGTTCGCCGCTGGCCTCAGGTGCATATGTGAATCATGGACGTGACAAGGACAAGACTTGTATTTAACTTTTCCCACGTCATACTGATTTTCCGCTGCGGCATGGGCGCCTGAGGGACACCTCGGGCGTTTTTTCGTTGCGGCGTTGCCTGTGGACAGGCTGTGCATGGGCCTGTGGATATTAACGTATAGAATCGGGAGTTCTTGTGTGTGTCCGCGCCTCCGCGCGGACATCCTCGGCGCTACTACCGCCGCCGTGCGGCGGAGCGCCTGCGGCTCGCGCGCTTGCGCTCGCGGGCCTGAGGCCCGGCTCGGCTCATGGCTGGCTCCGGCACCGGGCCCTCAGGGCCCGCAAGGGCGACTGCCCGCCCGCAGGGGCCCGTAGCGCAGCGAAGGAGCAGCGCCGAGGACGAACCTGCGGAGGCGGGTTCGCAACAAAGGCTACCTGCAATCCTCGATCACCCGAGTTACTTCGGCCCAAGACGGCACGATCAGCGCGGGCAGGCCGGTCGCCTCTACCGCAAACCGCCCCTTGCTGAGCGCCATTGCATCGAGCAGCGCGTCATTTGCACTGAGCGCAAGGATCACCTCACCCCCGGCGGGCTGCATGGTAAGGGTGCGGGTGGTGGTTTCGGTGCGGATGGTGACTAGCGGGCGCGGCGATCCGCTTTCGGGCAGCGACAGGATGACGCCGCGCCGATCCGCCGGGCAGCGCAGCCGCATCATCGGGCGTTCACCCGGCCCCCAAAAGGTCGCCTCGCTACGTCCGCCTTGTGCGGTGTAGCGCCAGTCACCGGCTGAGGCCGGCGCATCCATCCAGTTGTCATAGGCTGGAGATTGAATTTCCGGCGGCGGTGCGACGGGAACAGGCGCAGGGCGCGCTACGGGTTCAGGCGCAGGGGCCGATGCAGGCGCGGTGCTGGCCGGAACGCAGGCGGTCAGCATCAGGGCGGAAACGAGAACGGGGACAGCAGCTTTCATCCGCTCACTTTGCGCGCTACAGCCCGCGCTTGTCCATGCCTGAAAACTCCACTCGTCCCGCAAAGCCGCAAAAGCGCCGCGTCGATCAACTGTTGGTTGATCGTGGGCTGGCGGAAAGCCGCGCGCGGGCGCAGGCGCTGGTGATGGCGGGGCTGGTGTTCGTGGGTGAGGCGAAGATTGACAAGCCGGGGCAGCAGATTGCCGAGGACGCGGCGCTCGACGTGCGCGGGCGCGATCATCCATGGGTCAGCCGCGGGGGGGTCAAGCTGGCCCACGCGCTCGAACATTTCGGCCTCGACCCGGCGGGCGCGACCGCGATGGATATTGGTTCCTCCACCGGCGGGTTTACCGATGTGCTGCTATCGCACGGCGCGGATCACGTCTTTGCGGTCGACAGCGGCACCAACCAGCTGGCGTGGCGGCTGCGCGAAGACCCGCGTGTGACTGTGCTCGAACAGACCAGCGCGCGAATCCTGACGCCGCAGCTGATCGACCGGCCCTGCGATTGGGTGGTATGCGATGCCAGCTTCATCAGCCTCGCCAAGGTGCTCGACGTGCCGCTGAAACTCGCCGCCACGCCATGCCAGCTGGTCGCGCTGATCAAGCCGCAGTTTGAGGTCGGGCGCGATGAAGTGGGCAAGGGCGGGGTGGTGCGCGACCCTGCTTTGCACGCGCGGGTTTGCGCAGAGGTTCGTGAATGGATCGAAGGGCTTGGCTGGGATATTTCAGGCATCGTGGAAAGCCCGATTACCGGCCCGCAAGGCAATGTCGAATTCCTGATCGCTGCCCGGCGGGGGTTTACCAAAGTTCGATGAGGCCCGCCTCATCGGGCTTTGGTATAAGCCCGTGCGGCACCTGAGCATTTCCAGCGCGTGATGCGTCAGCGTCTTAGCGCGCTGGAATAGTCCATTTGGCCGAATATTGATCCGAGCAAAGGTGCGCCACCCGGCCCGGTGCACCATTAAGGGGCGGGGCGGACGGGATAAGTTGGCGCGGCGCGCTGGCTCTGTTATCGCGCAGGAAACGGGTTGGCGGGCAGAATCGCTGCGCGCTCGCGGTACGAGGGGAATTCATGAACGTCCTTGCTTCCAAAGCACAATTGCGCGCCAGTTTTTTGCGCTGGGCGCTGTTTCTGGTGCCGCTGGTGCTGTTGATCGGCTTTGTCGCTGGCCGCGTGGCGGGGCCTGACACGGCGTGGTTTGCCGGGTTGGTGAAGCCCGCAATTTACCCCCCGCCAG
The DNA here is from genome assembly GCF_053628655.1 of Porphyrobacter sp. MBR-49. NCBI lineage: Bacteria > Pseudomonadati > Pseudomonadota > Alphaproteobacteria > Sphingomonadales > Erythrobacteraceae > Porphyrobacter > Porphyrobacter sp. MBR-49. Next base: position 292,451 of record NZ_JBRJGU010000003.1, read on the forward strand.
CGGCTTTCGGTATCGTCTGGACAGCGCTGTTCATCATGATCGGGCTGGCTTTGGCGCTGGTGGCGAGCGCGTGGGGCGCGCGCGGGCGGGGCATCGCGCTGATCGCGTTCGCGGTGCAGTTCCTGGTGACGCAAAGCTGGACCACGGTGTTTTTCGGGATGCAGGACATGCAGTCCGCGCTCTATGTGATCGCAGGCTCGGTGGTTTTGCTGCTGATCGCGCTGGCGCTGATCTGGCGGGTGCGGCGCGGGGCCGTGTGGTTGCTGCTGCCCTATCTGGCGTGGCTGTGTTTTGCAGGTGTGCTCAATTATCAGTTCATCGCGGTGAATCCCGATGGCGGCGCACGCGGGGATGGCGGCGCGCAAACGCGGGTGCAATTCTAGGCGCCCACCCACTGGACAATACGCCGCCCAATCGCCAAATAACCTGTCATGCAAAGCCAGAACCCGATCATCGCCGACCTTGTCAAAATCGCCAACAGCGCCGCCGGGACGATGGCGGGCATGACCCGCGAGGCTCGCGATAGCGCGCGGGAACGGATGCGCGAAGCGTTTGGCGGGATCGATTTCGTCAGCCGCGAAGAATTCGACACGGTCAAGGCGATGGCGCAAAAGGCGCGTGAACAGGCCGATGCGCTTGAGGCGCGGCTGGCTGCGCTGGAAGCCAAATCCACCAGGAAATAACCGCCGGGTCGCAGGCATGAACCTGCGCGCACCCGCGATTCTGCTCGCCAGCCGCCCGCAGGGGGAGACGGGTGCGATTGCGCGCCTGCTGACCGCTGAGGCCGGGTTGGTCGCGGGTTATGTCGCGGGCGGGCGCGGGCGTCAGATGCGCGCGGTGATGGTGCCGGGCAACCGCGTCGCGCTTGACCTCATCACCCGCGCCGCCAGCCAATTGCCGTTTGCGCGGCTGGAACTCGAACATTCGCGCGCCGCCTTGATGACCGAGCCGCTGCCCGCCGCTGCAATCCAGTGGGTGTGCGGGCTGACCGCCGCCGCGCTGCCCGAACGCAATGCCTATCCGGGGCTGTATGATGCGCTCGACGCGCTGCTGGATGCGGTCGCCCATGCGCCCTCGGCGCGTGGGTGGGTGAGCGGGTTGATCGCCTATGAAACGCTGTTGCTGCGCGAATTGGGCTATGGCGGCGGGCCGCCTGACAATGGCGGCGATTGGTCGGCGCAGATGCAGGCGCTGGCCGCGATGGAAGGCCTGCTCGCGCACTACCTGCTTGCAGGGCGCAAAGGCGATGTTATGGCCGCGCGGAAATTGCTGACCGAACGGTTGGCGCGCATGGTGTAAAGGGATCAACCCAGTGAAAATCGCAGTTCTGCCCGGCGACGGGATCGGCCCTGAAGTGACGGCAGAGGCGGTCGCGGTGCTTGAAAGCCTTGCGCTGCCGGAGCTGACATTGTTCACAGGCGATGTCGGCGGGATCGCCTATAAGCGCCACGGCCACCCGCTGCCGCAAGAAACGCTCGACATGGTGCGCGCGGCGGATGCCATCCTGTTCGGCGCGGTGGGCGATCCCGATTGCGACGCGCTCGATCGGCACTTGCGGCCCGAACAGGCGATCCTGGGGTTGCGCAAGCACTTGGGCCTGTTCGCCAACCTGCGCCCGGCGCGGGTGTTTGCTGGGCTGGAGCATCTCTCCCCGCTGCGCGCCGATATTGCCGCCAGCCTCGATCTGCTGATCGTGCGCGAGCTGACCGGCGATGTCTATTTCGGCGCCAAGGGCCAGCGCATCAATGATGCGGGCGAGCGTGAAGGCTGGGACGCGATGTCCTATGCCGACAACGAAGTGCGCCGCATCGCCCATGTCGCGTTCCGCGCGGCGGCGGCGAGCGGGCATCCGCTCACCAGCGTGGATAAGGCCAATGTGCTGGAAACCAGCCAGTTGTGGCGCGATGTGGTGGTGGAGGTTGCGGCGGAATATCCGGGCGTGCCGCTCGATCACATGTATGTTGATAATGCCGCGATGCAGCTGGTTAGCCATCCGGATCGGTTCGGTGTGGTGCTGACGGGCAACCTGTTTGGTGATATTCTCTCCGATCTGGCGAGCGCGGCGGTCGGCTCCATCGGGCTGTTGCCGAGTGCATCGCTGGGGGAGCGGCAGACAGCGCATGGCACCTTTGGCCTGTATGAACCGATCCACGGCAGCGCGCCGGATATCGCCGGGCAGGGTAAGGCCAATCCGATGGCAACGATCCTGTCAGCCGCGATGATGCTGCGCCATTCGTTTGGGCGTGAGGCTGAGGCTGCGCGGATCGAGGCTGCCGTCTCAGCAGCATTGGCGGACGGGTTCCTCGGCGGTGATCTGGGCGGCAGCCACGGCACCGTCGCCATCGGGGAGGCGGTGCGCGCGCGCCTCTGACACCATGCCGCTTGACCTCGCGATCATCCTGCCGACCTTGAACGAGCGCGGCAATCTCGCCCCGCTGGTCGATCGGATCGCGGATGCGCTGGGCGCGCAGGGCTGGGAAGTCATCATCGTCGATGACGACAGCCGCGATGGCACGGCGGATGAGGCCCGTGCGCTGGCGCAGACCGACCCGCGCGTGCGGGTGATCCAGCGGATCGGGCGGCGCGGGTTGGCGAGCGCCGCGATTGAGGGATTTTGCGCCACCGCCGCGCCCTATGTGGCAGTGATGGACGCCGACCATCAGCACGACCCGGCGCTGCTGCCCGCGATGCTGGCGGCGTTGAAGGCGGGGGACGCGGATATCGCCGTCGCCAGCCGATTCGCCCCCGGAGCCAGCACAGCCGATTGGGCCGCGCCCGAACGCGAGCGCCTCTCCGCCTTCGCCAACCGCCTCGCGCGCAAACTCACCGGGGTTGAACTGACCGACCCGATGAGCGGTTATTTCATGCTGCAAACCGCCCGCGCGCGCGCATTGGTGCCGCGCCTGTCAGGCATCGGGTTCAAGATTCTGCTCGACCTGCTGGCCACCGCTGATACGCCGATGCGGGTGAAAGAGTTTCCGCTGCAATTCGCCGCGCGCCTTTCAGGGACAAGCAAGCTTGACCGTGCGGTGCTGCTCGATTTCCTCGCCGGGTTGTATGACAAAACTTTGGGGCAAGTGATCCCCACCCGCTTTGCGCTGTTTGGAACGGTCGGCGCGCTGGGCGTGGTGGTGCATTTCGCCGTGCTCTCCGCGTTGTTGTTTGTGATGGGCGAAGGCTTTGCACTGGCGCAAACGGGCGCGGTGCTGGTGGCGATGAGCTTCAACTTCTGGCTCAACAACTGGCTGACCTACCGGGACAAGCGGTTGAAGGGTTGGGGGCGGGTGCTGCGCGGCTGGCTGGGTTTCTGCGCCACCTGCGCCGTGGGTGCCTTCGCCAATGTCGCGGTGGCGACTTTTCTGGAAGCGCAGGGCGTGCTGTGGGCGCTCGCCGCACTGGCGGGGATATTGGTCGGGTCGGTGTGGAACTACGCCCTGTCGAGCCGCTTCGTGTGGGGTAGGTTTTGAGTAATTCTCGTCATTGCGAGGAGCGCAGCGACGAAGCAATCCAGAGCGTCGCGCTCAACGCTCTGGATTGCTTCGCCTGCGGCTCGCAATGACGAAGGTGGGGTTCATCATCTCCACCCCATCAACCACGCCCACTTGGCGAAACTCATCGCGCCTTCCAGCGGAGCCGCGCCAAGCACTTTGTAGAACAGCGCGAACAGCCCCGCCGATGCCGCCAGTGTCCCCCACGCCAGCCATTTGCCCCAACCGGCCCGGCGCAGGTCTGACAGCGCCAGTGCCAGCGCGCCGAGCAGGAAGAACCCCGGCACGAAATAGTGGTAATAGAACTGCACCGGCTTGGGCGCGATCAGCCACAGGCCGAGCGCGGCGGCATAGCCGATCACCACGCCCAGCCGCGCCCAATCGCCGCGCCACACGCCGATCACCAGACACCACGCCAACGCGGGCAGGCCGAGCAGCATGGTGAGCGGATTGCCGATTAACAGCACCCCGCGCTGCGCCCCGTCGACGACCTCGTAAAGATACCAGATCCCGCGCGTGTTCAGCACCCATTGCTGCCAATTGCTCTGATAGGTGTGCGGCGTAAGCACCTGTTGTTGCAAGCCGAGGATCTCGCGGTGCAACCCGATCAACCCGTGCTGCGCCAGCGGAGAAGGGCGCAAGGTATCGCCCAGCCAGTAGCCCGGCACAAATGTCAGCGCATAGATCACGAGCGGCACAATGCCGAGCCACACAAACGCCTCAACCAGCGTCATCCCCGGCACCGGCGCACCGCGACGTGAGAGGAACAGCCGCCGCCGCCCGGCTGAAATGCGCGCGGCGAAGAATACCAGCCCCGGAAGCATCGCCAGCGGCACCGCGTTCCATTTTGCCGCCATCGCGCAGCCCAGCGCAATTCCGGTCAGCGCCAGCCGCCAGCGGCCGGTTTCCGGCTGACGGATTGCCCCTGCAAACTGCCACGCCGCCACCGCCAGAAACGCCGCCATGAACACATCGAGCATGGCGATGCGTGACTGGATGAACAGGTGAAACCCGGTGGCGAGCAACACCCCGAACGCGATGCAAGCGAACCGGTCTTCGCTGGCGTGCCACAGCGCCCGCATCGATGCGAACAGCGCCAGCGTGCCGAAGGCAAGCGGCATGATCCGCCACCCCAGCGGGCTATCGCCAAACATAGCCATGCCCAGCGCAATCAGATGTTTGCCCAACATCGGGTGTTCGGGGTTGAGGTAATCGCCGAACCCGCCGTTGAACAGGCTCAGCAATTCGCGCGCGGCGGGGATGTAATGCACCTCGTCAAACACGGGGATTGACGGGACCGCCAACCGCCAGCCTGCCAGCATTGCAAAGGCGGCGGTGATCGCGGCAACCCACGCCAGCGGATCGCGCGGATGCGCCGGCGCGGCGGTGTCAGCAGAAAGGGACGCGCGCGCCTCGGCCATGGTTCTTGCGATTAAGCAGCGCCTTGGCCGAGGGCAAGGAGGATTATGCGGCGCGCGCAGCAGCTTGGCGTTCGAGCCAGAACAACCGCGCGCACATCGCGGCAAGGCCGATGCTGGCGGTGGCGACAATGAACAGCGTCCACAAAGGCACGTTCATCCCCGCAGCGCGCGCGCGCGGCACAATCAGGAACAGCGCGATGGTGAGCGAGATCAGCAGATCCCACCATACCTGCACACCCCACAGGTTGCTGGTGTGGTTGACCAGCGCTGGCATGACCCCCTCGGCCCAGATGGTGACGCCGGTATAGGCGGCAAATCCGCCGCATAACGCCGCCGCGATTGCCGGGCTGCCGATGGTTTGCCGCTTGGTGAGCACCCAGACGACCGCGATCAGCGCGGCGACAAGTCCGCCTGCAAACAGGGCGACATAAGGGGTGAAGGAAATATCCATGGTGGCGTCTCCGATAAATGTAGCACTTGCTACACAGGCTTGTAGCAAGGTGTAGCAACCGCTACAAGTGCCTTATGAACGAACCTGCCAAAAAGCCGCCAATGACCAGAGATAGCCTGTTACCGCTGCTCGCCGCGCATGTTCTCACGCATGGGCTGGGTCAGGCGAGCCTGCGCCCGCTGGCCCGTGCGGCGGGGACATCCGACCGGATGCTGCTCTATCACTTTGGCAGCAAGGAAGCGCTGATGGCCGATCTGCTCGGGCATATTGCGCAAGTCTATGCCGCCGCGCTTGATGCGGCGATGGGCAGCGCGCGCGCGGCCAGCCGCGGTGAGGTTGTCGCCCGCATTCTGGCGCAGGGGGATGCACCGGCCATGCAGCCGTTCCTGGCGCTGTGGTGGGAAATCGTCGCGGGCGCGGTGCGCGGGATAGCCAGTTACCGCACAGCCGCCCGCGCGATGATGGATGAACTGCTCGGCTGGCTGGAAACCCAGATGCCCGCCGACGATCCCGATCCCAAGGGCGGCGCACGCTATCTGCTGACGTTGATCGAAGGCACGCTGATGCTCGGCGCCATCGATCACGGTGACACTGCGCATGACGGCCTGCTTGCGAGCGGGCTTTTGCGGCCCTAAGCAGCGGCGCATGAAAAAGACCACCGGAATGGATCGCGCCGCAACCGCCAACTGGCGCCCCGCCACCAAGGCGCTGCGCGGCGGCACCTGGCGCAGCGAGCATGGCGAAACGAGTGAGGCGCTGTTCCTCACCTCTGGCTATACCTATGACGATGCGCAGACCGTGGCCGACAGGTTCGCGGGCGATGCGGCCGGCATGACCTATTCGCGCCTGCAAAACCCCACTGTGGCGATGCTGGAGGAACGAATTGCGCTGATGGAGGGGGCCGAGGCTTGCCGTACGCAGGCGAGCGGCATGGCGGCGATGACGGCGGCTTTGCTGTGTCAGCTTTCCGCAGGCGATCACGTGGTTTCCGCCCGGGCTGCGTTTGGAAGCTGCCGCTGGCTGGTCGATACTCTGCTGCCCAGGTTCGGGATCGAAACCACCGTCATCGACAGCGCCGATAATGCCGCGTGGGAGGCCGCGATCCGGCCCAACACCAAGGTGTTCTTCTTTGAAACGCCTGCCAATCCGACGCTCGATATCGTTGATCTCGCGCATGTCTGCGGGGTGGCGCGCGCGCATGGGATCACCAGCGTGGTGGACAACGCCTTTGCCTCGCCGGTGTTGCAGCGCCCGATGGAGTTCGGCGCGGACGTGGTGGCCTATTCCGCGACCAAGCTGATGGACGGGCAGGGGCGGGTGCTGGCGGGTGCGATTTGCGGATCGCAGCAATGGATTGACGATGTGCTGCTGCCGTTTCAGCGCAACACCGGGCCGACGCTGTCGGCGTTCAATGCATGGGTGGTAATGAAGGGGCTGGAGACGCTGCCCCTGCGCGCCTTCAAGCAATCCGAGCAGGCGGTGGCATTGGGCGAATTCCTTGAACCGCGCGTAACCAAGGCGGGCGGGCACCTGCTCCACCCCGGCCTGCCGAGTCATCCGCGCCGCGCCCTTGCCAAGGCGCAGATGGATGCGACCGGCCCGATCTTCGCGCTCGACGTCGGCACCCGCGCGCGCGCCTTTGCGGTGCTCGATGCGCTCGCGCTGATCGATATCTCCAACAATATCGGTGACGCGCGCAGCCTGATGTGCCACCCGGCATCATCCACCCACGCCGGCATGACCGAAGAAGCCCGCGCCGATATGGGCGTGACCGAAGGCCTGCTGCGGATCAATGTCGGCCTCGAAGACATCGCCGATCTGGTCGAAGACATGGATCAGGCGCTTAAAGCGGCGGGGATTTAGCTGCAAGTGGAGTTCTACAGATGCGCGCGCTTACAACTTTGGTGCTTTTACCGTTATTCGCTGCTCCGCTAGCCGCGCAGGAAAGCGAAGCGCTTGTAAAATACTTCAATAAGTATCCATTCGACGAGGTTGACGGTTCGACTTTTCTTCAGAGATCGGAAGTTGTCAGAGTCGTTCGGCGCTCGATTCCGCAGCAATTTTTGCAGGAAATGGTTCTGTCTGATGAGCATACGGCTGGCCCAATCGATGGTCTTGACGGTTATCTTCAGATGTCGGCCTGTGAACAGCACAATTGCGACGATCACCGCTGGGTTGTCGCGGTCAAGTATGATGGATCGAAGGGAGCAGTGTGCTACTTCAATAAAGATCTCTCCAATGGGTCCCGATGGTTCGTTGATGGCCGGAAGGTATTCGAAGGATCAGTATTTTCGACTTGTGAAACTGGTCGGATGCCTTCGCCGGTTCTGAAGGCTTTGGATGAGTATGTCAGACCATTTAATTTTTAAGATCTGCTAACGGAGCAACATCATGGCAATCCGCGTTGAACTCGTATTCGATTTCGTCAGCCCCAATGCCTATCTGGTGTGGTGGCCGCTGCGCGATCTGGTTAATCGTTATGAGGCTGAACTTGACGTGATCCCGGTGTTTCTGGCCGGAATGCACAAGTTGACCGGCAACGCGCCGCCGATGATCCGCGACAGCGAGGTTAAGGGCAAGAACGACTATGCGATGCTGGAAATGCAGCGCTTTATTGCCCGCCACGGGCTGGGCAAATACCGGTTGCACCCGCAATTCCCGTTCAATTCGATTCTCCTGCAACGGATGCTGACCGCAGCCGACGAAGACGGGCGCGGGGTGCAGTTTGCCGACACGCTGCTGCGACCGATCTGGGAGGACGGGCTGGATATCACCGATCCGCAGGCCATCGGCGCAGTGCTGAACGCGGCAGGTTTTGACGCCGCCGATCTGTTCGCCCGCGCGCAGACCGATGCAGTGAAACAACGCCTTGCCGCCAACACCGACGCCGTGGTTGCGCGCGGCGCTTTCGGCATTCCCACGATGTTCGTCGGGCCAAAGGGCGGCGAAAGCGAAATGTTCTTCGGCAAGGAACGCCTCGGCCAGATCGAGGAACTGTTGGCGGGCCAATAAGACACCCGAAGGAACGAGCCATGTATGCCCTGCTAATGATTGTCGCTCCGGTCATCGCCTCTGCGCTTGCCGGGCCGCCGATTGCCGAACCGCCTGCCGCCGCGGAGCCACCGGCGGATTCGCCCGACCAAGCGCAGGGGATACTGCTGCCGATCCAAGGCGCGTCGCTTTACAGTGTAGCCCCGCTGGTCGAGTACCCGTCAGCAGCGCTACGGTATGGTATTGAGGGGCGCTGCATGGTGGCGCTCACGCTCGACCAGGACGGCGTGCCGCAGGATATCCGGCCTGACTGCACACATCCCATTTTCCGCGAAGCAGCCCGCAAGGGCGTTGCGATGGCGCGGATCAAGATCGGATCGGGTATTGAAGCCGGTGGCCGGTTCCGGATCCCCATGTCATTCCACCTTTCCTGGGAATAGCTGCGGGCGGCGAACAATCTGGCCCACCCGGCTGCGGCACTTTCAGCGAAATAGAACGGATAGCAGCATACAGCGGGGATTAAGGATACTCAGCCTCTTGTGACGGATGCGCAAATCGCTACGTTGAGAGGCGTTATGAAAGAACTCTTCCAGCACGCAGCCACCACTGACGGAGTAACCGTCCGGGTTGCCGTCAACTATCTGCCCGAACAATCGCATCCAGAGGCGGGCAAGTGGTTCTGGGTCTATCACATCCGCATCGAAAACGCCTCGCACGAACCGATGCGCCTGCGCACCAGGCATTGGCGGATCACCGATGGGCGCGGGATGGTGAACCATGTCGATGGCGAAGGCGTGGTGGGTGAACAGCCGCTGCTTTCCCCCGGGCAGAGCCATGATTACGTATCGGGCTGCCCGCTGACGACGCCGTTCGGTTCGATGGAAGGGTTCTACACCTTTGAACGGCCCGATGGATCGCCAGCCGAAGTGCGGATCCCGTTCTTCCCGCTCGCCGCGCCCGAAACGGCTGAGGGACGCAGCACGCGTTGATCCTTGCGGTCAGCCGCGCCCGCGCCTAATTCCCCTCGCGTGAAACGCACCCATCTCCCCCTGAACGCCCTGCGCGTGTTCGATGCTGCGGCGCGCCACCTGTCGTTCACCCGCGCGGCGGATGAACTGGCGGTGACCCCGGCCGCCGTCGGCCAGCAGATCCGCGCCTTGGAAGATGTGCTCGGCGTGGTCTTGTTCCGCCGCACGCCCAAGGGACTGGAATTGACGCCGGAAGGCACCGCCGGGCTTGACCCCTTGCGCGAAGGGTTCCTCAGGTTCGAGGAAAGCGTCGACGTGATGCAGGCGGGTCAGGCGTCTGACCGCTATACCATCGCCACCCCGCGCGAATTCTTCGCCGAATGGCTCGCCCCCCGGCTGGCACGGTTTCAGGCGGATACGCCGGGCATCCAGTATATCCTCGCCGCCGATGAACACGCCGATTTTGCCGAGGCGAACCTTGATCTGGCGATCCGGCTGGCCGACGGGCCGGGTGAGCTGGAGGGTGTGCCGCTGGCCCCGGCGATGCGCGTCACCGTGGCCGCGCCGCAGCACCGCGCCAATGTCTCTGGGCCGTGGATCGACTGGCCCGGCGCGCCGCTGCCCGATGGAATCAACGCTTGCGTCAAGGCAGGTAGCCCCGGTCAGGCGCTGGCTTCGGCGCTTGCGGGGATGGGGCGCACCATTCTGCCACTGGCGCTGGCCGAAGGCGCGATTGCGCGCGGCGCGCTGGAAGTGATCGAGGGGCCGGAGCCGTCCCAGCGCGGCTACTGGCTACTCGCCCCGCGCCCGCAATGGCGCAGCCGCAAGGTGCGGGCGCTGGTGGAGTTTCTGGGGTCTTAATTTGCGCAGCGCATCCGCGAGTCGTTTGTGGGCGCCCTCAGGCGCCGGGCGGCGGACGTCCGTCCGCCTTGGCTTTCCTCGCATTCGCTCCGGCGGCCGGTCGGCCTTGCGGCGGCTGCGCGCCGTTTGGTTCTAGGTCGATGGCTCTGCCTTGCGCCGCCTCCTCTCCCTCTCCTCGCGCAGCACCTTTTCCTTGATGCTTTCATACAGCCAGTGGCCGGGGATAACATCGTGCGCCTCAACCCGCATGAAGCCGCGATATTGCAGCACCCAGGCGAGCATCGAATTGGCGCGCAGGTTGGAGAGCCCCTCGGCCAGCGCACGCTCGATCGCGCAATCCTCCAGCCGCAACACCCCCCAGCGCAGCGCCTCGTCCCACGCCTCGCAAAACCCCTGCGCGCCGGGCCGCTGGCGCAGCTTGTAAATCGCCTCAAGGCTTTTGCCGATATGGGCGGCGGCGGATTTGACGATCCCGGTCGCGGCGAGATGCGCGATAAAGGCGCGCTGGAGATCGGGGGTGATCGAATTGCGGCGCGGGCGGCTGTGCGGCACGGGTTCGAAATCGAGCAGCGGATCATCGTCCGGAATGTCGATATTGGTAAGCTCCCACGCAACATCAGAGGTCGCCTGCCGCGGGACGGCGCGCTTGTTGCGCTTGGTGGGGGGAGGGAAGGAAGCATCATGCATAGGCCAGCGGGTGGCACGGATTTTCCGAGTAGGAAAATGGGGAAAGCCACCACGCCGCGTATGGCACCAAACGGCGCGCAGCGCCGCAAGCGCGACCGCGCGCCGCGCCTTATGGCGCGTAGCCAAGCAGCGCGGATGCGCTGCGCCCGGCGCTTGAGGGCGTCAACAAACAACTCGCGGAGGGGAGGGGGTAGCGTCCGTCCCCCCTTTTTGTCGCCCCGGGCTTGACCCGGGGCCCCGCTTTTTGTGTTTCACGCGAAGACGCGAAGACGCGAAGACGCGAAGACGCGAAGACGCGAAGACGCAAAGGCGCGAAGATGGAAGCGCGAGGTGCGAAGCAGGGTTTCACGCAGAGAAGAAGGGGAGACGCAGAGGGGCCTTAACTCCCCTCCCGCTGGCGGGAGGGGTCGGGGGTGGGCGAGGGGCCACCGACCGTGCGAATGGCGATGAACCGGCGCGCAGCGCCGCAAGCGCGACTGCGCGCCGCGCCTTATGGCGCGTAAGCCAAGCGGGCCGGACGGCCCGCGCCCGGCGCTTGAGGGCGGAAACAATCAACGCGCGGAGCCACGAAGCCATTTTTTGGCCAATGAATCCTTGATAGATGGCAAACTAAGTAGCTAACATGAGATAATTATTGCGCTTAGGGGCAGTTTTTTCACAATTGTTGGATCGAGGAATTACGGAATGCGTGATTTGCCGGAAATGGTTAAACAAGGTGAGCGAGCACGCCTTTTTCCCGTGTTAGCCGACACAAGCCGCGAAGGCAGAATTGCCTCGATTTTGCTCGCGTTGCTTCCAAAAATCCCGGCTTTGGCAGAAGTGCTTTTCGGCTCCACTGGTCTTCGGATTGGCAAGAGATCGCAAATTGAATCTTACACTGAGATTGTTTTGAATGACGCGTCAGAAATAAAAAACAGACCCGATGGCTTGATTGTCATTCGGAATGGAAAAAATACATGGACGGCTTTGATTGAAGCAAAAATCGGAAAATTCGATCTTCAATATGACCAAGTGACACGTTACATAGAAGCCGCGAAAGCGAACGGTATTGATGCTGTAATTACGATATCAAATCAGTTTGTTGCACGCGCTGATGTTTCGCCATTAAATATACCTAAGTCATTACTAAAAAAGGTATCATTATTTCATTGGTCATGGACTTGGATTCAAACGCAATGTGATATTTTATCGCATCAGAACCGGGTTGAAGATGATGAGCAAGATTTTCTTATTAGGGAATTCAAGCGTTTGCTGAGCCACCCTACTACTGGGATCGAGCGGTTCACGCAGATGGGGCCAAGTTGGAAAGACGTTGCACAGGCGGTCTCAAATCAAGAGACTTTGAAGCGAACAAGCTTTGAAGTAGAGGAAACGATTAATGCTTGGTTCCAAGAATTAAAAGATATGAGTTTGTTGCTTTCAAGCCATATTGGTGAGTCTGTTTTTGTAAAGGTTGAGCGAAACCTGTTGAGTGATCCAACAGCAAGACTCAAGGATGGCTGCAAGACACTCGTAGAAGATCATAGACTTGTTGGTAGTTTTGTTGTGCCAGCTGCGGCGTCAGACATAGAGTTGTGCGCGGACTTAACGCGAAGATCAATTGTTTTCAGTATGAAGCTAAAAGCTCCGCAAGATCGAAAATCCACCAAAGCACGTGTAAATTGGCTTCTTCGTATGCTTAAGGATGATGACTCGCGACTTGCAATTCGGGCGCACTGGCCGGGAAGAAGGCCGCCGACGCAGAAAGACGTAGGATTACTTCGTCTTGATCCTGACGCTATCGACAATGATAAGTCGGATGCAGCACCGCATTCGTTTGAGGTTCTCTTGATCGAAGTGGACGCTAAGCGGTTCGTTGGTCGTCGAACTTTCATTGAGACGCTTGAGGCTTGCTCAAGAGATTTCTATGACCTCGTTGGGCAAAACTTGCGATCATGGCAGGCCACGCCGCCGAAACCCGTGCGCGCGACGTTCCCGACAAATGACGAGATTGACCAGTCGGACAACGAGGCGTCTAGCGCATCAAGTGATGCGGAAGCTTAATTCACTGAAAAACAGATTCATTATAGATCTGAGTTGCGGTATGGATCCCACTCTTCGCCAGCGCGACGAACGCGGGGGTTAGTGGCCCCGCGAGTCTCTTGTTTTCGCCCTCAAGCGCCGGGCGGCGGACGTCCGTCCGCCTTGGCTTTCCTCGCATTCGCTCGGGCGGCCGGTCGGCCTTGCGGCGCTGCGCCGCCGTTATTGTGCCATAGGTTAGTTTCGCTGCGCGCCGTTTGTTGGCAGGCTCGCTGTTGTGGTGCCGCCGCCCCTCCAACACCAACCCTTGACCCCCCGCCCAAACCCGCCTAAGGGCCCGCATCTTCCGGGGTCATACCCGGATCGAGCTGAACATTGCCGGTGCGTCTCTCCCAGAGGGGCAGCCGTCAAAGTAACCCGGTGGCCGAAGGGCCGGATTTGCGGGTGGAGCGTTTCGGTCTCTTCGTCATCCCAGCGAAAGCTGGGATCTCCCGCCGCCAGCTGAGTGCTTGCGGCCCTAGGCCCCAGCTTTCGCTGGGGTGACGAATCAGGGCTTATTCTTCTCCTCCTTCAACTTCCGGCGCCCGTGTCACCCTCGTATCGATCCCTTCAGGGAAAGTGGGAACCGGTTTCCCGCCCGGAAGGGTCGACAAAAAGGTGAAGTGAGAACTTAATGCCGACAATCAACCAGCTGGTCCGCAAGGGCCGCGTTCCGCAGAAGGCCAAGTCCAAGGTCCCTGCGATGGAGCAGAACCCGCAGAAGCGCGGCGTTTGCACCCGTGTTTACACGACGACCCCGAAAAAGCCGAACTCGGCGCTGCGCAAGGTTGCCAAGGTGCGCCTGACCAACCAGCGCGAAGTGATCAGCTACATCCCCGGTGAAGGCCACAACCTGCAGGAACACAGCGTCGTACTGATCCGCGGCGGGCGTGTGCGCGATCTTCCCGGTGTGCGTTACCACGTCCTGCGCGGCGTGCTCGATACGCAGGGTGTTAAGGATCGCAAACAGAGCCGTTCCAAGTATGGGGCGAAGCGTCCGAAGTAATGGCCCTTCCGTCGTCCCGGGCTTGACCCGGGATCCCGCTGCCTTGGTTGCTCAAATGGGCACCGGAAAAGGAGCGGGGCCCCGGATCAAGTCCGGGGAGACGAATTAGAGATTTTGGAGACAAGCAAATGTCACGTCGTCGTCGTCCCGAAAAGCGGGTCATTCTGCCCGATCCCCAGTATGGTGATCAGATACTGTCGAAGTTCATGAACAACCTCATGCTCGACGGGAAAAAGGCTGTTGCTGAAAAGATCGTCTATGGCGCGCTCGCCACGGTGGAGGAAAAGTCCAAGGCCGATCCGATCCAGCTGTTCCATGATGCGCTCAACAATGTGAAGCCGCAGGTCGAAGTGCGCAGCCGCCGCGTTGGCGGGGCGACCTATCAGGTGCCGGTCGAAGTGCGGAGCGAACGCGCTCAGGCGCTGGCGATCCGCTGGCTGATCACTGCGGCGCGCGGCCGTCCGGAAACCACGATGGCAGCGCGGCTGTCGGGTGAGTTGATGGATGCCGCCAACAACCGTGGCAATGCTGTGAAAAAGCGCGAAGACGCGCACCGCATGGCTGACGCCAACCGCGCCTTCTCGCATTACCGCTGGTAAGCGCGCGGGGCAGGGGAAACGCCTGACCGCCTCCTTGTGAAAAAGGGGCGGTCGGTCTTTCCGCTGTCACAAAAGCAACTATATGGAGCGCGCGCGAGGCCTTGGTGGCCTGCTCCGCTCCAGCCAACCTGAGGAACGCATCATGGCACGCAGCCATCCGCTCGAACGCTACCGCAATATCGGCATTATGGCGCATATTGACGCCGGCAAGACCACCACCACTGAACGGATTCTGTTCTACACCGGCAAGTCCTACAAGATCGGCGAAGTGCACGATGGCGCGGCGACGATGGACTGGATGGAGCAGGAGCAAGAACGCGGTATCACCATCACCTCGGCCGCGACGACCTGTTTCTGGCAGGCCGAAGACGGCAAGGGCCCCGAACACCGCATCAACATTATCGACACCCCCGGACACGTTGACTTCACAATCGAAGTCGAACGCTCCCTGCGCGTGCTCGATGGCGCGGTCGCCTGTTTTGACGGCGTGGCCGGGGTTGAGCCCCAGTCCGAAACCGTATGGCGTCAGGCTGACAAATACGGCGTCCCCCGGATGTGCTTCATCAATAAGTTGGATCGCACCGGCGCCAACTTCAAATATTGCGTCCAGTCGATCATCGACCGTCTCGGCGCGCGTCCGGCGGTGCTTTATCTTCCGATCGGCATCGAAGCCGACCTCAAGGGTCTGGTTGATCTCGTCAACAACCGCGCGATCATCTGGAAGGACGAAGCGCTGGGCGCCGAATTCTTCTATGAAGAGATCCCCGCCGACATGGCTGACGAAGCCGCTGTCTATCGCAGCGAGTTGATCGAGCTTGCGGTTGAGCAGGACGATGACGCGATGGAGGCCTATCTCGAAGGCAACGAGCCTGATGTGGCGACGCTGAAGGCGTTGATCCGCAAGGGCACGCTCAACCAGTCTTTCGTGCCGGTTTGCTGCGGTTCTGCATTCAAGAACAAGGGCGTTCAGCCATTGCTCGATGCGGTGGTCGATTACCTGCCGTCGCCGCTCGACATCCCTGATGTTCAGGGCCTCAAGATGGACAGCAACGAGCCTGACAGCCGCCCCGCGACCGACGAAGCGCCGTTCAGCGCGCTCGCGTTCAAGGTGATGAACGATCCGTTCGTCGGCAGCCTGACCTTCATCCGCATCTATTCGGGTGTGCTGGGCAAGGGCACCTACCTGAACTCGGTCAAGGATAAGAAGGAAAAAGTCGGGCGCATGCTGGAAATGCACGCGAACGAACGCAAGGACGTGGATGAAGCCTTTGCCGGTGACATCATTGCGCTTGCGGGCATGAAGGAAACCACCACCGGCGACACGCTGTGCGCGGAAAAGGCACCGATCGTTCTCGAACGGATGGAATTCCCTGAACCGGTGATCGAATTGTCGGTGGAACCCAAGACCAAGGCTGACCAGGAAAAGATGGGCATCGCGCTCAACCGCCTGTCGGCTGAAGATCCGTCTTTCCGCGTGTCGACTGACCACGAAAGCGGCCAGACGATCATCAAGGGCATGGGCGAGTTGCACCTCGACATTCTGGTTGATCGCATGAAGCGCGAATTCAAGGTCGAGGCCAATGTCGGCGCCCCTCAGGTGGCCTACCGCGAATACCTCGCCCGCGAAGTCGAGGTGGATTACACCCACAAGAAGCAGTCGGGTGGCTCAGGCCAGTTCGGCCGCGTCAAGGTGACGGTAATCCCCGGTGAGCGTGGTCAGGGCGTGATCTTTGAAGACGTGATCAAGGGCGGGAACATCCCGCGCGAATATATCCCGGCGATTGAAAAGGGTTTCCGCGAACAGGCTGCCAGCGGGCACCTGGTCGGCTTCCCGATCATCGATTTCAGCATCAAGCTGACCGATGGTGCGTACCACGACGTCGACTCGAGCGCGATTGCGTTCGAAATCGCCGCGCGCGGTGCGATGCGTGAAGTCGCGCAGAAGGCCGGGATCAAGCTGCTCGAGCCGATCATGAAGGTCGAAGTGGTGACTCCGGATGATTATCTGGGCGACGTCATCGGCGATCTTAACAGTCGGCGCGGTCAGATTCAGGGCACCGACACGCGCGGCAATGCCCAGGCGGTCGAGGCGTTTGTCCCGCTCGCCAATATGTTCGGCTACGTCAACGAATTGCGCTCGTTCACGCAAGGGCGCGCGAATTACACCATGCAGTTCTCGCACTATGACGAGGTTCCCGCCAACGTCGCAGCCGAGGTCAAGGAGAAACTTGCCTAACCCGGCCTGACGGTTTAGGGGCGGCGCCTGATTCAGCGGGCACCGCCGTTCTCGCGCGAACACACGATTTCATTCAAGAAGGTACACCAGAGAAATGGCCAAGGAAAAATTCCAGCGGAACAAGCCGCACTGCAACATCGGCACCATCGGTCACGTTGACCATGGCAAGACCACGCTGACAGCAGCGATCACCAAGGTGATGGCCGAAGTCTATGGCGGCGCTGCCGTCGATTTCGCCAACATCGACAAGGCTCCCGAAGAGCGTGAGCGCGGGATCACCATCTCGACCGCACACGTCGAATATGAATCGGCTGCGCGTCACTATGCGCACGTCGATTGCCCGGGTCACGCCGACTACGTGAAGAACATGATCACCGGTGCCGCCCAGATGGACGGCGCTATCCTGGTGGTGAACGCAGCTGACGGCCCGATGCCCCAGACCCGTGAGCACATCCTGCTCGCCCGTCAGGTCGGCGTGCCGGCGCTGGTCGTGTACATGAACAAGGTCGATCAGGTCGATGACGAGGAAATCCTCGAACTCGTCGAACTCGAAGTGCGCGAACTGCTGTCGTCGTATGATTTTGACGGTGATAACATTCCGATCATCAAGGGTTCGGCTCTCGCCGCTCTCGAAGGCCGTGATGACGCCATCGGCAAGGATTCGATCATCGCTCTGATCGAAGCCGTCGACGCGCACATCCCGCAGCCTGACCGTCCGATCGACAAGCCGTTCCTGATGCCGATCGAAGACGTGTTCTCGATCTCGGGTCGCGGCACCGTGGTGACCGGCCGTATCGAAACCGGCATTGTGAATGTGGGCGACGAAGTCGAAATCGTCGGCATCAAGGACACCCGCAAGACCACCGTCACCGGCGTGGAAATGTTCCGCAAGCTGCTTGATCGCGGTGAAGCTGGCGACAACGTCGGCGCCCTGATCCGCGGCGTTGCCCGTGAAGACGTTGAGCGCGGCCAGGTGCTGTGCAAGCCCGGTTCGGTCAGCCCGCACACCGAGTTCAGCGCCGAAGTCTACGTGCTGTCGAAGGACGAAGGTGGCCGTCACACGCCGTTCTTCGCCAACTACCGCCCGCAGTTCTACTTCCGCACCACCGACGTGACCGGCGAAGTGATCCTTCCCGAAGGCACCGAAATGGTGATGCCGGGCGACAACGTGACCATCGGCGTCAAGTTGATCGCACCGATCGCCATGGACGAAGGCCTGCGCTTCGCAATCCGCGAAGGCGGCCGCACCGTGGGTTCGGGCGTCGTTGCCAAGATCACCAAGTAAGCTTTTGCTCCGCTAAGGGGCGAAGGTGAACGACATTGAGGCCCGGCTCTCGCATGAGAGCCGGGCCTTGTTGTATGGGGCCGCGTGGTTTTTGGTGTCGGGCGGGATGCATTTCCTTGCCGCGCAATTTCCTTACACTTGGCTCTTGCCAGAATCCTACACGCTCCGTATAGGCGCGGCTCCCGACGCAGATTCGTCTGTGTTGGAACGACATTCAATGAGGCCGCCCGCTCTCGGGAAACCGGAAAATGAGCGAGGCTGGCCTTTGTTTTTTGGGAAATGCCGGGCAACCGGAGGATCCTTGGCTCTTTCGCATCGGTAGTTGGACATGGAAGCTCAGAATATCCGTATTCGCCTCAAGGCGTTCGATCACCGCGTTCTCGACCAGGCCACTGGAGAGATCGCAGATACGGCCCGCCGCACTGGCGCTCTTATTCGTGGCCCCATTCCGCTGCCGACGCGTATCGAGAAGTTCACCGTGAACCGCGGCCCGCACGTCGACAAAAAGTCGCGCGAGCAGTTCGAGGTGCGCACCTACAAGCGGCTGCTCGATATCGTGCAGCCCAACGCCCAGACCGTCGACGCGCTGATGAAGCTCGATCTGGCAGCTGGCGTGAATGTTGAGATCAAGCTGGCGTAAGCCAGCCGAAATGCCCCCGCTTCGGCAGGGGCCTCTATCGTTCAGGCGAACTGCCTGATCTGACGATAGGGTGGATACCGCCGGATAATTATCCGGGCCGCGTCCCCCGTCTCGCTCCAGCGGCCATCCGGCCTGCCAGAGCACTCAGCCCGGACGGGGCGATGCAAGACAATTCGGGCTGAACGGGGTTGCGGCGGTTTATCGCCGTGGCCCGCCAAGCACCTGCGGATGGTCTGCGGGTGCCTCTGTTGAGGAGAAACTGACGATGCGCACCGGCGTTATCGCAAAGAAAGTCGGGATGACCCGCCTCTTCCAGGAGGACGGACGGCACGTGCCTGTGACCGTTCTCGCGCTGGAAGATTGCCAGGTAGTGTCGCACCGCACAGCTGAACGCGATGGTTATTTCGCAGTCCAGCTCGGCGCGGGCGAAGCCAAGCAAAAGAACGTTGCCAAGCCGCAGCGTGAACATTTCGCCAAGGCCGATGTCGGCCTGAAAAAGCGCGTCGCTGAATTCCGCGTCGAAAACGCCGATGGCCTCGTGCCGGTCGGTTCGACCATCAGCGCCGAACATTTCATTGCCGGCCAGATGGTCGACATTACCGGCCACACGCAGGGCAAGGGCTTTGCAGGGGCCATGAAGCGTTGGGGTTTCGGCGGTATGCGCGCCACCCACGGCGTTTCGATCTCGCACCGTGCGCATGGTTCGACCGGTCAGCGTCAGGATCCTGGTAAGGTGTTTAAGGGCAAGAAGATGGCCGGCCACATGGGCGACCGTCAGCGCACCCAGCAGAACCTCGAAATCGTCCGCACCGACGCGGAGCGCGGCCTTCTGTTCGTCAAGGGATCGGTTCCCGGCGCTAAGAATGGCTGGCTGCTGGTTCGTGACGCGGTGAAGCTGCCGCTTCCCGAAGGCGTGCCGTTCCCCGGCGCTGTCCTGTCGAAGCACGCACCTGTCGCGGAAGAGACCCCCTCGGTTGCCGAAACGGCTGCTGAAGACGTGGTCGCGGTTGAAGCTGTCGAAACCGACGCTCCGGCCACCGACGAAAATAAGGAAGGCTGAGCCATGAAAATTAAGGTTCAGAACATCGACGGCAAGGCGCTCAAGGGCGCTGGCGCTGATATCGAGCTTTCGGATGACGTGTTCGGCATCGAGCCGCGCGCCGATATCCTGCACCGGGTCGTGACCTGGCAGCTCGAAAACCGCCGCGGCACCGCCCGCCCGACGCGTGAGCGTTCGGACGTGGCCCGCACCGGCAAGAAGTTCGGCAAGCAGAAGGGCGGCGGCACCGCCCGTCACGGCGACCGCGCAGCCCCGATCTTCATCGGCGGCGGCAAGGCCCACGGCGCGCGCAAGCGTGAGTTTGAGCAATCGCTCAACAAGAAAATCCGTGCGCTCGGCCTCAAGATGGCGCTGTCATCGAAGGCCAAGGACGGGCTCGTCGTGGTTGACACGCTCGCACTCGCCGAAGCCAAGACCAAGGTGCTCAAGAGCCACCTCGCCAATGCCGGTTTTTCGGGCAAGGTGCTGGTGATCGACGGCGAGCAGGTCGATGCGGGCTTCCGCAAGGCTGCTGGCAACCTGCCGGGCATCAACGTGATGCCGGCGATGGGCGCCAATGTTTACGACATCCTCAACCATGACACGCTGGTGCTAACCAAGGCTGCTGTCGAAAAGCTGGAGGCGCGCTTCGCCCTTCCGGGAGGGGCTAACTAATGGCTAAGAAGCAGACCGTTGATGCGCGTCACTATGACGTGATCCTCAGCCCTCACATCACCGAAAAGGCAACCCTGGCGTCGGAAAACTACGCCGTGGTGTTCAAGGTTGCGGGCAGCGCGACCAAGCCGCAGATCAAGGAAGCCATCGAAGCGATCTACGACAAGAAGGTCGTCGCGGTGAACACCCTGATCATGAAGGGCAAGACCAAGCGCTGGAAGGGCAAGCCCTACACGCGCTCCGACGTGAAGAAGGCCATCGTCACCCTCGCTGAGGGTGAGATGATCGACATCACCAGCGGTATCTGAGGCCAAGGGACAGGAAACGAACAATGGCACTCAAGAATTACAAGCCGACCAGTCCCGCCCGGCGCGGTCTGATCCTGGTTGACAAGTCGGCCCTGTGGAAGGGCAAGCCGGTCAAGGCGCTTACCGAAGGCAAGCACAAGACCGGTGGCCGCAACAACAAGGGTCACGTCACATCGCGCGGGATCGCTGGCGGTCACAAGCAGAAGTACCGCTTCATCGACTTCAAGCGTCGCAAGTGGGATATGCCTGCGACTGTTGAACGTCTGGAATATGACCCCAATCGCACCGCCTTCATCGCACTGGTGAAGTACGAAGACGGCGAACAGGCCTACATCATCGCCCCGCAGCGTCTGGCTGTTGGCGATTCGGTGGTGGCTGGTGAAAAGGTCGATACCAAGCCGGGCAATGCGATGCTGCTGGGTCAGATGCCGGTCGGCACGATCTGCCACAATGTCGAAATGAAGCCGGGCAAGGGCGGTCAGATCGCCCGTTCGGCCGGCACCTATGTGCAGGTTGTTGGCCGTGATCGGACGATGGTGATTGTGCGCCTCAATTCGGGCGAACAGCGTTACCTGCGCGCCGATTGCATGGGCACTGTTGGTGCGGTGTCGAACCCCGACAACGGCAACCAGAACTTTGCCAAGGCTGGCCGCAAGCGTTGGATGGGCGTTCGCCCGCTGACCCGCGGCGTTGCCAAGAACCCGGTCGATCACCCGCACGGCGGCGGTGAAGGCCGCACTTCGGGTGGCCGCCATCCGGTTACCCCATGGGGCAAGCCGACCAAGGGTGCCCGCACACGCCATAACAAGCAGACGGACAAGATGATCATCCGTTCGCGTCACGCGAAGAAGAAGAGGTAAGAGACGATGGCACGTTCCGTCTGGAAAGGCCCGTTTGTCGAGCTGAGCCTGCTTAAGAAGGCAGAAGGCGCGCAGGAAGCGAGCAACACCAAGCCGATCAAGACTTGGTCGCGTCGCTCGACGATTCTGCCGCAGTTCGTCGGGCTCACCTTCAATGTCTATAACGGGCGCAAGTTCATTCCCGTTTCGGTTTCGGAAGAAATGGTCGGCCACAAGCTCGGTGAATTTGCGCCCACGCGCACCTTCCCCGGCCACGCTGCCGACAAGAAGGGCAAACGCTAATGGGCAAGGCAAAAGCACCCCGCCGCGTGGGCGATAACGAGGCACTGGCCGTCGGCACCACGATCCGTGGTTCGGCGCAGAAGCTCAACCTTGTTGCTGCGCTGATCCGCGGCAAGAAGGCAGAAGAGGCGTTGAATATCCTCGCCTTTTCGAAGCGGGCAATGGCGCGCGATGCGACCAAGGTGCTCGCTTCGGCGATCGCCAATGCTGAAAACAACCACAACCTCGACGTTGATGCGTTGATCGTGGCGGAAGCTTCGGTCGGCAAGTCGGTGACGATGAAGCGGTTCCACACCCGCGGCCGTGGCAAGTCGACCCGGATCCTCAAGCCGTTCAGCCGGCTGCGGATCGTCGTTCGCGAAGCAGAAGAGGCGTAAGATGGGCCAGAAGAGCAATCCGATCGGTCTGCGCCTGCAGATCAACCGCACCTGGGACAGCCGTTGGTACGCCGAAGGGCGTGACTATGCGCAGCTGCTCAAGGAAGACGTCACGATCCGCAAGTACATCATGAAGAACCTGCCGCAGGCGGCAGTTTCCAAGGTGGTGATCGAGCGTCCGGCCAAGCTGTGCCGGGTTTCGATCTATGCGGCGCGTCCCGGCGTGATCATCGGCAAGAAGGGCGCAGACATTGAAAAGCTGCGTTCGAAGCTGGCAACCATGACGCCGAGCGAAGTGAAGCTGAACATCGTTGAAATCCGCAAGCCGGAAATCGATGCCAAGCTCGTCGCGCAGGGCATTGCCGATCAGCTGGTGCGCCGCATCGCGTTCCGCCGGGCGATGAAGCGCGCGGTGCAATCGGCGCTGCGTCTGGGTGCCGAAGGCATCAAGATCGTATGTGGCGGCCGTTTGGGCGGAGCGGAAATCGCCCGCGTTGAATGGTATCGCGAAGGTCGCGTGCCGCTTCACACGCTGCGTGCCAATATCGATTACGCCGATACCGAGGCGCTGACCGCCTACGGGATCATCGGGATCAAGGTGTGGATCTTCAAGGGTGAGATCCTCGCTCATGATCCGACCGCGCAAGATCGCCTGATGCTGGAAGCGCAGACTTCCGGCGTCCGGCCGGCCCGCTAGAGGTAACAGACCATGTTGCAACCGAAAAAACACAAATTCCGCAAGGCTTTCAAGGGCCGGATCAAGGGCGACGCCAAGGGCGGCACCGATCTTAACTTTGGTTCCTACGGCCTCAAGGCGCTGGAGCCTGATCGGCTCACTGCGCGCCAGATCGAAGCTGCGCGCCGTGCGATCACCCGCCACATCCGGCGTCAGGGTCGTCTCTGGATCCGCATCTTCCCCGATGTGCCAGTGTCGAAGAAGCCTGCCGAAGTCCGTCAGGGCAAGGGCAAGGGCTCGGTCGAATATTGGGCCGCGCGGGTAAAGCCGGGCCGGATCCTGTTCGAACTCGATGGCGTTGCCGGCCCGCTCGCGGCTGAAGCGTTCGAGCGCGCAGCGATGAAGCTGCCGATCAAGACCAAGGTTGTCGCCCGTCTGGGTGACACCAGCCACCTGGGAGGCGAATAATGGCCGATATCGCGGACCTTCGCACCAAGACCGATGATCAGCTTTCCGCTGAGCTCACCGAGCTCAAGCGCGAGCAGTATAATCTGCGGTTCCAGGCTGCGACCAACCAGCTCGAAGCCCCGTCGCGTATCCGTCAGGTGCGCCGGAGCATCGCGCAGATCAAGACGCTGCAGAACCAGCGAGCGGCCACCGCCGCCGCTGCGAAGGCTTGAGGAGTAGACAATGCCAAAGCGCATCCTCGTCGGAACCGTCAGCTCCGACAAGACCGACAAGACCGTGACCGTGAAGGTCGAACGCAAGGTGAAGCACCCGCTCTACGGTAAGATCATCCGGCGCTCGAAGAAGTATCACGCGCATGATGAAAACAACGAATTCACCGTGGGTGATGTTGTGCGGATCGAAGAGACCCGTCCGATGTCCAAGACCAAGACCTGGATCGTGAAAGATCGGGTCGTCGCGGGCGGTACGCAGGCGGTTGAGGCTGACCTCGACGTCGCAGCGGCCGGGAACTGAATTAGGCGAAAACGGAACTCCCGGGCCCCAGTCGGATTGGGCGTCCCGGAAAGCCAGTGAGAAGGAACCGGATCAATGATCCAGATGCAATCCAATCTCGACGTCGCGGACAATAGCGGCGCCAAGCGCGTCCAGTGCATTAAGGTGCTGGGCGGGTCGAAGCGTCGGACCGCGTCGGTCGGCGATGTGATCGTCGTCTCCATCAAGGAGGCGCAGCCGCGCACCAAGGTCAAGAAGGGCGATGTTCATCGCGCCGTGATCGTGCGTACCCGCAAGGAAGTGCGTCGTCAGGATGGCACCGTCATCCGTTTCGACAGCAATGCTGCTGTGCTGGTGAATAAGAACGAGGAGCCGATCGGCACTCGTATTTTTGGCCCTGTGGTGCGCGAACTGCGCGGCCGCGGGTTCATGAAGATCATCAGCCTCGCGCCGGAGGTGCTGTAATGTCATCCGCCAAGATCAAGAAGGGCGACAATGTCGTTGTCCTTTCGGGCAAGGACAAGGGGCGCACCGGTACGGTCGCTCAGGTCATGCCCAAGGATAGCAAGATCGTTGTTGACGGCGTCAACATCGCTGCCCGTCACCGCAAGCCGAGCCAGGCCAACCCGCAAGGTGGTATCGACCGGTTCCCGGCCCCGATGCACATCTCGAAGGTCGCTCTGGCTGATCCCAAGGATGGCAAGCCCACCCGCGTCCGGTTTGAAACCAAGGACGGCAAGAAGGTGCGCGTTGCCGTGAAGAGTGGGGAGACCATCAATGACTGATGCCACCTACACGCCGCGGATGAAGGCGAAATACGACGCCGAAATCGTCAAGGCGATGACCGAAAAGTTCGGTTACAAGAACCGTCTCGAAGTCCCGAAGCTCGAAAAGGTCACGCTCAACATGGGTGTGGGCGAAGCGAGCCAGGACAAGAAGAAGGTTCAGATCGCTGCGGAAGAAATGGCGCTGATCGCTGGCCAGAAGCCGGTCATCACCATCGCCAAGAAGTCGATCGCCCAGTTCAAGCTGCGCGAAGGCATGCCGATCGGTTGCAAGGTCACCTTGCGCCGTGAACGCATGTACGAATTTGTCGACCGTCTGGTGACTGTCGCAATGCCGCGCATCCGCGACTTTCGCGGGCTGAATGCGCGTTCGTTCGACGGACGTGGCAATTATGCGATGGGGCTGAAGGAACAGATCGTGTTCCCCGAAATCAGCTACGACAAGATCGAAAAGGTGCGTGGGATGGACATTATCGTCACAACCACCGCCAAGACCGATGAAGAGGCGCGCGAATTGTTGCGTCTGTTCGGCTTCCCTTTCCAGGGTGAAGCCCCGAGCGCGACAACTGGCGAACAGAAGGAGGCGGCGTGAGCCACCTCATGAACGGAACACAAGGCAAGAGAGCTTAAGTCCATGGCGAAACTGAGTTCGATCAACAAGAATGAGCGGCGCAAGAAGCTCGTCAAGCAGTACGCTGCGAAGTACGAGAAGCTGAAGGCGATCGCGAACGACACCTCGCTTGACGAGTCCGAGCGCCTGGTCGCCCGGCTCAAGATGGCGGAGCTTCCGCGCAACGCAAACCCGACCCGGGTGCGCAACCGTTGCGCCACCACCGGCCGCCCGCGCGGCTATTACCGCAAGTTCGGCATCAACCGTATCGAACTGCGTCAACTCGGCAACAGCGGGATGATTCCCGGCCTGACCAAGTCGAGCTGGTGAGGACTGACAGATGGCTATGACCGATCCTCTGGGTGACATGCTCACCCGCATCCGCAACGGCCAGCGCGCGAAGAAGGACTCTGTCCTGACTCCCGCTAGCACCCTGCGTGCAAACGTGCTCGAAGTGCTTCAGCGGGAAGGCTACATCCGTGGCTTTTCCGAAGACAGCTCAGGCAAGCACAAGGCGCTGCGGATTGAACTGAAATATTTCGAAGGCGAGCCTGCGATCAAGCATGTTGCCCGCGTTTCGAAGCCTGGCCGCCGCGTCTATTCGGGCTCGAAAGAGCTGCCGACTGTGCGCAACGGTCTGGGTATCACCATCGTCTCGACACCGCGCGGTGTGCTTTCGGATGCCGAAGCGCGCAACCACAATGTCGGTGGCGAAGTGCTGGCGGAGGTGTTCTGATGAGCCGCATCGGCAAAAAGCCGGTGGCGATCCCTGGCGGGGTCTCGGCCACCATCGAGAATGGCACGCTGAGCGTAAAGGGGCCGAAGGGCACCCAGACGCTGGGGCTGTCCGATCTCATCGACTACAAGGTCGAAGAGAGCGAGATCGTCGTCAAGCCGGCCAATGACAGCAAGCAGGCGCGGGCCTTCTGGGGCATGCAGCGCACTCTGGTGTCGAACCTGGTGGAAGGCGTCAGCGCCGGTTTCACCAAGGTGCTGGTCATCAAGGGCGTCGGCTACCGTGCCAATGCGCAGGGCCGCAATCTGAAGCTGCAGCTTGGCTACAGCCACGATGTCGATCTTCCGGTGCCTGAAGGCCTGGAAGTCAAGACCCCGGACCAGACCACGGTCGAAGTTTCGGGTATCGACAAGCAGGCTGTCGGCCAGTTCGCTGCTGAAATCCGCCGCTGGCGCAAGCCCGAGCCCTACAAGGGCAAGGGGATTGCCTATCGCGGCGAGTATATCTTCCGCAAGGAAGGGAAGAAGAGGTAAGATGGCAAAGCTTTCTCTGTTCGAACGTCGCCGTCGCCGCGTCCGCACTGCGCTGCGTGCGCGTGCTGGTGGCAAGCCGCGTCTGTCGGTGCACCGCACCGGCCGCCACATCTACGCGCAAATCATCGATGATGCCGCTGGCCGCACGGTCGCCGCAGCTTCGACGCTCGGCGTCAAGGTAAGCGGCGCCAATGTCGATGCCGCTGCCGAGGTTGGCAAGGCGATTGCCGATGCTGCCAAGAAGGCGGGTGTGACCACGGTCGTGTTCGACCGCGGCGGATTCCTGTTTCATGGCCGCGTCAAGGCGCTGGCCGATGCCGCCCGTGCAAGTGGGCTGGAGTTCTGATTATGGCTGACGAGAACACCATCGAAACCCCAGCAGTTGCTGTTGAACCCGGCGCTGATGCCGGTGAAGCACAGGGCCGTCGTGGCCGGGGCCGTGGCGGCAACCGTGAAGGCGGTGACCGCGGGCGCGGGCGGGGCGGTCGTGATGACCGTCGCGGCGGCAAGCAGGAAGAAGATGATGGCATCATCGAAAAGCTGGTGCACATCAACCGTGTCTCCAAGACCGTAAAGGGCGGCAAGCGCTTCGGCTTTGCAGCGCTGGTTGTGGTTGGCGACGGTCAGGGCCGCGTCGGCTTTGGCCACGGCAAGGCCCGCGAAGTGCCCGAAGCGATCACCAAGGCGACCGCTGCGGCGCGCAAGAAGATGATCCGCGTTCCTTTGAAGGAAGGCCGCACGCTTCACCATGACGGCAATGGCCGGTTCGGTGCGGGCAAGGTGACTTTGCGCACTGCGCCGGCGGGGACTGGCATCATCGCCGGTGGCCCGATGCGCGCCGTGTTCGAAAGCCTGGGCGTTGCGGACGTGGTGACCAAGTCGGTCGGCTCTTCAAACCCCTACAACATGATCCGCGCCACCTTTGACGCGCTGACCGAGCAGACTTCGCCGAAGTCGGTGGCTCAGCGGCGCGGCAAGAAGGTTGCCGACCTTCTGGGTCGCGGCGGATCGAGTGCAGCTGAGGCGGAAGCCGATGCTGCCGCGATTGTGGAGTAAACAGGCATGGCAACCATCAAGATCAAGCAGATCGGTTCGCCGATCCGTCGTCCTGAAAGCCAGCGCAAGATCCTGATCGGTCTTGGGCTGAACAAGATGCACAAGATCGTCGAGCGCCAGGATACTCCTGAAGTTCGCGGCGCGATCGCCAAGATCCCGCATCTGGTTCAGGTGGTCGACTAAGATATGTGGCGGGGAGGAGTTCGTCCTCCCCCGTCATCCCGGCGAAGGCCGGGATCCAGGGGGCAAGCGCGTCCTCCCTGCGGCAGAGCTAACATCAGGCCCCAGCTTTCGCTGGGGTAAACTTCAGCGAGTGCACGACTATGAAACTGAATGACATCCGCGACAATGCCGGCGCCCGCAAGGGCCGTACGCGTGTCGGCCGTGGTATCGGCTCGGGCAAGGGCAAGACCTCCGGGCGCGGTCAGAAGGGCCAGAAGAGCCGTTCGGGCGTTGCCGTAAAGGGTTTTGAAGGCGGCCAGATGCCGCTCCACATGCGCCTGCCAAAGCGCGGTTTCAACAATCCCTTCGCCAAGGACTATGCCGAGGTGAACATTGGCATGATCCAGAAGTTCATCGACGCGGGCAAGCTCGATGCCAAGGCCACCATCACCGAAGCCGCTCTGCGCGCTGCTGGTCTGGTGCGCGATGGCAAGGATGGCGTGCGGCTGCTGGGCAAGGGTGCAATCACCACCAAGGCGACCTTCGCTGTAACCGGCGCGACCAAGGGCGCGATTGCTGCGGTCGAAGCTGCTGGTGGCAAGGTTGAAGTGGCCCCGGCCCCGACACCCGAGCACGAAAAGAAGCTCGCCCGCCGCGACGCGAACAGGGCTGCAAAGGCCGCGGCGGCAAAGTAATCGACGAAATGCTGAGCGCGGGGGTTCGACAACAGCCCCCGCGCTCCCTATTTACGTGTCCGCGCGCTGCGCTGCATTCCCAAAGGGATTGCGACTGGCGCAACACCGGCGCGCAGGAGATGGCCCGATCGGCGGCACCATTCGGTGGCGACCAGCGGGCGATGAGCTAGGATCGACGAGACGACATGGCATCACGCGCCGACAATATCGCGAGCAATCTGAACCTCGGCAACTTTGCCAAGGCCACTGAGCTCAAGCAACGCATCTGGTTCACCCTCGGGGCGTTGATCGTTTTCCGTTTCCTCAGCTTTGTGCCGCTGCCCGGCGTCAACCCGCTGATCCTGAGCGATCTGTACGAACAGACGCGCGGCGGGATTCTTGACCTGTTCAACGCCTTTTCGGGCGGCAGCCTTGAACGCATGAGCCTGATTGCGCTCGGCGTGATGCCCTATATCACCGCGTCGATCGTGGTGCAGATGGCCTCTGCGCTGCATCCCACGCTGGCGGCGTTGAAAAAGGAAGGTGCGAGCGGACGGCAGAAACTGAACCAGTACACGCGCTATGGCACGGTGTTCCTGTGTGCCATTCAGGGGTATTTCCTCGCTGTCGGCCTCGAAAGTTTCGCCTCGCAGAGCGATCTCGCGGCGGTGGTCAACCCCGGATACCTGTTCCGCATTGGCGCTGTCGTCAGTCTGGTCGGCGGCACCATGTTCCTGTTGTGGCTGGGCGAACAGATCACCAGTCGCGGCATTGGCAACGGCATCTCGCTGATCATCATGGCGGGCATCGTCGCCCAGTTTCCGAGCTTTGCGACCAACCTGTTCGAAGGCGGGCGGACGGGATCGATCGCGCCGGTTGTCATTATCGGCTTCATTGCGATGGTCGTGGTGTTGATCCTGCTGATCTCGTTTGTCGAGCGCGCCCAGCGCCGACTGTTGATCCAGTATCCCAAACGCGCGACCCAGCGCGGGATGATGCAGGCTGACCGTTCGCACTTGCCGCTCAAGATCAATACCGCAGGTGTGATTCCGCCGATTTTTGCCAGTTCACTGCTGCTCTTGCCGCTGACAATTTCGCAGTTTGCGGGCAATTCGGTCGATACCGAAAGCACGTTCGGCAATGTGATCGTGACACTGAACCAGTATCTCGCGCATGGGCAGCCGCTCTATATGGGGCTGTATGGAATCGGGATCATCTTCTTCTGTTTCTTCTACACCGCGGTGGTGTTCAACCCGGAAGAAACGGCGGATAATCTCAAGAAGAATGGCGGCTTCATACCCGGCATTCGTCCGGGCAAGCGCACCGCTGATTACCTTGAATATGTGCTCACCCGGATAACGGTGGTCGGCGCGATTTACCTGACGGTTGTCTGTGTGGTGCCCGAATACATGATTGCCCAGACCGGCATCCCCTTGTTCCTTGGCGGCACCAGCCTGCTGATTGTGGTGAACGTGACGGTGGATACCATCAGCCAGGTTCAATCGCATCTGCTGGCGCATCAATACGGCGATCTGATCAAGAAGGCGAAGCTCAAGGGGCGGATGCGCTGATATCGGGCGCAAGTTGACTTGACGCGCCCGGGATCATCGGTGAACCCGCAAGTCTGCAATAGTGCCACCGGCGCGCAAGTCGGGGCGACAATGGGGAACGGTTTGTGAATATCATTCTTCTTGGCCCTCCCGGTGCCGGCAAAGGCACGCAAAGCGCCGGGCTTGTTGAACGCCACGCCATGCGCCAGCTTTCAACCGGAGATATGCTGCGCGCGGCGGTCAAGGCCGGGACGCCTGTGGGCCTGAAGGCCAAGGCGGTGATGGAGCGCGGTGAGCTGGTGTCGGACGAAATCGTGTCCGACCTGATTGACGTCGAACTTGCCGCAATGGCTCCGGAAACCGGGGTCATTTTTGATGGCTACCCGCGCACGGCCGCGCAGGCCGATGCACTGGATGGGATTCTGGCGCGCAATGGCCGCACGCTCGACCGCGTGATCGAGCTTGAGGTTGACGAAGAAGCACTGGTGGAGCGCATCACGGGCCGCTTTTCCTGCGGCAATTGCGGCGCGCTGTATCACGACGTTGCCAACCCGCCGTCAATACCGGGCGTGTGCGACGTCTGTGGCAGCACCGAATTCAAGCGCCGGCCGGATGATAATGAAGAAACCGTGCGGATGCGGATGCAGGAATATCGCGCCAAGACCGCGCCAATCCTGCCCGGCTATGAAGCGCGAGGGATCGTCACCCGGGTTGACGGCATGGCCGCAATCGACACGGTTGCCGATCAGATCGACGCGATCCTTCGTGGCTGAGGCGGGCGGGGTGTCGATCAAACAGGCGCTTCGTGGTGCGACACTGGCCGCAGCCGCGCTGGCCCTATCAGCGCCTGCCGCTGCCGAATTGACTCAGACGAGCGACAGCGGCTTCGTATCGCGCCACGAAGTGGTGGTCGATGCCACCCCCAAAGACGTGTGGCTCGCGCTGATTTCCCCTGCGGGATGGTGGCGTTCTGAACATACCTGGTCGGGCGAAGCGGTGAATTTGATGCTCACCCCGCAGGCGGGCGGATGCTTTTGCGAGACGATCCCCGAGGTGGATGAGCCGGATCGCTTCACGCTGCAAGGCAGTGTCGAACATATGCGGGTGATCCAGGCCTATCCTGAACGGGCGCTGCGGATGCAGGGCGCGCTTGGCCCGCTGCAGAGCGAGCCGGTGATCGGCATCCTCACCATCGCGATCGGCGAAGTCGAAGAAGGCACCCGGATCGTGTGGGAATATAATGTCGGCGGCACAATGCGCTTTGAAGTGCCGGTGATTGCCAAGGCGGTCGACGCGGTGATGGGCGCGCAGTTGGGTGCACTCGCTGCGTTGCTGGGGCCAGTGACAGAGCAAGTTGCTGATGAGGCCGCCTCGGCCGGACAGAAGAGCGCAGAGCCCGCTGAAGATTCCAGCTCCGATAGCGAAAGCGACGCGGCACCGGATGCGCCGCCAAAGGATGCCACCGCGCCGAAGCCCGAAGCCGAGCGGAAACCGGCTACGGTTGATGATGCATTCGGCGATCTCAGCAGCGATCCAGCAGTCTGATCCGGCCGCGCGCGCGTAGAGCAGCGTGCTGAAAAGTGGGAACCGGTTTTCAGCTTTTCACGATGCGACAACAAAGGCTAGAGTGGGCGGCCTGCGTCAGATTTAACGCAGCCCGCTCTTGTGGTTGACGGCCCGCGCGAATCATCCTATGCGCCGCCCTCATTCGAAAGGTTCGAACCAGGTTCGGCAGGCATCGCCATTGCGCGTGCCGACCGAATTTTTGCTGTTTGCGATCCTGCACCGTGCAGATCGTAGGGGGCAAGTGGCCAGTAGAATGATTGAGCGTTGAGATAGGGGGAGGCCGCCCAAATGTGGTCAAGCCCCTGTGGAGCATGGAGAAATAAGTGGCTCGTATTGCCGGGGTCAATATCCCCACCAACAAGCGCGTAATCATCGCGCTCACCTATATTCACGGAATTGGCCGCACCACGGCTCTCCGGATCGTTGAAAAGCTGGGCATTGCGCACAGCGCGCGTGTGCAGGACCTCACCGACGAGGAAGTGCTGCGGATCCGTGAAACCATCGATTCCGATTTCGCCGTAGAAGGCGACCTGCGTCGCCAGACTGCGATGAATATCAAGCGGCTGATGGATTTGCGCGCCTATCGCGGCCTGCGTCATCGTAGCGGTCTGCCCGTTCGCGGTCAGCGCACTCACACCAACGCCCGCACCCGCAAGGGTAAGGCCAAGCCCATCGCGGGCAAGAAGAAGTAAGCTGGCGGCCTTTTGAGGCTGAACGCTTTTTCCTTCTGACGAGCTAGAGGACAGAAAACGATGGCACGCGAACCAGGCCGTATTCGGCGTCGTGACAAAAAGAATATCAGCAGCGGCGTTGCGCATATCAACGCCAGCTTCAACAACACCATGATCACCATCACCGATGCGCAGGGCAATGCGATCAGCTGGTCCAGCGCCGGGGCGATGGGGTTCAAGGGCAGCCGCAAGTCGACGCCCTATGCCGCGCAGGTGGCAGCCGATGATGCGGGCAAGAAAGCCGCCGAACACGGCGTGCGCACGCTTGAGGTTGAAGTGAAGGGCCCGGGTTCGGGTCGTGAAAGCGCGCTTCGCGGCCTTGCCGCTGTGGGCTTTAACATCACCTCGATCCGCGATGTGACTCCGATCCCGCACAACGGGGTTCGTCCGTCCAAGCGCCGTCGCGTCTGATCCGCCGGGATGGTGGCGGCAGATCGTGCCGTCGCCGCCCGAACGGGCCTGATGCCGCGTGACGTCCAGCGCATCTGGCCCGCCTAGAATGTGAACCGCCCGACAACGGCGAATTAGGGGAAATCCATGTCCGTCAACACGAAGAACTGGCAGGAACTCAAGAAACCCAACACCCTCGAAATCAAGGATGGCGGTGACCGCACGCGCAAGGTGACTTTCGTTGCCGAACCGCTTGAGCGTGGTTTTGGCCTGACCCTTGGCAACGCGCTGCGGCGCGTGCTGCTCTCCAGCCTTCAGGGTGCGGCGATCACCTCGATCAAGATCGAGAACGTGTTGCACGAATTTTCGTCGCTTGCCGGCGTGCGGGAAGATGTCACCGACATCGTTCTGAACGTGAAGCAGATCGCGCTGAAGATGGAAGGCGAAGGCCCCAAGCGTTTGCAGCTTTCGGCCACTGGCCCGGGCGCGGTGAAGGCGGGCGATATTGCCGTTAGCGGCGATATCGAGGTGATGAACAAGGATCTGGTGATCTGCCAGCTCGATGAAGGCGCGACGCTCAACATGGAGCTGACCGCTGATATCGGCAAGGGCTACGCGCCCGCTGTGCAGAACCGTCCGGTCGATGCGCCGATCGGGTTGATCCCGGTCGACTCGCTCTATTCGCCGGTGCGCCAGGTGAGCTACAAGGTTGAAAGCGCCCGCGTTGGGCAGGAACTCGATTACGACAAGCTCAGCCTCACCGTCGAAACCGATGGCACTGTCACCCCTGAAGACGCCGTGGCCTTTGCCGCGCGCATCCTGCAGGATCAGCTGACGCTGTTCGTCCACTTCGAAGATGGCATTCCGCAGCCAACCGGCACCATGATCGGCCATGCGGTGCAGCCCGAAGAAAGCGACGCCAACCAGCTCAACCGTTACCTGCTCAAGAAGGTGGACGAGTTGGAACTGTCGGTGCGTTCGGCCAACTGTCTCAAGAACGACAACATCATCTATATCGGCGATCTGGTTCAGAAAACCGAAGCCGAGATGCTGCGCACGCCGAACTTTGGCCGCAAGTCCTTGAACGAGATCAAGGAAGTGCTGTCCAGCATGGGTCTGCGCCTCGGCATGGACATCCCCGGCTGGCCGCCTGAGAACATCGAGGAAATGGCCAAGAAGCTCGAACAAGAGCTGTTGGGCTAAACAGAGGCGAGTCCCCGCGCAGGCGGGGACCTCCAACCGCTGGCAATTCGCTAGCGGGTTGAGGCTCCCGCCTTCGCGGGAGCGCACAGAAAGACGGGCGAAGGTGACGGCCCGCAACGGTCACCGGGATGGAGCTACCTCGCACGGGCTCTTTACGAACGAAGGATAGATACAATGCGTCATGGTATTTCAGGCCGTAAGCTGGGCCGCAAGACGGGCCATCGAAACGCCCTGTTCCGCAACATGGCGGCCGCGCTGATCAAGCACGAGCAGATCAAGACCACGCTGCCCAAGGCCAAGGAACTGCGCCCCTATCTCGAAAAGCTGATCACGCTGGCCAAGCGCGGCGGGCTTTCGAACCGTCGCTTGGCGATGGCGCGTCTGGGTGACGAAACCCAGCTCAAGAAGCTGTTTGAAGTGCTGGCCGAGCGTTATTCTGATCGCGAAGGCGGCTACACCCGCGTGCTGCGCGCCGGGGTGCGTGCAGGCGATGCGGTGCAGATGGCGATCATCGAACTGGTTGACCGTGACGAATCGGCCCGCGGTCAGGACAGCGGCCCGGTTCAGGCCGATGAGTACGAAGGCGAAGACGCGTAAACACATTGGCGATTCCCCGCGCAGGCGGGGAACTGGTGCATCTTCGGCTGAGATTCCCGCCTTCGCGGGGAATCGCGCAAGGATCAAAGGGCCGGGGCGCAAACGCTTCCGGCCCTTTTCTTTTGCGCTCTTTCATTTTCGTGGCCGCGTGGCATGACAGGGGGATGAGAACCCTGATCCTTGCCGCCGCAACCGCCGCAACCGCCCTTGCCACACCGCTTTCGGCACAAAGCCAGCAGGAGCGCCTCGACGCGCGCTACGACCGCGCGCTCGCGGCGGGCTACAAAGCGCTGATGCTGTGCAGCGCGATTGCCCATGCCGAAGCCAACGGCACTGCGCGCACGCCTGAAAGCGTTCATGAATGGGAGCTGGCGGGGATTCAGGCACCGCTGGATGATGTGGTGCGTGATCTCGATTATCAATTATTGCGTCACGCCAATGGCACGATTGAACGCGTCAGCGTGGTTTGGGATGAGGAAGCCGAACCGCGCTTTGCGATACACCTTGATGATGATCGCGGATGCGCGCTCAGCCCGATTGGCGGGGCTTTCAACCTTTATGGCCGCCCCGCCAATCCGCCCGCAAACCGGGCGCGCAGTGTGGCGCGTGTTACCGCAGCGCCTGCCGCACTGGAGCCTGCGTTCACAGGAGCCTTTGCGGGACGCTATGGAGAGGGCGTGCGAACGACGGCGGTGCTCGTGCGGCGCAATGGTGATATTATTGCCGAGCGTTACGTGACCGGCTTTGATCCGGCGACGCCGCAACGCACGTGGTCTGTTGCCAAAAGCCTTGCGGCAACCGTGATCGGTGCTGCGGTCCAGCGCGGCGATGTGGACGTGACGAGTTCCGCAGGGCTCGGCTTTGCCAAAGGCGATCCGCGCCGCGCAATTACCATCGATCACCTGCTGCGCATGACCTCGGGCCGCTATTCCGACACGCCCGGCAACCGCACCGACCCGATCTATTGGGGCGGGGCTTCGGTGCGCGAACGCGCGTTGCAATGGCCGCTGATCCATTCACCGGGCACTGTCTATCGCTACGCCAATAATGACACGCTTGCTGCAATTCAGGCGATTGGAAAAAGCCTTTCCGCGCATCCGCCAGCGGAACTGCTCGCAGATCTTGGCATGGCCCACACCGTCGCCGAAACCGATTGGCGGGGGAGCTACATCCTCTCGTCACAGGTCTGGACGACGGCGCGCGATCTGGCGCGCTTCGGCCAGCTCTATCTCAACGACGGCAAACTGCCAGATGGCACCCGCATCCTGCCCGAAGGCTGGGTGCAATATGTCTCCTCCCCCTCCGGCCCGCAGCCCGATGGGCCGTTCGGCTATGGCGCGGGGTTCTGGTTGATGAACGCATCTGACGGCGTGCCGCATGATACCTTCGCGGCTTTCGGCAATCGCGGGCAATATGTCGTGATCGTGCCGAGCCGCGACGTGGTGATCGTGCGACGGGGCGAAGATCCGGTGGGTGCCCGCTTTGACATCGCTGCCTTTACCCGCGACGTGCTGGCCGCGCTTGAGGCCGAGTAGGCGCTATCGTTCATGCAATTTGGTCTTTAGATTAACAAAACCTGCCAGGGCAATTCAGCTTCATCTCAGTGCGAATCGGTCAGATTGATCCTCGACACCCCCGCAATCGTGCGCGCGGTGCCAGACGAGGATAGATGCGATGACCACCAAGACCAACCGGCTGGCCTCCGGCACATGGGCCCGGATTTCGCTCGGCGCGGTCGCTGCCACTGCGCTGACTGCGGCCACTGCCACGCCTGCGATGGCGGATGATTACCGCGACCGTGGGGGCATCGGCGCGGGCGAGATTATTGCAGGCGCCGTGGTGATCGGCGGGATCGCGGCGCTCGCCGGGGCCTTTGATGGCGATCGGAATGACCGCCGCTATGCCTATCGCGACCGCGACTATCGCGGCGGATACGGTGGCAGCGCTAACCCGCGCGCCGCAGTGGAACGCTGCGTCAGGGCGGCAGAAAATCAGGCGCGGCGCTTTGGCGGCTATCGCTATGCCGATGTGGTCGACGTGCGCGATGTTGATCGCACCCGCAACGGGTTCCGGGTCAAGGGCCGGATTGCAGTGGAAGGCTCGCCGCGTTGGGGTGGTCGCCGCAGCGACCGCGGCAACTTCACCTGCCACATTGATGGACGCGGCGCGCCGCAGGTCAATTTCAGCGGGGTTCGGGGGCTGCGCTGATCCGCTTTCAGCTCGTCCCCCTTTCAGCGAGCTGTTCTGGTCGTCCCGCCTCGTGCAACGCAAGGCGGGGCGGCTTGTGCATTCGGTTCAGCCCAGCGCAAGCCTTGCACGGTTAGTCTGACGCCTTCAGGGTGATTGGTGGTCGCCCGCGCATCAACAGGAGAGAGCATCAATGGCTCTGAAAATCCACGTATTGGCGCTGGCTGGCGCGCTGGCAGGCACCACCATCCTTGCTGCCCCGGCTACGGCGGCTGAATTGCCTCGCGCACAGATCAATCTGGGCGCTGTGTCCGCTGCGTTTGATCACAGCCGGTTTGATCCGGCCTCTGTCACCGCCGATTACCGCTGCCGGTGGGGCTGCCGCCGTGGGCATCGTGGAGGACACTTTCGCGGGGGGCACGGGCGCAACCGCATCGGCGGCGGCGATGTGCTGATCGGTGCGGCAATTATCGGTGGGGCGATTGCCATCGCCAATGCGAACAACCGCCGCAATCGTGACCGCGACCGCGATGTTGTGATCGTCGAACGCGATGCGGATGATCCCAATTATAACCCGCGTTATCAGGAACGCCGTAACGATAATCGCCGCGCAGCACCGCGCGGCACGGGTTCGTCAGGGCTCGACAGTGCGGTTGATCAGTGCCTGACCCGGATTGAACGCGACGTGCGGGTTGATAGCGTCGATAATGTTCAACGCACTGGCGCAGGCTGGCTGGTCAGCGGCGCGCTGTTCAACGGTTCTGGCTTTCAGTGCCGGATCGGCAATAATGGCCAGATCGACGGGATCGATTATAGCGGCGGTTTTTCCAGCGCTGCGCCTGCAATCGATAGTGACCGTGCCGAAGGGCAGTGGAGCGAACAGCGCTATGCCGATGCGCGGCTCGCGATGGGCGGGATGGCGCAGCCACAGGCGGTTGCACCGTCAGCGCCCACCACACCGGTCGTTGCTGGCCCCATGCCGGCCTATCCGGGCGGGCCGATTCCCGGTGAGGAAATCCCTGAAACCATCGACGGCGATTTGTAGGCGTTAAGGCCAACAGGTTCTGATCCTTGGATCAGGTGTGCAATTCGGCGTCCAGAAACGCGGCGATGTCGACCAGGTCGACATCGCGCGCCACGTAAGCATTACCAATGGCGCGCAGCAGCAGGAACGGCAGGGTGGTGCCTTCCGCTTTCTTGTCGTGGCGCATATGATCGACCAGCCGCGCGCCATCACAGCTGAGGGCGAGGGCGGGGAGGTGCGCAGGCAATCCCGCCGCCGCTATCGCGCCTGCTGCGCGCTCGGCATCCGCCGCTGAAATCTCCCCCCGCCGCGCCGAATAGCGCGCGGCCAATGCCATGCCGAGCGCCACCGCTTCGCCGTGCAGCAGTGCCTGCGAAAACCCCGTTTCCGCCTCCAGCGCATGGCCGAAAGTGTGGCCGAGATTGAGCAGCGCGCGGCGATCCAGCGTCTCGCGTTCATCTGCGGCGACAATTGCGGCTTTCATTGCGATACTGGTGGCGATGGCGTGTTCGAGCGCGGCTGGTTCACGCGCCAGCACCGCAGCCCCGTTGGCCTCCAGCCAATCGAAAAACGCTGCATCGCCCAGCAACCCGTATTTCAGCACCTCGGCATAACCGGCGCGCATTTCGCGTTCCGGCAGGGTGGCGAGCACCAGCGGATCGATCAGCACCAGCGCGGGCTGATGGAACGCGCCGATCAGGTTCTTGCCCGCGGCGGTGTTGATCGCGGTCTTGCCGCCCACCGACGAATCAACCTGCGCCAGCAACGTCGTGGGGATCTGCACGAAGCCGCAGCCGCGCTTGGCAATCGCGCAGGCAAAGCCGACCAGATCGCCCACCACCCCGCCGCCCAATGCGAACACGTTGTCTGATCGGGTAATGCCCAAAGCCAGCAGCCAATCGCACAGCGCCTCCAGCACCGCCCAGCTTTTGGCGTCCTCCCCCGGCGCAACCACGAACCATTCGGCGGTGAAACCATGCGCGGCCAGATCAGCCTCGATCCCGGCGGCATAGAGGCGGTGGGTGTTCTGATCGGCAACGAACGGCACCTTGCGCCCGCCGGCATAGCTCGCCAGCAACCGCGCCGCTGCCGTGCCAATCCGGCCCAGCAGGCCCGGTTCAATCACCACATCATAGGCGCGGCCCGCCAGTGCCACGGGAATTACAGCCATTGGTCTATCGCCTCGATAA
This sequence comes from Porphyrobacter sp. MBR-49, assembly GCF_053628655.1. NCBI lineage: Bacteria > Pseudomonadati > Pseudomonadota > Alphaproteobacteria > Sphingomonadales > Erythrobacteraceae > Porphyrobacter > Porphyrobacter sp. MBR-49. The sequence continues at coordinate 331,313 of NZ_JBRJGU010000003.1, forward strand.
TCGCGCGCGCGGTTTCGGCGTGGGGGCCGTTCTCGCTCATGATGCGGATGGGAGCCTCGCCATAGAAGGGCGCGCGCGTTGCGGCTAGCCGGGTCAGGATTTCGCGCGGATCGCCGCTGTTCAGCAGGGGCCGGGTGTCGCGCCGCGCGGTGCGTTCCACCAGCGTATCAATGTCGCAGTCAATCCACACCGCGATCCCGCGTTCAAGAATCGCCGCGCGGGTGTCGGGATCGATAAACGCACCGCCGCCGGTGGCGATTACCCCGTGGCCTTCGTCGATCAGCCGCGCGATCACGCGGCGTTCACCGTCGCGGAAATGCGCTTCGCCAAAGGTTTCGAAGATTTCGGGGATGGAACGCCCGGCGGCCTCCACAATGGCTTCGTCAGCGTCGATGAAACTGCGCTGCAGCAGGCTTGCCAACTTGCGGCCCACGGTGGATTTGCCCACGCCCATCAGCCCCACCAGCACCACCGGACGGGTGATGCGCGCGGCGATCGCGGCGAAATCCGGGGCGGCGATATCCTGTTCGCGTTTGGGCGGTGTTCCGATCATTGCCGCATGGCCTATAGATGGGCTAGGGCGGGCGCAATATGGCAAACCAGCGTCGCCCGCTTACGTCACTGCACGGTCTTCCCGATGCGCCTGCGCGCCAGCGCGGGCCGATGCGTTGGCTGTGGATCGCGGGCGTGGTGATAGCAGCCGCGCTGGTGCTCGCCTGGATCGATGGCGGCGAACAGGCGCTGCGACCGATTGCCGAACAGATCGAACTGCCGGAGCAGCCGCAATGAAGCCCACGCGCAACCGTTTGGGAATGGCAGCCAGCGTGCTGGCGCTGGGGCTGGCAGGCGCGATCGGCGGCGCGGGATTGGCGGGCTTTGCAGCGGCGCAGCAGCGGCCCGAATCGATCCTGCCGCCGGGGTTTGACGATCCCACGCCTGCCCCGCCGCCGCGTCCTGCGCCTGCGCCAACACCGACGCCGGGGACAACGCCCGCGCCGCCTGCAACCGGGCCTGCCGCGCTGCCGGGAATGCCCGCGCCGTCAACCGCCCCATTTAATCCTGCCGCCCTGCCGCCGCTGCCTTCGATCACCCGCGATGAACTGGCCCGGTTGCCGAGCCTCGATAAGCTCGAATCCATGTCGACCGAGGAGCTGGATCAGCTGCTCGGCCTCAAATCCAAATCCGATATTCTGCCCGGTGCGCGCCGCGCCTTGACCCGTGTGGGCGTGTTGGCGAGCGACGAAGGCGGTCTGCCCCCGGTGGCGCTGGCCAAGCAGCCCGCGGCACTGGTGCGCGCCGCGCTGGCAGGCACCAAAGGCCCGCTGGTGTCGCGCTGGGGGCATATTCTGCTGCGCCGCGCGCTGGTGAGCCGCCTCGCACCGCCGCAGGGGATGGACGCGGTGGAGTTCGCCGCGTTGCGGGCGCGGGCTCTCAACGGGATGGGCGAATATGCGCTCACCCGCGCGCTGGTGCAGGATATTGATACCGCCGACTGGTCGACCGATCTGACTTCGGAAGCGCTGATTGCCTATCTGGCGAGCGGCGATGTTACCGGCGCTTGCCCTTCGGTGCGCTTGCAAGGCTCGGTGCGCGAAGATGGCGAATGGCAGATGCTCCAGGCGATCTGCAATGCCTATGCCGGGGAAAGCGCGCTCGCCGCAGCGCAGCTTGACCGGGCGCTGGGTCGCGGCATCGCCCCGCGCATTGATGTGCTGCTGGCACGGCGGTTTGCCGGTGCAGCGGGCCGGGGCCAACGCGCGGTCGAGATCGAATGGGACGGCGTGGAAGAACTGGCCCCGTGGCGCTTTGCGTTGGCGACGGCGTTGGGGGAGCCTGTGCCTGAAGACCTGCTCAATAGCGCGCTTACCGCACGCGGCGGGGCCTATTACGCGCGTTCCGGCGCGTTACTGCCGATGCTGCCCGCGGTTCAGCGCGCGCGCTTTGCCGGGCGCGCCGCGCGCGAGGGCATATTGTCGTCCGATGCGATGGTTGACCTCTATTCCGAAGTCTATGCCGATCCGGCAGCTACCGGCGATGCCGCGCAAAACGCCGCCACTCTGCGCGAAGCCTATCTTGCGGCGGAACCATCCACGCGGATTGCGGCGATGCAGCAGCTGTGGGGGGCGGGCAATGCGCTGGGCGGGGGTGATGGCTACGGCGCGCGGGTGCTGACTGCCTATGCCGCCGCGCGCATTCCCGCCGATGCGGCGCTGGCCGATGAAGCAGGCGATCTGATTGCGGCGATGCTGACCGCCGGGCTGGATCGTGATGCCCTGGCATGGCGCGGCGTCGTCGAAGATGGCTCGCTGGGCTGGGCGCTGATCGTGCTGAGTGCGCCGCGCAGCAACGGCGTGGGGCAGGGCGCGGTGGAAAGTTTCATCAGTGATGATGACAGTACAGGATCGCGCAAATCGGCGTTTCTGGTGGCCGGGCTGGCCGGGCTTGGACGGCTGAACGCAGGTGACTCGCGCGCGCTGTCCGATAAGCTGGGCATTGATCTGGCGCGGCAGACCCGCTGGAGCCGCGCGATTGCGCGCGCTGCCGAGGTGGGCAACCCCGCTTTGGTGGCGCTGCTTGCCGGGTTGGGGATGCAGGGGTCAAGCTGGCAGCAGATGACCCCGCTGCACCTGTTCCACATCACCTCGGCGCTGAACCGCGTCGGGATGGGAGCCGAGGCCCGGATGATCGCCGCCGAGGCCGTGGCGCGCGGCTGAGACCGGCTGGTGTCCGCCGCGACTGAAGCCTTCCTCGCCATGCTTGCCGCTGAACGCGGGGCGGCGGCGAATACGCTGGCCGCCTATCGCCGCGATCTTGGCGGGGCAGAGGAAGCGATCGGCGATCTCGCCGCCGCGCCGCGCGATGCGGTGGCCAGCCTTGCCGGGGAATGGGCCGCGCTCGCCCCGGCGAGCGTCGCGCGCAAGGCATCGGCATTGCGGCAATTTTTCGGCTTTGCAGCGGATGAAGGGTGGCGGCGCGATGATCCATCGGGCGCGCTGCCTTCGCCGCGCACCCGCCGCCCGTTGCCCAAGGTGATGGGGCACGATTCCATTGCTGCGCTGTTCGCCCGCGCCGAGGAGGAAGCGGCGGGCGATGATCCCAAGGCGGTGAGGCAATTGGCGTTGATCGAACTGCTCTATGGTTCGGGCCTGCGCGCCACCGAGTTGGTGGCGCTGCCGCTGGTGGCGGTGCCGCGCGATGCGCCATTCCTCACCATCACCGGAAAGGGCGGGGCGACCCGGCTGGTGCCGGTTGGTGCGCGCGCGCTGGAGGCGCTGGCGCGCTGGGTGGCGCTGCGCCCGGCGGTGCCCGCCTCGCGCTACCTGTTCCCCTCCCGCACCGGGCAGCATCTCAGCCGGATGCGGTTGTTCCAGCTGATCAAGGGGCTGGCGGCGCGCGCCGGGCTTGATCCCGCCGCCATCAGCCCGCACGTGCTGCGCCACGCCTTTGCGACCCACCTGCTGGAAGGCGGGGCCGATCTGCGCGTGCTGCAAACGCTGCTGGGCCACGCCGATATTTCGACCACGCAGATTTACACCCACGTCGATGCCGCGCGGCTGGTTGCGCTGGTCAATTCCTGTCACCCGCTTGCCACGAAGCCCGCATCAGACTAGCGCCGTCGCATGATTTCACACCTCGATTTCGAGAAGCCGGTTGCCGCGCTTGAAGAACGCATTGATCAGCTGCGCGGTGTTGACGCATTGCATGATGTCGATGTGGCAAGCGAGATTGCCCGGCTCGAAGCCAAAAGCACCGAATTGCTCGCCAGTACCTATGCCTCGCTAACCCCGTGGCAGAAGACGCAGGTCGCCCGCCATCCGCAGCGCCCGCATTTTCACGATTATGTCGCCCATGCCTTCAGCGATTTTGTGCCCTTGGGCGGGGATCGTCTGTATGGCGATGATCAGGCGATCATGGGCGGGTTCGCGCGGCTGAACGGCCGCCGGGTGATGTTGATCGGCCACGAAAAAGGCAACGACACCCAGAGCCGGATCAAGCACAATTTCGGGATGGGCAAGCCCGAAGGCTATCGCAAGGCGATCCGGTTGATGGAGCTGGCGGGGCGATTCGGGCTGCCGGTGGTGACGCTGGTCGATACATCGGGCGCATTTCCGGGGATCGAGGCGGAAGAGCGCGGGCAGGCCGAAGCCATCGCCCGTTCGACCGAGGCCTGTCTGGCGCTCCCCGTGCCGATGGTGGCGGTAATTGTGGGCGAAGGCGGTTCGGGCGGCGCGGTGGCGCTGGCAGCGGCCAACCGGGTGCTGATGCTGGAACACGCGGTCTATTCGGTGATCTCGCCCGAAGGTTGCGCGTCGATCCTGTGGCGCACATCGGACAAGGCGGCAGATGCAGCGCAGGCGATGAAGGTCACCGCGCAGCATCTCAAACGCGACGGCGTGATCGACCGCATCGTCAAGGAACCACTTGGCGGGGCGCAGCGCGATCCGGCGGCGGCGGCGCGGCTTCTTGGCGCGGCCTTGACCGAAGAACTTGATCTGCTGTCGAGCAAGAGCGCCAAGGCGCTGATCGCCGCGCGTGAGGAACGCTTTCTCGGCATTGGCGGATAGCACGCCTGCCTCAGGGGTTTGCGCCGCGCCGCTTTGGCGGTAGGCTGTCAGCGGGTATTATCCACGGGGAGAGCCGAACATGACACGAATCGCACGCAGTATCCTTGCATTAGGTGCGGCGCCGCTGGCGTTGGCGGGATGCGTGGGTGGCGGCACAATACCGTCAGCCTCAACCCCGATCACCCCGACTGAAGCCCAGCAGGGCGCGGAATTTCACCCGCAACTGCTGAACGAATTCGGCGGCGCGATGACGGGTTCTCATGCGCTCTATGTCGAGCAGGTGGGCAAGAATATCGCGGTGCAATCGGGCCTTGGCAACGCGCGCGAAAGCTTCACCGTCAGCCTGCTCAATTCGCCTGTCAACAATGCCTTCGCGGTGCCGGGCGGCTATATCTACACCACCCGCCAGCTGGTGACGTTGATGAACAACGAAGCCGAACTGGCGGCCGTGCTGGGACACGAAGTCGGCCACGTCGCCGCGCGCCATTCGCAGCGCCGCCAGCAGACGGCGCAGCGCAATTCGATCCTTGGGGTGCTGGGCGCGATCGGCAGTGCGGTGCTGCTGGGTGATACCGGATTGGGCGATTCGCTGTCGCGCACCTTTATGCAAGGCTCGCAGCTTCTGACGCTGAAGTTTTCGCGCACGCAGGAATTGCAGGCGGATGATCTGGGGATCGAATACCTGACCAAGGCGGGATATGACCGCCGCGCGATGGGCACCGTGCTGGCGAGCCTCGCGGCGCAAAACACGCTTGATGCGCAGCTGCAAGGCCGCAATGCGAGCGTGCCGACATGGGCCTCAACCCACCCCGACCCGGCCAGCCGGGTGCAAAGCGCGCTGGCCAAAGCTGGCCCGGCTACTGGCGGAACGACCAATCGTGATACCTTCCTCACGCGCATTAATGGCCTGCTTTATGGCGATGATCCTGCGCAGGGCCTGATCGAAGGCAGCCGGTTCATTCACCCTGAACTGCGCTTTTCGTTCACCGCGCCGCAGGGGTTCTACATGGTCAACGGCACCCGCGCGGTCAGCATCCAGGGGCAGGGCGGGCAGGCGCAGATGACGCTGGCACCCTATGCTGGCAATCTGGAAACCTATGTGCGTCAGCAGTTCACCGCGCTGGGCGGAAAGGACAGCACGCTCGCGCCCGCGCAGATGCAGCGCACCACGGTCAACGGCTTGCCCGCAGCCTATGGCATTGCGCGGGTCAATAATGGCAATTCGCAAGTGGATGTGACGGTATTCGCGTATGAATTTGCGCGCGACCGAGCCTATCACTTCACCACCATCACGCCTGCTGGGCAAGGGGGGCAAGCGGCGACGTTTAACGCAATGTTCCAATCCATGCGGCGGATCACGCAGGCTGAGGCGAGCAGCGTGGTGCCCAAGAAATTGCAGGTCGTCACTGTCGCGCGCGGGGACACTGTTGCAAGCCTTGCACGGCGAATGGCCTATCCCACGGCGCAGGTGGAGCGCTTCCGGGTGCTCAACGCGCTTGGCGGCAGCGAAGGCGTGACACCGGGGCAGAAGGTCAAGATCGTGGTGAACGGGCGTTAGAGTGAGTCCTTACCAGCGCGCTGAGATGCTGACGCATCACGCGCTGGGAATGCTCAAGCGCCGCACGGGCTTAACCAATATGCGATGAGCAAGGCTCATCGCGTATTGGTATTGGCCTTTTCCCTCTCCCCATAGCTCGGCAGGCCCCATTCCCAGCGGATTGCGGCTGCGCGCAAGGCAAAGCCGCAGATGAACCCTGCGCCCCAGACCCATTCCTTGGGCACGCCCAGCAGCGGGGCTGCGATCATGCCTGCCACCGTCAGCACCGAGGTTAGCGCGGCCGCGGTGACGTAGAGTTCGGGCTGCATGATGATCGACGGGCGGCCTGCCACCACATCGCGGATGATCCCGCCGACGCAGCCGGTGATGATCCCCATTAACGCCGCAGGCACAGGCGGCACGCCGTAAGCCAGCGCCTTGGCACTGCCGAGCACCGCATAGGCGGCCAGCCCCGCGCCGTCAGCATAGGCGAACAGCTTGCCCTCCCACCAACGCACCGGGGTGAACCACGCGATCAGCGCCGTTGCAAGGCACACCGCCGCCACCCACGCATCGCCAATCCAGAACACCGGCGCGCCGATCAGCAGATCGCGCACCGTGCCGCCGCCGACGCCGGTGACGAGTGCGAAAAAGCCCATGGTGACAAAGGTCTGCCGCAGCCGCGCCGCGAGCACCGCGCCCGACAGCGCGAACACCGCAATCCCGGCGATATCGAGCAGATCGAGAATCGGGGTGAGGACAGCGGGGGTCATGCCGCAGCCCGCCGTGCGCGGCGGCGGCGGAACATCAGTGTGGTGCCGATCAGCGCCCCGGTGAGCGAGAGCGCCGCGAACAGGATCAGGATCGGGTGGCTGGTGTCCTCCCGTTCCGACAGGTCCATGATGTGCAGGCCCCAGGCAATATCGAACGCCCGCCACCACCGCGTGCGCACCGCCTCAACCTCGCCGGTATCGCGCCCGACATAGATATTGGTGCCGTCATTCAGCGCCACCTGCCACACCGCAATCGGGCGGCGGAAATCGAACGGGGTGCGGTCAGCGGGGAACAGCGTGACGCGCGCAGGCCTGTCACCGCCCACGATCCGCTTTGCCACCAGCGCGCGCGCGGCGGCGGCATCAAGTGGGGGAAGCGGCGCTCCGCTGGCGAAATCGATCCGGTTGACCGCGCCATCCAACGTGGTGAGGATCGCCACGGCGCGGCCATCCTGCATGGTCACGCGCATATCTTTCAACGCGGCATCGGGCGCGGCGAGCGTGCTGCCGGGGATGACCAGCGGCGCAGGCGGCACTTCGCGGCGCAGATGATCGCCGCGCACCTGTTCGATCGGCCGCGCCACCATCAACAGCCCGGTGGCGAGCCACATGACGATGGGCACCCCGACCAGCCAGCCGAGCCAGATGTGCCATTTCGCCAGAGTGCGCATGAAGGGTTTGCGTGCCATGCCTTGCGCCATGGCGAACCTGCATCAACCGTGCAAGATCTGACCGATGGCCGCTGCTGCGGCGATGCAATCAAGGTCGCTCCAGCGCGGGCCGATCACCTGCATTCCGCACGGCAGGTTAGCGCCCAGATAGCTGCCGCTGCCGATGGGCAGCACGGTGACGGGCAGGCCGGGGAAGGTCGCCAGCCCGGCCCAGGCGAGCGCATTGCCGCCGGGTTCCTCAGCGCCGTTGATGGTAAGCGTGCCGCGAAACACGGGTTTGTCGCTATGCGGCACGGCCAGCACCGGCGCGGGCGGGGCGAGGACGAAGTCGTAGGTTTCGAACAGAGCTTCCCACTGCGCCATGTTGGCGGCCTGCGCGTCCATCAGATCGAACCAGTCGGTTGCACTCGCACGCTTGCCATCGGGCGCAGGCGCGCCGCGCGCCATCGCCACGTTCATCATCTTGAGATAGTGGCGGTATTGCTGCGACTGATCGGGAACAAGGTCGCTCTCACGCTCGATCACCACACCAGCGCGGGTGAGGGCTTCCAGCGCCGCCTCGGTCGGCTGCATCACACTGGCATCGACCGGCGCGTTCGGCAGCGCGGTGATTGCGAGCAAGCGGCAATCCTTCAGCCGCTTGGCCCGGCGGCGCAGCGGCACCTCCGCGCCCACTTCGGTCAGCACCGCCAGATCATCAGGGTTGCGCGCCAAGGGGCCAGCGATCGACAAGGCCCCATCATGCGCGGCGATAAAGCCATCGCGGCGCGACATGGCGGGGTGATCATGCCCATGCTTGGGGATGAGGCCCCACGTGGTCTTGTGCCCCCAAACGCCGCAGAAATGCGCTGGCACCCGCACCGATCCGCCGATGTCGGTGCCATAATCGCACGGCACCATCCCGCTCGCCACAGCGGCCGCTGCGCCGCCCGATGATCCGCCGGGGGAGCGTTCGGCGTTGTGCGGGTTGGAGGTGCGGCCATAGACGGGGTTAAAGCTTTGCCAATCGGTGAGGTCTACCGGCACGTTGGTCTTGCCGATAATCACCGCGCCCGCCGCCTTCAACCGCCGCACTAGCCAGGCATCGCGCGGGGCGATCTGATCCTTGTAACGCGGGTGCCCCCAGGTGGTCGGCAGGCCCGCGATGTCAAAGCTTTCCTTGATCGTCATCGGCACGCCGAACAGCGGTTGATCGGCGCGCGGGCCGTGTTTGTCCATCGCCTTGGCGGTGTCGTAAGCGCGCGCAAAATCCGGAACCGCCAGCGCATCAATGCTGCTGTCGTATTTCTCGACCCGCGTGATCGCCGCATCCACCGCCTCGGCAACGCTGAGTGTTCCCGCCCGGATCGCAGCAGCCGTTTCCAGCGCGCCGGGTTTGTCGGTCAATTGCGGATAGGCCATGGGTGAAATTTCTCCTCGGCTGCAGGGACTAGGCAAAACCGCAGGAGGGAGCAAACCCCATCTGGCAAATCACATATGGATCGGCTTGCCCGTCACTGCCATCGCTGCTTCCTTCAACGCTTCGGCGTGGGTGGGGTGGGCGTGGCAGGTGTAGGCGATGTCCTCGGATGTCGCGCCGAATTCCATCGCGATGGCGGCCTCGGCGATCATCGTGCCTGCAAGGCTGGCGATGATCCACACGCCCAGCACGCGGTCGGTTTCGGCGTCCGCGATCACCTTCACAAAGCCATCAGTATCGCGGTTGGCCTTGGCGCGGCTGTTGGCCATCATTGGGAACTTGCCGACCTTGACCGCAAGGCCGCGTTCCTTGGCCTCTTCCTCGGTGATGCCGACGCCTGCGATTTCAGGCGCGGTATAAACGACGCTGGGGATCACATCGTGGTTCACGATGCCGGTCAGGCCCGCGATGTTTTCAGCGACCGCGATGCCTTCATCCTCGGCCTTGTGCGCCAGCATCGGGCCGGGAACCACGTCACCGATCCCCCAGATATTGGGCACAGAGGTGCGGAAATCATGGTCGATTTCGATCTGCCCGCGCTTGTTGACGGCGAGGCCCGCCTTGTCGAGCGCGAGGCCATCAGTATTGGGGCGCCGCCCGATCGACACCAGCACATGGCTGGCGGTGATGGTCTGTTCATCGCCGCCCGCCGATTTTTCGATGGTGAGGCTGACTTTCTTACCAGCAACCTTCGCGCCGGTGACCTTGTGGCTGAGCATCATGTCGATGCCCTGCTTCTTGAAGATTTTCTGCGCTTCCTTGCGCACGTCACCGTCCATGCCGGGGAGCAGCTGGTCGAGGAATTCGACCACGGTGACTTTCGCGCCGAGCCTGCGCCATACCGAGCCGAGTTCAAGCCCGATCACGCCGCCGCCGATCACCACGAGGTGTTCGGGCACTTCGTCCAGATCAAGCGCGCCGGTGGAATCGACGATCCGCTTGGCCGCATTGTCGACCTCTACGCCAGAAAGCGGGGTGACGTTCGACCCGGTGGCGATCACGATGTCCTTGGCGGTGATTTTCTCGCCGCCGACATTGACTGTATGCGCGTCTTCAAACGCGGCGTGGCCTTTCAGCCATGTGACCTTGTTCTTCTTGAACAGGAATTCGATTCCCCCCGTCAACTCGCCCACGGCCTTGGTCTTTTCGGCCATCATTTTGGAGAGGTCGAGCTTTGGCGTGGCGGTGATGCCCCATGTGGCGAAGTGGCCGCCTGCGGCTTCCTCGAACAGTTCCGAACCGTGCAGCAGCGCCTTGGATGGAATGCACCCGACATTGAGGCAGGTGCCCCCCAGCGTCTCGCGGCTTTCAACACAGGCGGTCTTCAGCCCGAGCTGCGCCGCACGGATCGCAGCGACATAGCCGCCGGGGCCGGCACCGATGATGAGGACGTCGTAATCGTAATTGTGGTCAGCCATTTTTTTCTCCGTCATCCCAGCAACAGCTGGGATCTCAGGCTGCGGGGGTCAAGCTTGCCGCTCTAGGCCCCAGCTTTCGCTGGGGTGACGATGCGATTTACACGCTCACAAATCAATCAGCATCCGCGTCGGATCCTCGATCGCTTCCTTGATGATCTTGAGCGCGGTTACCGCCTCGCGCCCGTCGATCAGGCGGTGGTCATAGGACAGCGCCAGATACATCATCGGGCGGATCACGATCTGACCATTGCGCACGACCGGGCGATCTTCAATGCGGTGGAGGCCCAGCACCGCGCTCTGCGGCGGGTTGATGATCGGGGTCGACATCAGGCTGCCGAACACGCCGCCGTTGCTGATGGTGAAGGTGCCGCCGCTCATGTCGTCCATCGTCAGCGTGCCAGCCTTCGCGCGCGCGCCGAAATCGGCAATGTCCTGTTCGATCCGGGCAAAGCCCTTCTTGTCGGCATCGCGGATTACGGGAACGACCAGCCCATTGGGCGCCGATACCGCAACCGAGATATCGACATAGTCGTGATAGACGATTTCATCGCCCTCGATATAGGCATTGGCGCTCGGCACGTCTTTCAGCGCAAGGCAGGCAGCCTTGGCGAAAAAGCCCATGAAGCCGAGGCGAATGTCGTGCTTTTTCGCGAACAAGTCCTTGTACTTCTCACGCGCTTCCATGACCGCGCTCATGTCGCAATCGTTGAAGGTGGTGAGCAGCGCGGCCTGTTCCTGCGCGCCCTTCAACCGCTTGGCGATGGTCTGGCGCATCCGGGTCATCTTGACCCGTTCTTCGCCGCGCGCGCCGCCGGTTGGGGCGGGGGTTGCAGCCGGGGTCGGGGCGGGCGAGGGCGCGGGAGTGCCGCCCTTGGCCTTCGCCTCAGCCGCGGCGAGCACGTCTTCCTTGGTCAACCGGCCATCCTTGCCGCTGCCCTTGATGGTCGAGGGGTCAACCCCGTGTTCGAGCACAGCGCGGCGCACGGCTGGCGACAGGGTCTGCGCCGCGTTCAGCAGTTCTTCGGACGCTGCGGGCGCGGGCGCAGCCGTATCAGCCTTGGCCGCCGCCGGAGCGGGCGCGGGCGTATCAGTCTTGGCCGTCGCCGGGGCAGGCGTGGGTTTGGGGGCAGATGCCGTCGCGCCTTCGTCCACCACCGCGATCACCGCGCCAACTTCGACCGTGTCGCCCACCGCAACGCGGTGTTCGGACATGACGCCTGCGACGGGCGATGGCACGTCAACCGCGACCTTGTCGGTTTCGAGGCTGACGATGGGTTCATCGGCGGCGACTGCATCGCCGGGCTGCTTGAGCCATTCGGCAATCGTGCCTTCGGTGACGGATTCGCCAAGGGCGGGGACTGTGATTTCAGTGGCCATGTTTGTGGTTCCTTGCGGCCTTACTTAAGGTCTGATTGTGATAGACCGAGCGCGTCGGCAATCAATGCCTCCTGCTGGGCCTTGTGACGGCTGGCGAGCCCGGTGGCGGGCGAAGCGGACGGATTGCGCCCGGCATAGATCGGGCGTTTACCCGAATGCCCGGCGGCGGTCAGCGCATCTTCGATCTGGTTCTGGACAAAGAACCACGAACCATTGTTCTTGGGTTCTTCCTGACACCAGACTAAGTCTTTGAGGTTGGTCATCCGCTTCAGCCGCACCGCCAGCGGATCGCCGGGGAAGGGGTACAGCTGTTCGATCCGGATGATCGACACATCATCGATCCCCGCTGCATCGCGGGCTTCCAGCAGATCATAGGCGACCTTGCCCGAACACAGCACCACGCGCCGCACCTTGTCATCGGCAATCGTGGCGGAGTCCGACAGGATGCGCATGAAATGCGTTTCGCCGGTGAAATCGCCCTTCGCGCTTTTGGCCAGCGGGTGGCGCAGCAGCGACTTGGGGCTCATGATGATCAACGGCTTGCGGAACGAACGCAGCATCTGGCGGCGCAACACGTGGAAGTAATTGGCGGGCGTGGTGATGTTGCACACGCACAAATTGTCATCCGCGCATAATTGCAGGAACCGTTCGAGCCGCGCTGAGGAATGTTCCGGCCCTTGCCCTTCGTAGCCATGCGGCAACAGCATCACCAGACCATTGGCGCGCAGCCATTTGGATTCGCCGCTGGCGATGAACTGATCGATCATGATCTGCGCACCATTGGCAAAATCGCCAAACTGGCCTTCCCACAGCACCAGCGTTTTGGGATCGGCCAGCGCAAACCCGTATTCGAACCCGAGCACACCATATTCCGACAGGGTGGAATCGTGCACTTCGAACTTGCCGTGCGGCAGGGTGTTCAACGGAACATATTTGCGTTCGGTTTTCTGGTCGACCCACACCGCGTGGCGTTGGCTGAAGGTGCCGCGCCCCGAATCCTGCCCGGACAGGCGCACGCCGTAGCCTTCCATAACCAGACTGCCGAAAGCGAGTGCTTCTGCCGTGGCCCAGTCGAAACCGTCGCCATTGACGAACATTTCACGCTTGGCAGTGATGACGCGTTCCAATGTCCGGTGAATGCCAAGATCATCCGGCACTTCGGTCAGCACCCGGCCGAGCGACTCCAGCGTCTTTGGCTCGATCGCGGTTTCGACATTGCGCCGCGCGGTTTCCGGATCGGCGGGCTTGTTCAGCCCTGACCAACGCTGGGCAAACCAGTCAGCCTTGTTGGGTTTGTAGCTCTTGCCCGCTTCGAACTCATCTTCGAGCAGCGCGGTAAATTCACCCGCGATGCGCTCACGCGTGCCGGGTTCGACCACGCCTTCATCAACCAGCCGCTTTTCGTAGCTGACACTGACCTTGGGGTGCGCGCGGATCGCATCATACATCAACGGCTGGGTAAACTTGGGCTCGTCGCCTTCGTTGTGACCAAAGCGGCGGTAACACCACATGTCGATCACCACGTCGCGGTGGAAGGTCTGGCGATATTCCACCGCCAGTTTGCAGGCGAAGGTCACCGCTTCGGGATCGTCGCCGTTGACGTGCAGGATCGGTGCCATCACGCCCTTGGCCACGTCGCTGGGATAGGGCGAAGACCGCGCGAATTTGGGCGAAGTGGTGAAGCCGATCTGGTTGTTGATGATGAAGTGGATGCACCCGCCGGTATCATATCCCGGCACGCCCGAAAGCGAGATGCTTTCCCACACAACGCCTTGCCCCGCAAACGCCGCATCGCCGTGGATCAGCACCGGTAGCACCTGCTTGCCGTGGGCCAGATCATCACGGAAAACCTGGTGCGCGCGCACTTTGCCCAGCACCACGGGGTTGACCGCTTCAAGATGCGACGGGTTGGCGACCAGGCTCATGTGCACAGAGATCCCGTCAAACTCACGGTCGGTGCTGGAGCCAAGGTGGTATTTCACATCGCCCGAACCGCCGACATCATCGGGGTTGGCGCTGCCGCCCGAAAATTCGTGGAAGATCACGCGGTAAGGCTTGGCCATCACGTTGGCGAGCACGTTCAAGCGCCCGCGGTGGGCCATGCCGTAGACAATCTCGCGCACGCCCGCGCTGCCGCCATGCTTGATCACGGCTTCCAGCGCCGGGATCATCGATTCGCCGCCATCCAGCCCGAACCGCTTGGTGCCGACATATTTCTTGGCGAGGAATTCCTCGTATTGCTCCCCGCGCAGCACAGCGGCGAGGATCGCTTTCTTGCCTTGCGGGGTGAACTGGATCGTTTCGCCGGGGCTTTCGAACTTGTCCTGCAGGAACCGGCGTTCCTCGGTATCGGCGATATGCATGTATTCAAGGCCGACCTTGCCGCAATAGACTTCGCGCAGCCGCTGATGGAGCTGGCCCACCGTGGTCCATTCCATGCCGAGCACGCCGCCGACATAGACATCTTCGTTTTCCTTGCCCGCCAGCCCGTGCCATTCGAGCGTCAGGTCGGTTGGCCCTTCGCGATCCGACAGGCCCAGCGGATCGAGATCTGCCGCCATGTGCCCGCGCACCCGATACAGCCGCACCAACTGCATCGCCGCGATCGATAGCGCCGCGGCCTTTTCGACCGCCTTGGGATCGGCAGGCTTGCCCGCGTCCTTCGCGGATTTCGCCACCGCGATCCGCATCTCGGTCGGGTCCATCGCGGAGGTCAGATCGGATGCGCTATCGGCCAGCGTATCGAGCCACCCGCGCCGCTCCCACGAAGGGCCGGGCTGCGGGCCTTCCTGATCGGTAAAGGCGGGGATGAGGCTATCGTTTGGCTTGTTCATATTAGCACCTTGTGAGTCCCCGCGCAGGCGGGGACCTCCCTCGATTCAGAGCGACACATCGCTCATATAATGTGCGGAATGGTGTGCGACAGATCGTCCCACGCCGGATTGCGGGTTTCGATTCGCTTCACTTTCCATTCCCGGTTCCACTTCTTCATGCGCCGTTCGAAACGCTGCGCGTCGTTCAGATCATCAAACCATTCGAACCAGACAAGACGGTGGCAGTTGTATTTTTTCGTGAAGCTCGAAACTTTACCAAACCGGTGTTGTTCAATTCGCATTGCGAGGTCGATGGTTACTCCGATGTAGAGAACGCCGTCAGGCTTGTTGGTCAGGATGTAGACGAACCCGCCTTTCACTTACCTGTCTCGTTTCCCGTCTTGTGAGTCCCCGCGAAGGCGGGGATCTCATTCAGCATGGCACTCCCCCGACTGAGGCCCCCGCCTGCGCGGGGACTCACAATCTTTTCAAACCAGTTCTTTCAGCATCGTGGCCAGCGTGGTGCCGAGCTCGGATGGCGAGGGGCTGACGCGGATGCCTGCATCTTCCATCGCCGCGATCTTGTCTTCCGCGCCGCCCTGACCGCCGCTGACGATGGCGCCAGCGTGGCCCATGCGGCGGCCCGGAGGGGCGGTGAGGCCGGCGATGAAGCCGACCATCGGCTTGGCGCGGCCCTTCGCACGCTCGGCCTTGATGAAGGCGGCGGCTTCTTCTTCGGCACTGCCGCCGATTTCGCCGATCATGATGATGCTTTGCGTCTCCGGATCGTCAAGGAACAGGTCGAGCATGTCGATAAAATTGGTGCCGTTGACCGGAT